>CAZDEW010000003.1:0-78910 GCA_964504585.1 uncultured Pseudomonadales bacterium | reverse complement strand
AATGATCGACTAGTAAAAATCTGGGCGCTAAATCCTGGCAAGCTATCGGGTGAGGCGCAGCAGCCGCTGCACACGCTGGAACACAATGAAGCTGTACAGATAGCGAGACTTTCGCCAGATGGCTCGCTGCTATTTACCATGGCGCAATATGACGGCGCGCGTATCTGGGACCCGATCACAGGTCAACTGAAGCTGGAGCTAGGGCTTGGCGACTTCGCAAAAAAACGCGGCACGCTGATCAGGTCAGCGCAGTTCTCAAACGACGGTAAACTCCTGTTAACTGGCACGTCGGACAGGATTATAAGATTATGGGATGTCGAGTCTGGTGATGTGATGCGCACCTGGCAGACGCCAAAGCGAAACGGCATGGACCCTCAGGGTTTGTCCGTGTTGGCACTCGCTTTTAACGCCGAGGGTGGCTATAGCGCCGTGACCTCCGATGGCGTTCACCATCGCTTGCGCTAGCGTCCAGTAGAGTAGCGCTGCTAAATATAAAAGCGCAGAAAACGCCTTACTCAGCGTCCGTCGCGCCTTCAGCGTCGGCAATTGATATCAACTCGACGTCAAAAATCAAAGCAGAATTCGGCTTAATCGGCGAACCAGGACGTGCCTGCTCTCCATAGCCCAGTGATGGCGGTATAAAGAGCTCGTATTTAGCGCCCGGAGACATAAGCTGTAGCGCCTCTGTCCAACCAGCGATTACACCGCGCAGCGGAAACGTTGCCGGCTCACCCCTGTCGTAGGAGCTATCGAAAACCGTACCGTCAATGAGCCGCCCCTCGTAGTGAACGGTGACTGTATCTTCCGCTGAGGGCTTGGCGCCTTCTGCTTCCGTTACTATCCGATACTGCAGCCCGCTATCCAGAGTCACAACCCCATCGTTCTCGGCGTTGGCTGACAAAAACGCTTCAGCCGCAGCAAGGTTGGTGGCGGCCTCTTTTTGCACTTTCTCCTGCTGTTGCGCTATGGCTTTCTGTTGCAAGGCCTGTAAGGTCTGAGCGACCTCTTCATCGGTCATACGCTGCTCGTCTTCAATCGCATCGAACATGCCTGCATTGAAATAAGCACTGTCCAGCTCAATCTCAGCCTGCACTTGCTTAATATTTAAACCAAAGTTTCTACCAACCGCGTAACTTTCTTTCTGTAGCTCTGTCTGAGGCACCTCAGATGCACGCTCTACCCCGGCTTCTTGCTGGCAACCAGCAAGAATGGCACCTCCAACGAGTATCGCTGCGAGCATTTTGTTTGACTTAGTATGTGCCATCACCTGAGAACCACCTGAAAAACTTGATTGAGACGCCGCATTGGGCGGCAAAGGCAGGCAGACTATAACCTGCCTCGGGATTTGTCGAGAATTCAAACTAGGCATTTTTCCCCGCTGGGGGGGCTTACGGAGCCAAGACGAAGCGCAAACGCACCTCGCCGCCTCTGGATTCAGAGGTCCTTGAGAGCCTGCTCCCTCTTTTGATGTGCCTCCTGCAAGTAAGCCGGCAACTCCTTGAGCACCTTGCTGGCATTGCTGAGATCGCCCTCGGCCAGTGCCTGAAAATCGTCAGCGCTCAGCCCCTGATCGACACCGCGAGAAGAGCCGGTTTTGAACACGCCGCCCCCCGAGGAGGACGCCTGACTCCGCTTCTTGAAATCAATTTCGCCCACAAACTTCTCAGAAGGTATCGGCGGGTTGGACTGGCTTATCTCATGAGCGGTAGCGCCCGGGGCCGCCTGATGGCTGTAGTGAACTGCCCCGTTCTCATCAACCCAGGTATAGATTTGCTGCTCGGGCGTTTGAGCCTCTAGCGCCTGCTCTGCATAATCTGCAGCATTTGACGCCGCCTTAACCAAACCATAACCAGGCAAGTCCTCAACCGACATCACGGGCTCGCCACCAGGGCCAGGCATCACCATCAACACCGCAAACAGTGCAGCCATCATGAAACAAACTTTGAACAATAGCTTTTTAATCATGTCTAAGTATCCCGTTGAGCCCGGATCATTTACTATGATCGCTGGGCGCTGACGTTGTAGCTACGAATGCCAATGCAGGCCTTTTGTTGCAGACCTAAGTTGCAGACCTAAGTTGCAGTCCTTTACTGCAGTATAGCTCCAGTTAACGGGGGCCATCAGAGCAAAACTTTATTCTGTTGCAAAGTCGTATCGAGGTGCTTTTGTTGTTAGAACAGTTGGTATCGGTACAGTTAGAACCGATACATTGATCGCGATGATGCGATCTCGCCAGATTGGAAGATTATGATGCTTGATCACGTTAAAGACTACTACGGTAAAACCCTGCAAAACTCAGACGATTTGCAGACAGATGCCTGTTGTACGCTAGAGGCGCCGCCCGAACATATCAAATCGATATTGGGCAAGATTCATGATGAGGTTGCCAGCAAGTACTACGGCTGCGGCCTCGTCGTTCCGGTCGAGCTCGAGGGGCTGCGAATTCTTGATCTAGGCTCAGGCTCCGGCCGGGATGCCTATATGCTTTCTGCGCTAGTTGGCGAATCAGGGTCCGTTGTCGGCGTCGATATGACTGACGAGCAACTCGACGTGGCGCGGCGACACATTGATTATCACCGTGACGCTTTTGGCTACGCTGAGTCTAACGTCTCCTTCTACAAAGGCTATATCGAAAGGCTCGATGAACTGCCCTTTGAAGACGGGAGTTTTGATCTGATTATTTCTAACTGCGTTATTAATTTATCGCCCGATAAAGATGCCGTGCTTAAACAGGCTCATCGTCTGTTGGCAGAGGGCGGGGAGATGTACTTTTCAGATGTCTACGCTGACAGGCGTGTTCCCCAGGCATTGGTCGACAACGAGCTGCTGTACGGCGAATGCTTAAGCGGCGCGCTTTACTGGAACGACTTCATGTCTATAGCCAAGCGCCAGGGTTTCGCCGACCCCAGGCTTGTGGAAGACCGGCCACTCACTATCGAAAACGACGAAATTAAAGAATTGCTTGACCCTATTCAGTTTTTCTCCGCAACCTACAGACTTTTCAAAATATCATCACTGGAACCCGCCTGCGAAGATTATGGTGAAGCAGTTGCCTACCGAGGCTCAATCGCAGAGAGCCCCAAAGATATGGTGTTAGACAACGGGCATACTTTTCCGGCAGGTAAGATCATGCCTGTTTGTGGAAACAGTTACGACATGCTCAAGTCGACGCGATTCGCTAGGCACTTCGATTTCTACGGCAATAGAAACACTCACTTCGGGATCTTCGAAGGCTGTGGTACAAACATGCCCTTTAAAGAAAGCAATAGCCAAAATCTGGATTCCGGCGCTTGCTGCTAGCCAGAATACGATACACCTGCGCTTGGGGCGATTTCTCGCTTTTCAAGCGAATTCTATTGTTTTTTCGAACGGTCGCTGATTAGCAAAAACTTCAGCTTTTTCCTTGAAAAATCACATTCAACCGCAATATCTTCAACGTGAGGGGCGATAGCCCCCAGCGATAGAAACGGCGCTCACAACAGCCCCATCGTTAGACGGGAATTCTCGCAAAGGGATGAGTGCCCATCAAATGTAATATGAGGATATTGATATGAGCTACGCAATTTCTACTCGACCATTCAGATCAGTAAGGCATCCAGCTATTGATTCGATTTTCGATGGTTTTTACTCCCAGCCTTATTTAGCGGTAAGAAAGCAAGAAAAGGAGCGTAGTGCTCGACCAGCTGCCGACATCTACGAAACAAAGCAACAGTATCAATTATTCATTGACCTGCCCGGCATCAAGAAAGAGCAAGTCTCCCTTGACATAAAAGATGGAGAGCTATCGCTACAGACAAAAATCGACCATTCAAATCAAGAAGCTGTAGATGCCAGCGCCGAAAACGGGGCAGAACGCAACGCGGCGGAAAAGTTGCTGTTACGCCGGGAGAGAACTCAATTAAATTACGCGCGTAAATTCTTGCTAGACGAAAGCGTCGATATTGACGCGGTTTCGGCCGAGATGGTCGATGGAGTATTGACAATCACCCTGCCCAAAACGGCTCCAGTCGATCCGGGCGCAAGAGAGGTACGTATTAACTGACGTTGTGGCAATGACAATTCCGGCCTGATTATAGTAGGCTCAGCGCTCGTAATAACAGAGCCTGCAACAACAGAGTCCTTAACAACAAAGCCCTTAAAAACAAAGCCCGCAACAACGCGGGCTTTGTTTAATTTTACGATAAAGCAAGCAAGTGATGGCAGAACAAGACAACGATATTATTCAGCTACAAATGAAAATTGCGTTTCTCGAACAGAGCCACCAGCAACTTTCTGACGTGGTAGCAGAGCTACAAAAAGACTACTCAACGCTTGCTAAAAGCAACAAACTTCTGTTGGAAAAGCTCGGCGCGATCACAAGCGATGAGATTCACGCCGAGATTGAGAAGCCCCCACACTACTAGCGAGGTTTGTTAGTTAGTCAGACATTCAAGATTGTTCGTTGCGCAACGCCTCAGCGCCTCGCTTGCTCATCATGTTAAAAACAACGCCGGGGAAAAATCGCTTCAGTCTAAGCGCCACCATCTCAAGGCGACCACCCACGGCGATCTCCTTTTTCTTTTTATTGAGACCAGAGACGATGACTTCTGCCGCCTCGTTAACATCCATACCATTTGCGATGTCCTTATCCATTTTCCCGTAGCTGCTGCCATCACCACTGATGGCATTTTCAGATACGGCCGTTTTAATCCAGCCAGGTGTGATGGTACTGACATCTACGCCCTGATGTTCCACCTCGGCACGCAAGGCATCAAAGAATCCCATCATCGCGTGCTTGGCCGCACAGTATCCGGTGCGTTGCGCAACGCCAATTTTGCCGGCGACCGAAGACGTAACAGCGATATGGCCTGTTCCGCGCTCAAGCATTGCAGGCAACACCAACTTGGTAACCGCAATTTGCCCGAAAACATCTATGTCAAATAGGGTGCGATAGACTGCCATTTCCGTGTTCTGGCAAAGTGAACGCTGAGAGATGCCCGCATTGTTAATCAGCAGGTCTATACCGCCAAACGCACTCTCCGCTTGTTTCACAATCTGAGGCATAGCACTTTCATCGGTAACGTCCATCGGTAAAACCAGTACAGAATCTTCGCTCGCACCACTTGTTACGCACAGACTTTTGACTCGCTCTAGCTCTTCCTCTCTGCGGCTGGATAAAATCAAATTGGTATTCTGCCTTGCCATAACTCTGGCAATCGCCTCGCCAATACCCGATGAGGCTCCGGTAATCCAGACTGTACGTTTCATAGTTATATTCCAAAAATTGTTTCCAAATTGATGAAGCGTTTATCGTGCTATCGAGTTACGAAGCTCATAGTACGCTTCTTCGCTAATTCTGTGGTATTGACTAACATCTTTTTGAAAGACGGAATAAGACTCATACACTTTTTTGAATAACGCATCTTTTTCCGCATTCTCAGCGTAGACCTCTTGTGATATTTCAGAGAGCGCCGCAACAACATCCTGCGGAAATTCACGAATCTCTACACCTTTATCAAGTAGTTGTTTGAGCGCCTGATTATTTCTTGCAGTATATTCGTCTAGCATATCCTGATTGATTGCTCGGGCAGCAACCTTAACGATGGCCTGTAGATCGGCGGGCAACTCCGCGTAAGCGCTTTCATTGACTATGAACTCTAGAACCGCACCTGGCTCGTGCCAGCCTGGTACATAATAATACTCAGCGACATCCGCAAAGCCGTAAGCAAGATCGTTGTAGGGGCCAACCCATTCGGTGGCATCGATTACACCTGTTTGCATCGAGGTGTAGATTTCTCCACCGGCCATGCTGACGGCAGTGCCGCCCGCTCTAGAGAAGACCTCTCCGCCAATTCCGGGGATTCGCATCTTCAAGCCGTCAAAGTCATTCAGGGAATTAACCTCCCGGTTAAACCACCCACCCATTTGCACGCCCGTGCTTCCACCAGCAAAGGGTATCAAATTGAACGGCGCATAAGCCTCACGCCAAAGCTCGAGGCCACCTCCGTAGTGCAGCCAGCCGTTCATCTCCTGAGCGTTCATACCAAAGGGTACCGATGTAAAAAACACGGAAGAAGGTATTTTCCCTTTCCAGTAGTAAGCGGCGCCGTGTCCCATCTCTGCAGTGCCGCCTGAAACGGCACTAAAAACCTCCAGTGCGGGAACAATCTCACCGGCGGCGAATACTTTAATCTGCAGTCGGCCGTCACTCATTTCATTGACGAGTCGGGCGAAGTTTTCAGGTGCAGTGCCCAGCCCCGGGAAGTTCTTTTGCCATGTGGTTACAAGCTTCCATTTAAACTTTTTGTCGGCAACTGAGTTTTCTCCTGTGGAAGTGGGCTCAGAACCACCACAGGCACTCAAGAAAATCAGTAGCAGACAAGCTATCAACGTGGTTAGAACACGATGACCCTGTAGTCGTTTAATGGCTAGCAAAGCTCTGGGCGTACTTCTCATAAATTTCGCTCTGAAAAATTTCTCAATAGTAAAAATGGTTTAAACCGGTTCCAAATTCGCAAAAGCTGCGACCAACCACTTGCTGCCCTCGCCGTCAAAATTGACTTGAACGCGCGAGTTAGGGCCGCTGCCCTCCAAATTCAAGACAACTCCATCGCCAAAAATCTTGTGGTTCACTCTTTGCCCGAGTATCAAACCGGCTTCCAAGTCTTCACCGGCACTGACAGCTGCGGCAGCGCTTCTTGACGCTGCGCTGAAAACAGGTCGTCGAACAGCGGTATCAAGGCGTACTTCCTCGACGCACCGATCGGGAATTTCGCGAACAAAACGAGAGACGGCATTGAATTGCTCCTGACCGTACCAGCGCCGAGACTCAGCATAACAGATGGTCAAATTTTTTCTTGCTCTGGTAATACCCACATAGCAGAGTCGTCGCTCCTCCTCGAGCTGATCTGGGTCTTCCGAAGAGTTTCGATGCGGAAACAGCCCTTCCTCCAAACCCGGTAGAAAGACAGTTGGAAATTCGAGGCCTTTAGCGGAATGGAGTGTCATAAGCTGCACAGCATCCGTATGTTCATCCGCTTGTTGTTCACCCGCATCGAGAGCGGCGGTATCGAGAAATTCACGTATTGCCAAAGATTCCTCTTCGGGTTGGAACAACTTTGCAGCGCTAAGAAGCTCTTGCAAGTTCTCAACCCTTGTGCGGCCCTTCTCGCCAGGCTCACGGCCGTGGAACGCGATTAAATCGCTCACCTCGAGCGCTCTTTCCATTGACTGCTCCAGCGAGTTGGCGGTGATATAGTCACCAAGCTCTTCAATCATTTGCAGAAAGGCCTTAATAGCCTTTGCAGCACGGGGAGAAAAAACCGTTGCTTCGAGCGAAGCCTTGCTAGCGCGCCAAAGCGTCAATCCGTTTTCTCTAGCATAGAATCGAATGGTATCGACCGTCTTACTTCCGATTCCGCGCGTGGGCGTATTAATGATTCTCTCGAAGGCGGTGTCATCGTCATGCTGATAAGCCAGGCGCAGGTACGCCACCGCGTTTTTAATCTCCATACGGTCGTAGAAACGTTGCCCGCCATAGATTCGATACGGCATACCAAGCTTGATGAGTGCCTCTTCAAACACCCTGGACTGAGCGTTTGAGCGGTAGAGAATTGCATGATCCTGATAATTGGCGCCCTCAGTGCAAAGACTTGATATGCGATCAACCACGTAACGCGCTTCGTCCTGCTCATTAAATCCGGCGTAAATCTGAATCGGCTCGCCATGCACGTGGTCTGTCCACAGGTCCTTACCCAGGCGCCCATTATTGTTGGCAATAACCGCGTTCGCAGCATCGAGGATGGTTGATGTTGAACGGTAGTTCTGCTCCAGCTTGACGAGCTCCGTGTCTGGAAAGTCATCGGAAAATTGCTGGATATTCGCAATTTTGGCGCCTCGCCAACCGTAGATTGATTGGTCGTCATCGCCAACCACGGTCACGTCAGTGTGAGCTCCCGCGAGTACCCTGAGCCAGGCATATTGAATCGTATTCGTGTCCTGGAACTCGTCCACAAGTATGTGGCGAAATCGCTGCTGATAGTGATTCAGCAACTCGGGCTTCTCTAGCCAGAGTTCATGTGATCGCAGCAGTAGCTCGCCAAAATCGACCTGTCCGCCGCGCGAGCAGGCCTTCTCGTACTCTGCATAAACCATGAGCTGGGTTTTTTCAAAGTAGTCATAGGCCTCGATATGTCTGGCGCGCTTGCCCTCATCCTTACAGCCATTGATATACCACTGCAGGGATTTTGGTGAAAAGCGCTGTTCATCGAGCTCCATCTCCCGCACGATACGCTTGACCATACGGAGCTGATCTTCGCTGTCGATGATCTGGAAGTTCTGAGGCAGGCCCGCATCGTGCCAATGCGCTTTCAACAGACGATGGGCGATACCATGAAACGTTCCGACCCACATGCCGTGAGTACTCACTTTCATTAAATCACCTATTCTATAGCGCATTTCCTTTGCAGCCTTGTTGGTAAAAGTTACCGCAAGCAGGCTGGAGGAGGAGCAATTGGCAACCTGGATCAACCACGCAATACGATGCACCAGCGCCTTGGTCTTACCGCTGCCCGCGCCTGCCAGTATTAGTAAGTGCTTACTATCACTGGTGACTGCATTACGCTGGGCATCATTTAAATTTTCTAAGAGTCTAGAAACGTCCATCAAAAGCAACTATGGCAAAACCGTGAACAAGCGATTCAAAGCGAGAATGTTACGCGAAAAGCGGGCTATTTCGTAGCGTCTACCCGCAATGACCAGTAGAGCTTCGCGCTTTTGGTTTCTCGGCACAAAAGATGAGACATTAACTTCAAAACATATGCTAAGTGTTCGTTATTATTACTGTTTTACGGTTGCGCAGCTTGCCTCCTATTCGAGCAAGGCGTTTAATTGTGGCCATGAAATCATCGCGCGCACCCAGCAAACCTCGGGGGCGTTTTAAAAGAAAGAAGAACAATCGCCGAGCGATGGCTCAGTAACTCAACTGGAGCGAAAGTGAGCATACACTTCGAGTCCACATCGTCCATTCTTGAAAGCGCTCCATTGCTCGCAGCGCAAGCTGATATCTCTCAGCGAATTAAGCTGGCGATGGCTAAGGCCAAATCGCAGCGCCGCTCACTATCCTTGCTTTACATCGATCTCGACCGCTACAACACGGTCACATCGACTCTGGGCAATACCGTTGGGAATGCCCTGATCAAAACGGTGCATAATCGTCTGGCGTCAGCTATCAACACGGCTCTTGATGGGCGCTATATGTATTTCCATCTCGCCGCAGACAAATTTATCGTGCTGTTTGACGCCATTTACAACGTCGCGGAATTGCGGCAAATGGGCAATCGACTTCTGCACGCGATCAAAAAGCCTCTCTTCGTTGAGGATCAGCAACTCGTGGCAACCGCCAGCATAGGCATTAGCTGCTATCCACAAAAAGCCTGCACCGCCCAGGAACTCATCGAACAGGCGATGAGCGCAGCAAAACAAGCAAAGCTTACTGGCGGCGACAGTATCAAGTTTTTCGGTAAGAGTAGCTCCACCTCGGCTTCCCTTAGACGGCTCAACCTCGAGGTCGAGCTTCGCAACGCGCTCGCTCGAAATGATTTGTCGGTCCACTATCAACCGAAAATGGATCTGGCGTCTGGTAAGATCACGGCACTGGAAGCGCTAGTTCGCTGGAAACACGATGAGATGGGGTGGATCAAACCCGCCGAGTTTATTCCGATCGCAGAAAGCGCGGGGCTGATCTCACAAATTGGTGAAATGGTTCTGGAGACCTCATGCCGACACGGCATGGGCTGGATAGAGGCAGGCGTTAAAGATATTAAGATCGCCGTTAACCTTTCAGCGAAGCAATTGATTCGACACGACATGCTGTCCTTAATTCGTCGACTGCTGAAGAAAACCGGCTTTCCACCCGGGCAACTAGTCATAGAGCTCACAGAATCTCTTATTTTTGATAGTTTCAGCAAAACACCAGCACTGCTAAAAGACCTTCGCGCAATGGGCGTCGAAATCGCTATCGACGACTTCGGCACAGGCTATTCAACATTTAAACTACTCAAGCAGATTCCAGTAGACATTTTGAAAATAGACCAGATGTTCATTCAAAACCTCACGGAAAGCGAAGCTGATCGAGCTATCACGAAAGCAATCATCGAAGTTGCGCACACACTCAAGATGCGGGTAATCGCTGAAGGCGTAGAGCGCCGGGAGCATCTCGAACTGTTAGAGGAGCTGGGTTGTGACTCCATACAGGGGTTCTATTTGAGCGAAGCGCTACCTCGTAGCGAGGTAACGAAAATACTGGAAGTGGGTTTGCGGGATAAAGATTCAATACCTCGCAATGAAGAGCTCTTTGCGGACTAAGCAATAGGCGCCTGGTGTCTTATTACGCTACCGCCCTCATCGGTAAAACGCATCAATGTCTTCTCTTCCGAAAGTTGCCGCAATTCTTGCCTTTGCGACCTTGGTAGTACTGGCTCAATCTTATCGCGCTGCTCAGTTCGAAACGATTCCGCTGCCGGTGATCTGTGGGTCACTTGCCTTTTTTGTTCAGTGGCTTGCTTTTATACCAGCATGGCTACTGAAAACAGAGAAGTTCTATGACCTGACAGGGAGTGCAACGTATATTGCAGTCGTTTTTTTAGCGCTGGCGCTCAGTGAAGAAAAATCGCTTCGCGCGGTTTTGCTCACCATGATGGTAGCGCTATGGGCTGCACGTCTTGGTCTGTTTCTTTTCTCACGCATACTGATCGATGATGGAGATAGTCGATTCGACAAAATAAAACAGAGTGCCCCACGATTTTTTCTGACCTGGACCATTCAAGGGCTTTGGGTTGTAGTAACAGCCGCCGCCGCAGTAGCCGCCATATCCTCGAGCTCTAGCAAGCCGCTAGGCACAATCGATTATCTCGCGCTTATCATCTGGGGTGCGGGGCTGCTTATCGAAACCATTGCCGACTATCAAAAGCGTCAGTTTCGCAGACGCCACGGTGAAAGCGCGTTTATTGATAGCGGCCTGTGGCGATACTCCAGACACCCGAACTATTTCGGCGAGATACTTCTTTGGAGTGGTATCGCTTTATTAGCGGCTCCAGTATTGGCAGGCTGGCAGCTAATCAGTCTAGTATCGCCGCTATTTGTATTTTTCTTGCTGACCCGATTAAGCGGCATTCCTCTACTTGAAGCAAAAGCGCAGAGTAAATGGGGAGAAAATGAAAACTATATGGCCTACTTGCGAGAGACCTCCAGGTTAGTGCCTATGCCCAAAAAAAAATCGGGATAAGCCCGCGCTTCTAGATATAGAGCTAGGCGTTATGCAAAGCTAGGCCTTTCTGCGAGAGTGCCGATAAATTCTAAAGGCGAAGCGATGTCTCTCATCAATATCATGTGTTGACATAAGCTCAGTATCCCAAGCGCTGTAATCAAACGCCGGTAGAAATGCGTCTCCATTAATGTCTGCATCTACCACAGTTTCATACACGGTGTCGCAAACTTCATAACCTTTCGAAAAAAACTCAACGCCACCGATAATAAATATCTTGCTGTGATTGCTGGAAGCCAGATCGATCGCCTGATTCAGGTCACTTGCGAGAACAATGCCATTGACCACTGAATAATTGGGCTGCCTGGTCACAACGATATTTAAACGGCCGGGTAAAGCCGACTCATGATCTTCATAGGTTTTTCTACCCATGATGATGGGACAACCCAGCGTAGTTTGCTTGAAATGCGCAAATTCGTCGGGCAGATGCCAGGGTATCTGGCCGCTCTTGCCGATACAGTGATTTAGAGAGCGGGCGTAGATCATCGATAACATAAAAACCATCCTAATCCGAGACTTCGGTTAACGGGTATTTAATAGCATTCATTTGTGCCTTTCGTGCGGCCGCAAGTGGAATATCAATTGCTAGTATGTCCGCAAGTCGCACAAGATAAAAAAGGACGTCGGCTATCTCGTCTCCCACCTCGAGCTTTTTATCAGCGTCAATGGCAGCTGAGGCATCGGCGTCGAGCCATTGAAAATGTTCAAGCAGCTCCGCACACTCAACGCTCAAAGCCATAACGATATTTTTTGGATTTTGAAAATTCTCCCAGCCTCGCTCGAGCGCGAACGATCTGGAGTAGGCCGTTATGGCTTCAAGACTTCCCATTTCATAATGCTTATCAACTTCCACAGATTTTTTCTCCTTCGCATAAACCAGAGTGTCAAACAAAGTGACTAATGACGCTGCAGTAACAGATGAATATATCGCCCCAGCCATTTAAATGGCTCTTTGCCGGCGTAGCGGCACTCCATCTCCAGTACACTATCTTCGTCAGCGAGGCCGCCTCGGCGCTCGACGATATAGTCACTGAAAACCCGGATACCCTTGCTTCTTATGACACTAAGGCCCGCTGCATTGGCCCAGCTTTCGACTTGCTCAAGGCTGCAAGGCTGATTGGGTGTGAGACTTCCATCGTCCGATTCATACGTGCGCTGCTGCTCTAGCCAGTCAAAATTACCTCGTATTAAATTACGATATTCTTTGGCTGCGGGATTGTAGAAACTCAGTGACATCAAACCATTGGGTTTTAACCACGTGGAAATTGCAGGGAACAATCGATCAGGCTGTGCTAGCCATTCGATAACAGCGTGGCAAAGTATAAGGTCCAGACTCGAGGGCTCGATGGAGAGGTCCTGATAAGGGCCGTTTACGAAGTCAATGGGGTGGGCTATCCGAGCTAGAGAAGCGTTCTGTTTTGCAACGTCCAGCATCTTTTGCGAGAGCTCATTTGCCACCACCTTGTGGCCTTGCTCCGCGAGTCGAATGGCATGTTGACCAAGACCACAGCCAATATCAAGCACATCCAATTGCGCGCGCCCTAGAAGTTGCAGAGCATGCTCTATCTCTGCATCGATAACTGCGAGGCGGACCCTTCCCTTCAGACCACCGTAGATACGCTTTTCAAAGCGATCAGCAATATCATCAAAATTGCGATCCTGGCCAGCATCTGTTTTATTGATCTGGGTGGGCATCATCTTGTGTCAGAGCACTGCCACAGTTCCCACAGCGTTGAAGCCTGGCGAGCAATGCTTCCTTACTGCGTGCGCGCTGATGACAAAAAGGGCACCGCCTTAGCTGGTCAACGTTGAAAATCCAGAACAAGAAAAAGAATGTTGCGCCAAAAAAGCCCGCGCGGTAATAGCCCGCCTGAGAGGCCAGATAAAAGCCGGCAGCGAGAGCAGGAAGAAAAACCGCATTGGCAAGATAAAAGCGCTTTTGGCGCTGTGCAAATAGCGCGATCTTGTTACTCATTAAATGACTAACGAGCCGGGGCTTTACTCATTGACGAAAGATTTCAGTGCTTTACCGGCTTTAAAGCCAACGGTTTGACTGGCAGGAATATCGATCTCTGCACCTGTCTGAGGGTTCTTTCCCTTTCTGGCGGCACGGCTGCGGCAGCTGAAGCTTCCAAATCCAATGAGACTTACGCTATCCTCTCTCACTAACGCTGCAGTGATCTCATCGGTAATCGCGTTGATAACCTCGTTTGCCTTTTCTTTTGATATATCGGCTTTATCGGCAACGACCGCTGCCAAATCATTTTTGTTCATGGTTTTTTCCGGTTTCGATTTCTAGCGGCCGATCTAGAGCGGCTCTGCTTTTTCACTAACTAATCTAACTACTCTAACTACGCGCTTAAACGCTCCGCTCCGCGTGAGCCCGCGAAGGGTCGATGCAAATGCGCAACATCAGTTTCTCGCGCCTTAATGACAACAGCAAGCGGTAGAGCATTTAAACCCATGATCGCGGTAAAAGCCATCGTCAAAAACGCAATATGGAGCATTTGTAGCGAAAGTTTTGCAGGTGTAAACTGGCGTTTTAACGCGATCTAGAAAAGCTTGTCAGGGCGAATTCCGCAGTTTCCAGAATCTTCATGTTACTACAGCCCTCCAAACTTAAAATTTACCTCAGCCTCATGCGCGCTGACCGGCCCATTGGATTTTATCTCGTATTATGGCCGGCTCTTTGGGCACTTTTTTTTGCCGGCGAGGGTGATCTCCCTCCTGTAAAACTTCTTGTGATCTTTACAATTGGCGCCTTTTTGATGCGCTCCGCTGGCTGCGTCATTAATGATTACGCAGATCGACACTGGGATGGAAATGTAACTCGCACTCGAGAAAGACCTCTGGTTACAAAGGCTGTATCTGAAAGAGAAGCTCTTGTACTTTTTGTGTTGCTTTGCTTCTGCGCTGCAGCGCTGCTGATCTTTTTACATGCGGAGACGCGAATCTGGTCGATCGGCGCGCTATTTTTGGCTACTGCCTACCCGTTTACCAAGCGGTTCTCACACTTCCCTCAGCTTGTGCTGGGCGCAGCCTTTGCGTGGGCCATCCCAATGGCTTATGTCGAGTATACAGGCGGGACCAACGTCGCTTCGTGGGTGCTGTATATTGCGGTACTGGTCTGGGTTGTGGTGTACGACACATTTTATGCCATGGTTGATCGCAGGGATGATTTAAAGACGGGCATAAAATCCACGGCGATTTTTTTTGGGCATTTTGATCGCAGCGTAACGGCAGCCCTGCAGCTGCTATTTATCATGCTGATGATTGTTGCGGGGCAGATAAACTCACATGGCGTTTACTATTACCTAAGCCTGGCAATCGCGCTGGGACTGTTTGGCTATCAACAGTATCTGATTAAAGACAGAGAAGCTGATCGCTGCTTCAGAGCCTTTCTCAACAACAACTATGTCGGTTGGAGTATTTTTTTGGGCCTGCTGGTACAGGCCGGCGCAAGCTAATCATCCCATAGGTGCCAGAAGACTGTGCGCGCATTATTTTTAGAATCGATTGATAAAATTGGAGCCGAAGCGTGGAATGAAATCGCTGGCACCGATTATCCGTTTACGCGCTACGAGTATCTCTATGCGATGGAGCAAAATACCCATGAGGTAGACGCTGCGTGCTGCAGTGCCAGCGGGTGGCAGCCCCATCATCTGGCGATAGAGGACGAAAATCACAATTTACTCGCAGTAGCACCACTTTATATCAAGGCACATTCTTACGGAGAGTATGTTTTCGATTTTGCATGGGCTGACGCTTACCATCGCAACAATATCGACTATTACCCAAAACTACTTTGCGCCATACCCTTTACGCCTGCCACTGGACCCCGATTGCTATTGAACAAGCGGATAGTTGATACGCAGCGTGGCTTAGCTATCCGCAAGTTCGCTGTGGATGCGTTGAAAGAACATTGTTTCAAGGAACACATACAGAGCGCGCATATACTGTTTGCAAGCAAAGCAGAGGCCGCCGATTTCACGAGCCAGTCACTGTTAATAAGGGAAGCGGTACAGTTTCACTGGTTCAATATCGATGCCAATCAAGAGCCCTATCAAGATTTCGAGGGCTTTCTTGGCGCTTTGAAAGCACGCAAAAGAAAGGCGATTCGCAAGGAGCGTCAGCAAGTCATGCAACAGGATCTGGTCATTGAGCGTCTGACGGGAACACAGCTCACTGACGAAGTGTGGAAATCCTTTTTCCTTTTCTACCAAAGGACTTATGCCAAGCGCTCGGGCCACGGCGGGTACCTGCCAGAACATTTTTTCAGGAATGTTGGGAGCCAACTAAACCAACAAATTATGCTGGCGGCGGCTTTTAAACGGTCAGATGGTGAAAACAGAATGGTCGCTGCAGCGTTAAATTTTTTCTCTGCCGAAACGCTGTACGGACGCTATTGGGGCTGCACTGAGGAGACAGAATTTTTGCACTTTGAACTTTGCTACTATCAGGGCATAGAATTTTGTATAGAAAAGAAGATGCGTAAGTTTGATGCGGGAGCACAGGGCGAGCACAAGATACAGCGGGGCTTTATACCCGTCGCGACCAGATCCGCTCACTACATTCTGAACGAACAGTTTGCCGCTGCGATTGATAATTTTATTACGCGTGAAAAAGACTATAATCGCCAGTACGTCGAAGCGGTCAGTGAGGCATTACCTTATAGAGAAGTCTTATAGAGAAGCCCTATAGACCTCATAGACGCTATAGGCGCTATAGACCCAACAGAAAGCTGCTCGCAGCGAGAGTTCCGAACCAGCCACATAGGCCGGAGTGCAACATCGCGACTAAACAGCGGTTACTGTCTTGAATTCTAATAAACCGCCGCGCAGTTATTGATATCTGAATCTTCAGCTAAAACAACCGTTATCAGGAGAACGCTTTGGCAACACGCCCCTTCAAAGTACTAGGCATTCAACAGATAGCGCTAGGTCATCGCAACAAAAGTACACTCAGGGAATTCTGGGTCGACATCATGGGTCTCAATTTTTCACATACTTTTCAAAGTGAAAAAGAAAACGTTGATGAAGATATTTGCGAGATAGGCAGCGGCGATCTAGCGGTTGAAGTGGATTTGATGCAACCGCTAGATCCCGAGCGCAAGCCTAGAGTAGACGAGCCCGCGCTTAATCATGTAGGGCTCTGGATAGATAATCTGGAAGCAGCGGTTGCTTGGCTTGATCAACAGGGGGTTCGCTTTACCCCTGGTGGTATACGAAAGGGTGCATCTGGACACAACATAATTTTTATTCACCCTAAAGGCAGCGAAGATAAGCCCCTGAGCGGGCACGGCGTTCTAATAGAACTAGTACAGGCACCGCAATCTGTTATTGACGCTTTTAAAGTAATTGCAGGCGCCTGAAAACTCAATTAGTCATGAGATCACTGTAGGGGTTGCTCGTTAATGATTTCCTTCAAACAGATAAATTACGCGCTGGCAGTTGAGCAGGAGCGGCATTTCAAGCGCGCAGCAGACGCCTGCAATGTTTCCCAGAGCGCATTGAGCACAGCCGTGAGCGAAATGGAGAATCAGCTGGGCGTCATGATTTTTGAGCGTGACAATAAGAAGGTACTGGTGACTCCCATCGGCGAGCAAATCCTGGCGAAAGCAAGAGAGATTAAACTTCAGGTCGAAGACCTGCATAATCTTTCTGCCGGCAAACAGGAGCCGCTAAGCTACCCGATTACCATCGGCGTGATCCCAACGATTGGGCCCTTCCTACTTCCGAAGGTTCTTCCCAGCGTCAAGAAGGCGTTTCCACGCCTATCGCTAAAGGTTGTGGAAGCGACCTCGAACGAGCTCGTAGAACAGGTTCGCATTGGCGCTATCGATACCGCTATTCTGGCACTACCATACAGCTACGGCGGCCTGCATGCCTTCTCCTTTTGGGAAGAGGATTTTTGTTTGGTCGCCCACAAAAATAGCGATTACGCGAAAACCTATGCAGAGGGTACTGCTATCGCCAGTAGCGAAATAGACGCCCGTGACCTTCTGCTGCTACAGGAAGGCCACTGCCTCAAGGATCAAATCATTGATGCGTGCAAAATCAAGAGTGTCGAGAGCAATGCATCTCTGGCAGGCACAAGCCTTTATACGCTCGTACAAATGGTTGCTGGCAATCTGGGAGTGACACTGGTGCCTGAAATGGCGGTAAAACAGATGTCCAAAGAGAGCAAGGATTTAAGATTTATACCGCTGAAAGACAAAGGCCCGCACCGATCGCTGGCTTTTATGACCAGGCTCAACTACAGCGGCGTGAGCGGAATACAGGCGCTAATCAAGGTTTTTCAAGCTACGCTTTCCTGAATACAAACATTCAAGCCGCGTTGGCACGCCACATACTTTTCGGGTTGCAACGTGCCGCTGCGCTGTTAAAGATTAAAATTTAGTCCAAGTTGCAGTGATAGGTGTTGATAATCGAGCGATTCAAATTTGCCGGCGGCGCCCTCCTCACCATCAAGGCTAATGTCATCAAAGGCAGTATACCGCAGCTCAATGTTGCCTTCGATTTGCGGTGTGATTTCACGATCAAAACCCACGAAAATCTGCCAGCCTATATCGCCGTCACCTGAATAAGACAGTTCTTCTCCAGTACTTTCCAGATCTACATCAATCTCTTGAATCCAGCCAAGGCCTGCGCCCAGATAAGGCTTGTTCACGTAGAATCCCGGTAACTGGTAAAGTCCATTAATAAAAAATGTGTTCGAAGCATAGTTCCCGTCATCAAATCGACTGCCGTCGGGAAGTGTTGTCTCCGAGTCATTCGACCGATATTCCCAGGCTATTTCAGCCGCCCAGGGACCAGCATAATCGTAGCCTAGCGCTGCACCCGCAAAAAACCCTGCGTCGACCTCAATTCTGGCGCCGCCGCTAGCACTACCTATGCCGGTAGAGCGCCCGCTGGTATCGTCCAATGCACTGTAACCAATTGCAGCACGCCCATACCAGCCCGACTCTGACGCGTGACCATTGAGACTCGATACGCTAGCCAGAATTAAAGCGTTGTAGCAAAATAATCGTTTGATTTTCATCATCTTTTCCTCAGATATGCGAATGTATTCAAGTTACGCTCCAAAGGAAGACGCAGGCCGTCAAACGATGCGGTTTTGTATGAGTGGACGTCGTTTTGTATGAATGGGCGTTTAGAGCTAGGCGATATCTCACCATCCGCTTACTTTTTTGGTATCGCGGTGGTCTGCGGGCTGGTGTTTGCGGCGATAACGGAACCGGCCAGTGGATTTTACGGCCTGCTTAAACACGGCTTACAGTGGCAACTTCAAACCGTTCTACCCATGCTTTTTCTGGTTTTGACGCACACCGGATTGCAGCACACTTTTCGACCAAGGCAGCTCAATCCCTGGCTCACTCTGTCAGCGTCGGCGCTAATCGCATGCATACTCTTTACCCCCGTCGCACTGGCGGTCGAACAGCTACTGGGCCAGCAAGCAATTAGTCTGGGTGCGACCGCCGCGCTGAGCGAATTTGCCGCTACGGCTCCTCCAGTGACACTTGTGTGGCTGGGTATAAACGCCCCCTGGATCCTGGGCTATCGAATTAGTAGAGCCAATGAGGCGCCTGAGTCACGTTCTGTGCCGCCGATAAAAGAGGCTGAAGAGCAGGCTGGGATCCAATCAGATGAAGACGGCTCGGCAAACTTTCTGTCGCTATTACCCGCGGATAAAGTCGGCTCCCTAATCTATCTGGAGGCGGAGCTACATTACCTAAGCGTGGTAACGAGTAAAGGTCGAAGTCTGATTCTATACAATCTAAAAGATGCGATCGCTGAGCTTTCAGCGGAGTCTGGCATCCAGGTCCATCGGAGCTTTTGGGTCGCCATTGGGCAAATTGATCGCTTAACAACAGAGGGCAGGCAGGGGCGAGTTATTCTTAAGTCGGGGGAATCGCTACCCGTAAGCAGGCAGCGACTAAAATCCGTCAAAGCAGCATTAACGGTAGAATAAAGCTGGGAACTATTAGCTTGTGGAGATACTAGCGCGCAAGCTGTATCAGTGCCGCTTCCACACCAGGCATTACGTTAGAGCGCAGTATGATGAGAATGAGCATGGCTATCATCGGCGAAAAATCCAGTCCGCCGGCGCTAGGCATAATGTTTCGAATAGGGCGCATGACAGGCTCGGTCACCTGATACAACAGCTGCGTGCCATCATGCCGATTACCTGGCGAAATCCAGCTGACAATAACCAGAATAATAATCGCGAAGAAATAAAAATCGAGTAAAACCGAGAGCGTCCCTAGTATTCCCAGCACAAGATAAAGCAGTGGATTCGGCGCTACCGAACCCAGTGCAAGCATGTGGGTAAGCACTATGCCAACGATCTGTACCAATACAGCAAGCACAATCGCAGCAAAATCAACGCCAAACAATCCCGGCACAACTTTCCTGAGCGGCATCAAGACGGGGTTAGTCGCTTTGACGATGAACTGTGAGATAGGGTTATAGAAATCTGCCTTGGCAGCTTGCAACAAAAATCGAAGCAATACCAGCAAGGTATAAATGTGAATAGCGAAACCTAAAATAGTTAGTGCGATGTCGTTAATCATTTAGCTTCAGTGGTATCTGGTTTAAGTTAGCCAATCAAAGCGCTGGCCCGCAACATGGCCTTATGCCAACTCATTTTCCATCTCGATGGATCGATCATAGGCAGCTTGCATCGCTTCAGCGATAACTGCGGCAAAGCGATTGTGTTCAAAGCTGCTAATCGCGGCATGGGTAGTACCGTTCGGTGAGGTGACTCTTGCTCTGAGGCTTTCGATGGCATCATCACTCTCTATTGTCATTTTAGCTGCTCCCAACGCAGTCTGCTGAGCAAGTAAGCGAGCTTTGTCTTCGCGCAGACCCAATTCCACCGCCTTGCTAATCATCGCCTCGAGCATAAAAAAGAAGTATGCGGGGCCACTGCCAGACAGGGCCGTCACCGCGTCTATTTCGGCTTCGCTTTCGAGCCAGACAACTTCACCAACCGCAGACAAAAGCCTGCCGCTAACCGCCCTCTGTTCATCACTAACCGCCTCTGTAGCGTAGAGGCCGGCTGCGCCAGCCTGAAGTAGGGCGGGTGTATTAGGCATGCAGCGTACTATTGGATAGTCGCCTTCGAGCCAGCTTGCCAGCATCGCGCTGCTGATGCCCGCCGCAATTGAAACGATCAGAGGTTGGTGCTGGTCATTCAGCGATCCGGCGAGAGGCTCCGCGATTTGGCGCATTAGCTGGGGCTTTACGGCGAGTATGACAATATCACTCTGGCTGACGACCTCGCGGTTGACCTCGGTAACGCGAACACCCATAGCAGCCAGCGTGTCACGACAGCTCTGGCTAGGATCGCTCGCGAGGATTCTGTCCGGGCTGAGTCCCTTTGCCAGAATCCCACTAATCAAAGCCTGGGCCATATTACCCGCACCAACAAAGCCTATCGTTAGATCATTCAGCTCAGTGTATTTTGTAGACAAAAACTTGCCCCTTGTTAGAAGTAAAGATCGATATTATCCCTTGCGCTCGCCAAAAATTGCAGTGCCAACTCTTAACATTGTCGCCCCCTCGGCAACCGCCTGCTGCCAGTCTCCCGACATACCCATTGAGAGCTCATTAAACTGCTCTGGAGATCTCAGGCGCTGCCTGATCTTATCGCGTAGTTCTCGAAGAAGTCGGAAGCTACTACGACGCTGTTCGGCATCTGTACCAGCGCGCAGAATAGTCATCAAACCTCTAAGCTGTAGATTTGGCAATTCGTCCACCGCGCTAACCAGCGCCTCTAACTCCTCCGGCGAAACGCCGGATTTGGCGTCATCCCCGTCAATATTGACCTGCAACAGTACTTTAAGAGGCGGTTTGCTAGGGTCGCGAGACGACTGGCTGAGCTGATCCAGGCGCGCAGCAATCTTGAGCCGATCAACGCTATGCACCCAGTCAAAATACTTGACCAGATCGCGGCACTTGTTGCTCTGCACAGGGCCGATGAAATGCCATTCGATAGTTGGGTCTGACACAGACGCTATTTTGGGCAAGGCATCCTGCAGGTAGTTCTCTCCAAATGCGAGCTGCCCCGCAGAAACCGCTGCTAGCACACTTTCGATCGATTGTTTTTTGCTCACCGCAACCAGCCTCGGGAGCGCATACTGCGTCTCATTTTGGGACGCTACATGCCTAATTTTATTCCCAATTTCGGCAATGCGATCGCCAATGTCTATCATTAAATAAGTACCTTAAACAAAGAACTAAACGAGGCAAAGCAGTATCAGGTGGTCGCCTCGCTGATCAGGCAGTGATTGCAGCAGGTAGCCGCTGGTATTAGGCTTAGTGCGCCTGTCGGGCAATAATCGCTTTCGCTACCTCACGAACTAAAGTTTATCACTATGGATATTACCGAGCTCCTCGCATTTAGCGCCAAACAGAACGCATCGGATTTGCACCTGTCAGCAGGCCTGCCGCCGATGATTCGAGTAGATGGCGAAGTTCGCCGAATCAACCTACCTGCGCTCGAAAGTAAAGAAGTGCACGCGCTGGTTTACGAAATTATGAACGACTTTCAGCGCAGGGATTTTGAAGAGAATCTCGAAGCTGACTTTTCATTTGAGGTACCTGGTGTCGCGCGCTTCCGTGTCAACGTATTCATCCAGAACCGAGGACCGGGCGCTGTATTCCGGACCATCCCATCGAAAGTTCTTACGATGGAAGATCTGGGCATGGGGCAAACGTTTAGAGATATCTCTTCCGTGCCACGCGGGCTGGTACTGGTGACCGGGCCTACAGGCTCGGGTAAGTCGACAACTCTCGCGGCGATGATCGATTACATTAACGAGAACCGCTATGACCACATACTCACGATCGAAGACCCGATCGAATTTGTGCATGAGAGCAAGAAGTGTTTGGTCAACCAACGGGAGGTCAGCCGAGACACACTCAGCTTCAACAACGCTTTGCGGTCTGCGCTACGTGAAGACCCGGATATTATTCTGGTCGGCGAGATGCGAGATCTGGAAACTATCCGGCTTGCGCTGACTGCTGCAGAAACGGGTCACCTGGTTTTCGGCACGCTTCACACCACATCCGCTGCAAAAACCATAGACCGGGTAGTAGACGTGTTTCCTGCCGCAGAGAAAGCTATGGTCAGATCGATGCTCTCTGAAAGTTTACAGGCAGTTATCTCGCAAACGCTAATTAAAAAGCAGAACGGCGGTCGCGTCGCCGCGCACGAAATCATGATTGGAACGTCGGCAATCAGAAATCTGATTCGCGAAGACAAGGTTGCACAGATGTACTCAGCGATACAAACAGGTGCAGGGCAGGGAATGCAAACCATGGATCAATGCCTGGAGCGACTCGTCTCCTCGCGACAGATCTCACGTAATGCGGCGAAAGAAAAAGCCAAAATGCCTGAGAACTTCTAGCTGATCACGCTTGATTCACTAACCCTATACTGAACCCTCCGGAGTAAACACGTCGTGGAAATGCATAGCCTACTTAAGACCATGGTCGAAAAGGGGGCCTCTGACTTATTCATCACCGCTGGCGTGCCACCAAGCATGAAGCTGCACGGCAAGATGACTCCGGTTGCCAACCAGCCCCTGTCCCCGGAAGCAACGCGTGAACTGGTTCTTAGTACCATGAATCAGGATCAGCGCAACGAGTTTGCACAACAGAAAGAACTCAATTTCGCGGTGAGCGCGAGGGGAGTTGGGCGCTTTCGAGCCAGTGCTTTCTATCAGCGCAATTTGGCCGGTATGGTTTTAAGGCGTATAGAGACGCGGATCCCATCCGTCGATAGTCTGGGTCTGCCCGACGTCATCAAAGATCTGGCAATGACCAAGCGAGGCCTGATTATTTTTGTGGGCGCAACCGGTACCGGTAAATCAACTTCACTGGCCTCGATGATTGGTCACCGCAATGAGAACAGTCGCGGACACATCATTAGTATCGAGGATCCGATTGAATTCATCCACCAGCACAAGGGCTGTCTAATAACTCAGCGCGAAGTCGGTATCGATACCGAAAGCTTTGAAGTCGCATTGAAAAATACCTTGCGGCAGGCACCGGATGTCATAATGATTGGCGAGGTGAGGACGCGAGAGACTATGGAACACGCCATATCATTTGCGGAAACCGGTCACCTTTGCCTCTGCACATTGCACGCTAACAACGCTAACCAGGCGCTCGATCGGGTATTGCACTTCTTTCCGCCAGAGAGCCACGGTCAACTGTGGATGGATCTGTCGCTCAACCTAAAAGCCATGGTTGCACAACAGCTTGTTCCAACGCCCGACGGCTCCGGCCGGCGAGCCGTAATCGAGGTGCTTCTCAATACACCTCTCGCTTCCGATCTGATCCGCAAAGGCGAAGTGCAAAAGCTTAAAGAGCTCATGAAACGCTCCAAGGAACATGGCATGCAAACCTTTGATCAGGCTCTTTTCGACTTGTACTCGCGCGGAGAGATTACCTACGAAGACGCGCTTGCACATGCCGATTCGGCCAACGATTTAAGGCTCTTAATAAAACTCGCCAAAGACGACGGAACGGCCATGCAGGAACCACCTCCAGGCCTGAGACTTCAGGAAGATCCGGACCAACAGCGTCACAACATGTTTCGTTAAAAGCGCAGACTATGTTCTGGCTTGATTCTCCAGCCAGCTTTGTAGAATTAATGCCGCCACCTCTGAATCAACTTTGTCGAGAGGCATTTTTTTAGCGCCAGATGTGCCAGAAATTTTCGACTCTATTATTGATTGCTTAACGTCGAAGGAACTCAAGCGCTCATCCATTAACTCTACTTTCAATCCAAACCGGCCATGAAGCCTGCCCGCAAACTTTCTTGCGCGCCTGGACATATCACTCTCACTGCCATCCATATTCAATGGCAGCCCGACCACCAGTAACGAAGGCCTCCACTCAGCAAGCAGAACCTCGATCTCGCTCCAGTCAGGAGCACCCGTTTTGGCCTTCAGGATTTTCAACGCACTCGCTGTGCCAGTAATGGTTTGCGCAGTTGCAACACCAATCTGACTCAGACCAAAGTCAAACCCCAGGATGACGCCTGATTTTTCACTCATCAAAGAATCGACGGGCTGAGGGCTTATTAGGCGCTGCCGCCCGCTGAGGATAGAGATGCCTCGCTAATACCCAGCATCTCCAGGGCGAAAGCGAAGCGTTTTTCGTAGGGCACATCGAAGAGTATCTGCGCATTAGCTGGTACCGTTAACCAGCTGTTATCGATCAGCTCCTGTTCCAGCTGTCCACCGCTCCAGCCGGCGTAACCGAGAGTTAAAAGATAGTCGTCCGGGCCCTCGTGCCTTGCCAGCGCTCGCAAAATATCTTTGGAACCCGTCAGGTAAATCTCACTCTCTATGGGCATACTCGATTCCCACTCCCTCTCTCCGCCCTGATGCAACACAAAGCCTCGCTGCATACCTACAGGCCCACCTAGAAGAACGGGTGACGAGCCTAGCGCACTTTCTTCTGCAGACTGAAATTCATCGAGTATTTCACTGAAAGTTAACGATGAGGGTCGGTTAATAATTACCCCCATAGCACCATCACTATTGTGTTCGCAAATATAGGTGACGCTCGATTTGAAAATACCCCGATCCAGAGAAGGCGTCGCTATAAGCAGATGCCCCTTCAGGCCTTCGCTACCTAAACTAAAGTCATTTACACCGACAGATTTCATTGCCTTAAACGGAATCCCTTAAAAACACCCACTCGGTAGCCGTTGAGCTCTCTGCATCGAAACGGTAGCCGTCTTCGTGATAACGCTTTAACGAATCCGGCCTCTTTAGTCCTTTCCTCATAATATATGCCGCCATCCTGCCTCTGGCTTTTTTGGCGAAAAAGCTGATGATCTTGTAGCGTCCATTTTTCATATCTTTGAACACGGGGGTTACGATCTTGAGTTTTAACTCGGCCTCTGGCAAAGATCCAAAATACTCGTTGGATGCGAGGTTGATAAGCGTATCTGTTTTCACCGCACTAGCCTGACGATTCAGAGCCCGGGCCAATTTGTCACCCCAAAACTGGTAGAGATTGTCTCCCTTATCGTTTGCAAACTTGGTGCCCATCTCCAGCCTGTAGGCCTGCATCAAATCGAGCGGCCTCAGCAAGCCATAGAGGCCGCTTAATATTCTTAAGCGCTCCTGCGCGAACTGCATCTGTTTCTCGGTCAGGCTGGTAGCATCGAATCCCGCGTAGACGTCACCGTGGAATGTATAAATAGCCTGTTTAGCGTTTTTTAAATTGAAAGGTGTCGCCCAGTTCTGGTTGCGCTGATAGTTCAATTCGCCCAGTTTTTGGCTGATGCCCATCAAGGAAGAGAGCTCATCTGGAGACTGCTGTCTCAATTGCTCCATCAGCTGGCCAGCTTCCTTGATAAAGGCTGGCTTGGTCGAGACAGAAGTAGGGGCTTCAGTTTCAAGGTCGAGCGTTTTGGCAGGGGAAATCACAACTAACATGGGCAACACACTGTTCGGCTTTGATTCGCCCAAGTATACAAAGTTTGTGCACCGTAAAAAATTGGTAAATTGTAGTTATTGGCGGGCTGTAAAGCATTAGAATTGCAGTGTCAGAACGCGGCTGAAATGATGGAGCTCCCCGTGGCGAATAGCCGCCGAAAGCCCTCTGCCGAGATCCTCCAGTACCAAATGATACAAAGACTTATGCTCAGACAAGGCAAGATACGCCGATCGCTATTCAGCGCGCTGCTTGCGATAGTACTCGTAAGCTGCACCATAAATCCCGTCACCGGCAAGCGGGAGCTCAACCTCATGACCGAAGCTCAGGAAGTTCAGCTGGGCGAGCAGGCCTTTGGATTCCAGCAGCAAGCGGCGGGTGGGCAATATGTAATAGATCCCGATCTAAGCGCCTATGTCGCAACAATCGGTAGGAAGCTTGCGAAATACAGCACGCGCTCGCACTTGCCCTATGAGTTCGTTGTGCTTAACGACTCCACCCCCAATGCGTGGGCGCTTCCAGGCGGCAAGATCGCAATCAATCGCGGCCTTTTAAACGTCTTGAAAAACGAGGCAGAGCTAGCCGCCGTACTCGCACACGAAATCGTCCATGCGGACGCCGCTCACTCGGCGCAATCAGTGAGCCTGGGGCAGGGGATTTCTCTTTTGCAGGTCGGCGCAGACATTATCCTGCAATCCAATGTTCCCAGCAGCGTCGGACAACAGGTTGGCCAATTGGCCATTGGCGGTCTCGGCGCAGCCGGGCAAGCGACTTACAGCCGAAGCAAGGAACTGGAGGCCGATGAATACGGTATCCGCTATATGGTCGCTGCCGGTTACGACCCGCAAGCTGCGGTAACTCTGCAGCAGACTTTTGTCGCCTTATCTGGTGGGCGCCAGGCGGGTTTTGCGCGATATTTCCAATCTCACCCGCCATCGATTGAGCGCGTCAGAGCCAATGAACAGCTTGCCTGGTCATACCCGGGGGGTGGTGTGCTGGGCGAATCGGCGTATCGACTGCAAACCTCTAAACTCAGACAGCGGCAGCCAGCTTATGAAAAGGGTGACAAGGCGAGGTCTGCGCTCAGCCAGAAAGATTATAAGACCGCGCTTGCGCTAGCAGAATCCGCAATAAAGCTAGAACCTGCGGAGGCATCGTTTTACGAGACAAAGGGTATTGCGCTAGAAAACCTCAACCGCAGTAAGGACGCGCTAACAGCCTACGATAAATCGGTTCAGCTCAACGGAAACTATTATTCACCGCTTCTCAGACGCGGATTGCTCAACAAGCGTTTGCAGTCGAACACTCGTGCCAAAGAGGATCTGCTGGCTAGCGCAGAGCTCGCGCCTTCTCAGCTCGCCTATTTTAGCCTGGGTGAATTGGAGGAGAGTTTCAACAACTGCCGACAGGCAAAAGTCTATTACGATAGAGCGGCCAAAGCTCGAGGGGAGCACACGCAAGCCGCACAGCAGCGCTTGGCCGCCTTGCAGCTACGTTGCAAATAATCACTTGTTGCAAATGAGCGGTTTCGACGCACCTTTTGACGCACCGTAGTCAAAGCCGAATTAAGCAAAAAGGGGACAGTGCGCCCTTAAAGCTAGCAGATGTAGTTGCCGGTTTCCTGTCCGCGGCGCTTGCACTCTTCGATATAGTTACCGCATGAGACTGCCATACCCGGCGTCTTGTTAGGCTCTGCGTTGCACTCGGTCATTTTCTTCACAAGCTCCTGATCCGAGATATTCATACCACCACCGCAAGCCTGCAAAAGCACAATCGACAACAACAAGGTAGTCGCTCTGCCTAAACTGATGATTCGATTCGATTTCATAAACACTTCCCTTTGTAGCCTTACTCTTTGCCAGCACAAATACATGCTGCCTAAAATACCTTCCCTCGCGATGCTGGTAATATCAACAAGGTATTAAAAAAGTGTAGCACCTCCCCCAATAAGCGGCGGATTTGAACGCTATAATCGTCACGCTGAGCCAAAAACCGAACAAGATGAACAATGAACTTCCAGTATGCGCAGATTATAAGCACGTCTATTAGGCAGATTGAGCGCTTGACACACACACTCGGAAAATCGACCGCCTGGTTGCTGCTGTTGATGGCCCTTATTGAAACCGTCATCGTCGTCTTGCGCTACGGTTTCAACGAGGGGTCTATTGCCCTTCAGGAGTCGGTCACCTACTTACACGCGACTATCTTTCTATTAGGCGCAGCATACACCCTCAGCGAAGACGGCCATGTCAGAGTCGATATCATCTATCGTAATGCCAGCGCTCGATTTCAGTCGTGGATAAACCTTCTGGGCAGCGTCTTTTTTCTTCTTCCGTTCGCGATTTTTTTGTTCTGGATAAGCCTCCCTTATGTCACTCAATCCTGGACCATCATGGAGGCGTCCGCTGATGCTGGCGGCATTCCAGGGGTGTTTATTTTAAAAACTCTAATACCGATTTTCTGCTCTCTGCTTTTTCTGCAAGGTTTGGCGGAAGCTCTAAAAGCAGTTCAAACTATCTTGCGCGGCACTAGCGAGGCATAAGACATGGCCGAGTTTTTGCCGCTTATCATGTTTGCTGCAATATGCCTTGTTTTATTGGCGGGCTATCCAGTGGCGTTCACACTGGCGGGCGTATCGTTGTTGTTTGCTTTCATGGGCTCTATTTTCAACCTCTTTGATCCCGCCCTGCTCGGCGCCTTACCGAGTCGCATCTATGGGACTATGACGAACGTCACTCTGATCGCAGTCCCCCTTTTTGTGTTGATGGGAGTAACGCTCGAGAAATCGAAGATCGCCGAAGAGCTTCTGGAAAACATGGCAAAGGTGTTCGGTGGCATTCGAGGCGGTCTTGCATTTTCTGTTGTTATTGTTGGCACGCTACTCGCCGCGTCTACCGGCATCGTCGGCGCCACCGTCGTTACCATGGGCCTGATGGCTCTCCCGGTGATGCTCAAACAGAATTACAGCCCTGCGCTATCAACCGGAACCATCGCAGCCACTGGCACTCTGGGCCAGATCATTCCACCATCGATTGCCCTCGTGCTGCTTGGTGACATACTCTCAACCGCCTATCAGGGCGCGCAAATCTCACAAGGTATATTTAACCCGAAGACCGTATCAGTCGGTGACCAATAAAGAGGTCACCGACTGATACGGTCTTCGGGTTTAATCTCACAAGGTATATTTAACCCGAAGACCGTATCATTGGTGCCATGGTTCCCGGAATACTTTTAGTCTCGCTATATCTGATCTATTTGATATCGATAGCGGTATTTTCCAAAGAGAGCATGCAGCAAACTCGTACTCAAACAACGATTGAAATACTGCCTTTACTGAAAGGGCTGTTGCCGCCTGTGCTGTTAATTGTACTGGTGTTAGGCTCCATTCTAACGGGAGCGGCAACACCCACCGAGGCTGCCGGTGTCGGCGCGTTTAGCGCACTGTGTCTGGCTGCTTTTCGGCGACAGTTAAACTGGAGTCAACTCAAAGATATTACGCGCTCCTCATTGAAAATAACCTCGATGGTTTTTCTTATCTTGATTGGCGCTACGGTATTTTCGCTCGTTTTCCGTGGCTACGGTGGAGACGAGCTCGTGCATAGCTTATTTGTCGATATGCCTGGCGGCAAATACGGCGCTTTACTGGTGGTGATGTTGGCGATTTTCCTTCTAGGCTTTATTCTCGATTTCATAGAGATCACTTTTGTCGTCGTACCAATTGTTGCGCCCGTGCTACTCGTCATGGGCTTTGATCCAATCTGGCTGGGCATTATGATTGCAGTGAATCTGCAAACGTCATTTCTAACGCCGCCTTTCGGTTTCGCCCTGTTTTATCTACGCGGCGTTGCGCCAGACAGCGTCGCAACGCAAACAATATATCGCGGGGTGTTGCCATTTATTGTTATTCAACTGGCACTGTTGGTAATGATGGCAGTTTGGCCAGAGATAGTAACGTGGCTACCTGATACCCTTTGAAGGTGGTCTATAATGAGCCGCAGGGTGATGTAAGCTATTGTTGCGGCGGGGGCAAACTTGCTATAAGCGTGGCAAAAAAAGCTTGCAGCAGTTCGGGCTGTAGTAACTAGCCAGCCATACAGATAACACAGTAAGGAAGGGAGACTAAGCAGTCATGAACCCGAAGAATGATGAAAACCCCTTGCCGGATGGCGAGCTTTCACTGCAACTACCGGTGTTGCCCAGAGACACCAACAGCTATGGGGATATCAGCTGTGGCTGGCTAGTATCGCAAATGGATACAGCGGCGACTATTGCAGCGGGCAAAGTCGCGGCAGGTCGCGTTATCACCGTCGCTGCGGACAATATGAGCTTCCTTATTCCAATTCAGGTCGGCGACCTCGTTAGCCTCTATACCAAAATCGTAAAGGTAGGGCGGAGTTCTATTCAGGTATTTGTAGAAGTCTGGATCGAAAACGAGGAGGGGAAGCTGAAGGTGACTGAAGGTCTTTTCGTGTTAGTGGCTCTCGATTCTCAGGGGCGCACCCGCAGCATCTCAAACTAGGGAGCCTTTGATTTACTCCATGATGGCCGAGCAATTCTATCGTTCTATTTCGCCAAGCGCCTTTAGCGAAAAAACTTCGGTAATCAAAATAGCGGGTTGATCGTCGATGGTGACGCTGTAAGTGCGGTGAACCTTATTCGCATCCTGTTGGTCGATAAGGTCACCGGTATCGATGTGCAGGACGCGTCTAAAACTCCCCTGCGAAGCATTTCGAAGGATGACGCCCATACCTACTTCCCGATTTCGCAAGCGCTCCCAGAGCTCTGGCGATAAGGCACCCTCCTTCAGAAGCGAATACGCACTCACGTAGCGACGATTGCTGCGTTCACCTCGTAGCCCAACCTCTCTGTAAAACACTTGATGCCCAGCCTTCAAGCCCAGTAGCGGGACATCACTGTCTAGAAGCATCATACTCTGATCGCTGAGCTCAACCTTGATCGCTTCCTTGTATATCGCCTCCAAAGCCATCGTAACCGTACCATCGGCGATTAGTAGCGCCCTGACCGCTGTGGGCAGATCAAAAAACTGCTGTCCATTGCGCAAAGTTTTGTCGGGCATATAACCACTCCATGGTGGTATGTCAGCATCGACACCAAGGCTCTGGATATAGCGCATAAAGCACTCTTTCACTGTTAGCACCTGCCTATCTGATTAGAGTGAGCCAAGCATTGTCTGGCTAAAGCCTTCAAGCTCAGAAAATCTGCCGTCACGCACTTTGTTTGCCCAATCCGGATTCGCGATGAGTGCCCGACCAACGCCCACTAAGTCAAACTCATCCCTGTGCAATCGGGACATCAATTCGTCGAGATCGGCTGCTCCTGCTTCGCGAAATGCTTCTCCCCCAGATCGTGGCAGAAAATCGGCATTCAGCCCAACACTGCCAACAGTAATTGTGGGCTTGCCCGTTAGTTGTTTAACCCATCCTGCAAGGTTGAGCGGAGAGCCCTCGAACTCTGGCTCCCAGAAACGCCGTGTGGAGCAGTGAAATATATCGACACCGGCCTCGGCCAGTGGTCGTACAAACCGCCCCAATTCTTCCGGCGTTTGGCACAATCTCGCGCTGTAATCTTGTTGCTTCCATTGCGAGAACCTGAAGCTAATTGCAAAATCAGCCCCGACTGCGCGCCTGATAGCCGCTATAACCTCGATCGCAAACGTTGATCGAGACTGCAAATCGCCACCGTAGCGATCCTTGCGTAAATTCGTTTCTGACCAGAAAAACTGGTCGATTAGATATCCGTGAGCACCATGTATTTCAACACCCGCACAGCCCGCTTGCCTGGCCTGCAAGGCGGCGTCTGCGTAAGCCTGGATTGTTTGTTCAATATCCTCAAGATCCATCGCCTTGCCGACCATTTTATGCGGTGCTGCCAGACCGGAGGGACTATAGCCGGGAAGCTTTCCGCCGGGCTCCACTCCGGGCTTTCTAACACCTCCCACGTGCCATAACTGTGGCATGAGCGCGGTATCGAAAGTTTTCAAAGTAGCGGCTAACTGTTTCCAGCCCTCAAGCGTATCGTCGCGTCCAATGAAAGGCACATCAGGATACCCTGAAGCTGCGTCGTGATTTATGCACGCGCCCTCACTGATAATCAGCCCGATGCCGCCCTCAGCACGACGACTGTAATAGTCAATATTCGACTGCTTCAATACCCCGCCAGCAGCCTTGCTGCGGGTCATTGGGGCCATGACCAAGCGATTTCTCAGAGATAGATTAGGAAGATCGATGGCGCGGAACAATAATTCATGGCTCATTGCTAGGATTCCATCTACTCGCTAGTTTGGCTAATTCGTTCACGGATCTGCGCAATAACGGGCTCGATGTCTGGCTCTTTATTTAGCCAGATAAAAAAGGATTCAGCCGCCTGACCCACCAACATCCCCAACCCGTCAGCTAGCGCCTTTGCGCCGCCATCCCTTGCCGCTGATAAAAACGGCGTGAGTTCCTTGCCGTACATCATGTCGTAGCAATTAGCGCCTGATAGCAGGCGCATATCAATATCTGGCGCTGCATTCCCGTAAGCCGCACTGGTTCCGTTTATGACCAGATCGAAAGGCGCATCGGAATAATCGAGACCTGCAGCAACAATTGGTGCAGCATGTTCCACCTGCTTGTTGGCGATAAACATCTCAGCTAACTGACTCGCCTTTTCAGCGGTTCTGTTCACAATCACGACCTGCTGAGGATCAGCCTCAAGTAGTGAGGAGAGCACACCTCGCACAGCACCTCCCGCACCAACAAGCAGAATACGCTGACCGGCAACTGGCCAACCAAGACGATCTATATCGGAGAGCAAACCCTTGCCATCCGTGTTGTCACCGGCAATACCATCCTGAGATGAAAAAAGCGTGTTAGCAGCCTCAGAGAGGCTGGCGCGGTTGGCAACGGTAGAACAGAGCCGGAACGCGCGCAATTTATGCGGCGCTGTAATGTTAAGGCCACCGCCACCATTTTCAAAAAAAGCGACTACGCTTTGTTCGAAATTCTCCGCACTCAGGTGCCACCGCTCATAACGCAGTGCAACACCGCATTGTTCTGCGAATAACTGATGTATCGCTGGCGACAGACTGTGATCGATCGGATCGCCTACAACCGCATAGGTGTCGCGATCTACAACGCTATCATTAATTTTCAAAACTCGAACTCGCTACCAAACCAATCTAGACCGGTTTATCCGCCGACAGCCAGTCGACTGGACGCAGGTAGTTCTGCAAGTCGGCCTCTCTGCTGCCTGGCTCAGCCTCAAAACCATAGTGCCATTCCGCACGCGGCGGTAACGACATCAAAATAGACTCAGTTCTCCCGCCAGATTGCAGTCCGAACAGAGTCCCTCGATCGAATACAAGATTAAACTCAACATAACGCCCGCGCCGGTAGAGCTGGAATGCCCTATGCGTTTCCGAATAAGCTGAGCCCATGCGCCGCTGAACAATTTCTACATAAGCCTTGGCATAAGCCCGAGCAACAGCCTTTATAAACTCAAAGCTTTGGTCGAAACCCCAGGCCTGTAAATCATCGAAAAACAAACCCCCGACCCCGCGCGTCTCTTTGCGGTGAGCCAGATAAAAGTAGTCGTCACACCAGGCCTTAAATTTGGGATAAACCTCCTCACCAAAAGGCTTACAGGCTTCATACGCATGCCGATGCCAGCTCACGCAATCCTCTTCAAAAACGTAATAGGGCGTTAGATCAAACCCGCCACCAAACCACCAGACGGGTGACTCGCCTTCTTTTTCTGCGACAAAAAGGCGGATATTGGCGTGTGAAGTAGGCACCATCGGGTTCAGCGGGTGCATAACGATGGACACACCCATCGCTTCAAAACCGCGACCCGCTATTTCTGGACGGCTTGCGCTAGCGGTCGCCGGCAACTCGCGGCCTTTGATCCGCGAATAATTGACGCCCCCTTTTTCGAACACTTGCCCGTCAGCGATAACGCGGGTTATGCCGCCACCACCTTCTTCACGCCGCCACTCATCGCTGATAAAGGTTGCACCCGCGGCGGTACCGCCATCAGCATCAACTTTTTCCAACTGTTGGCAAAGTGAATTTTGATAAGCGAGCAAGAACTCTGAAACGGCCTCTTTGTGGATTTCGGTCATGGTTTGATAACTATGAGATTTCGGAGCAACAGTGAGCGAGACGGTGCTCGCTTCACGATTAAAGCAGGTTATCGCAGACGACGGCCGCTGGCCAGATCTATAATTGCAGAGGGCTCACTGTTGCTGCCAAGCTCGCCTGCCACATAGCAATCAACGGTGTCTCCAAAATATTGCTCTGCTTCAAGCAAGCTTTTTGCCGGTGTTTTGCCCGCAGGGTTTGCAGAGGTAGAGACAAGCAAACCACCGATACCCGCCGCTAGCTTTGCGGCGATCGGATGATCCGTTATTCGGATCGCAACAGTACGATGTTCACCGGTAATCCACGACGGAAAAAATCCATCATTTGGAAATAGCCACGTCGTTGCACGGCCGGACTTCCTGGCCTCTATTGAAAGCGCCTGAAATTTTTCCAGAATGTCTTGCGCCAGCGTCTGCAAAAATTCTGTGATAGCGTCTGTGTCAGAAGCAACCAGTATCAGCCCCTTTTCTTCCACCCTGTTTTTAGCGGCCAAAATTCGCCTCACGGCCATCTCTTTTCCTGGATCACATCCGAGCCCCCACACCGCCTCTGTTGGGTACGCCACGATGCCTCCGGCACTCAAAGTGCTGATGCCCGATGGAACACTTCTTTCTTGGTCTGTGCCCATAGCACATATCACTCCGCTGTCTTTGCTGCCGCACTGCCTCCGGTATTTGGCAGCGGCCATTCAGGAAAGCGCTCTATCGCTCCCCATCAGGCGATCTTATACCGATTCGATGGAAGGATCATCCAACTGGCGAGCTCTTGCATAGCAACCTGCATCAGAGACCACGTAGCCCAAGAGCTCGAGATCAAGCAGGGCTTCAGTGAGCGCCATCAAACTCAAATGACTACGCTCGGCAATGAGCTCAAAAGCTTCGGGCGTATCATCAAGCAGGCCCAATAGCCGCTGCTGTTCCGCACTTAGGCTACCACCAGGATTGACTATGTTGTTTGGGCGCTCCGGCTCTATGGGTCGCTGGGTGAATCCGGCAATCGCCTCTAAAACATCACCGGAGCTCTCAATCAGGGCAGCGCCTTCTTTTATCAACTTGTGGCAACCTTTCGTAAGCGGGTTGGCGAGGGAGCCCGGCACGGCAAAAACCTCACGGTTTTGTTCGAGGGCCAGTCTGGCGGTGATTAGTGTGCCGCTCTTAATTTCTGCCTCTACAACTATTACTGCAGAGCTCAAACCCGAAACGATCCGATTCCGTCGAGGATAATAGCCTTTGCTGGGTGGGGTCGATAGCGGCAGTTCGCTGACAAGGCAACCGCTGCCACCAGATACTATATCGCGCGCGAGCTGTTGATTGATGGATGGCGCGGGCCTGTCTAGCCCAGAGGGTAGGACAGCGACTGTTTGACCCGCGCAATCCAGCGCAGCACGGTGCGCACTGGCATCAATGCCCATCGCAAGCCCGCTCACAATACTAAAACCAGATTCGGCTAGCTCGCTAGCCAATCTCGCAGCGACGGAGCGACCCAGAGGCGTGGGGCGACGGGTTCCTACAATTGAGATAGAAGGCGCTGAGAGTGCTAGTACATTGCCCTGCCAGTATAAGAGGGGCGGCGGATCATCGATGCGGTCCAGCGCAGGTGGATAATCCTCTGCGCCCCGATAGGTGACGCCGCCCCGGTTGCGCTTCAGCCAATCCAGAGTGCGTGCGGCTGCCTCCCACTCAGGTGCCTGACGGGGATTTTTGAGAAAACCAAGCAGGTTCGATTTAGCTCTCGCTCCGGCTTTTTCTGCCCAATACGCCACCGGCCCAGAACCTTGCAGCAGGGCATCAATTGAATCCGGGGCATCGAGCAGTCCCTGCAGTATCTTTGCGCCGACGCCGGGCACAAACTGTATGGCTATCAACAGCAACAGCTGCTCGGCATCCAAGGCACGAACTGCGTACTGACAAGTCGATGGGTGGCTATCATGAGCAGCAGACTCTAGCGCTTCGCTGTTTTCCATAACGGCGATCCTCCTTTTGCGATCCGGCAATCCTTATACCGGTCGAACAGGAGAGGGTCAACGCAATGCCTAGCACTGGAAAGGTAGCGCACCTATATTTTTCATCGAAAAAAAACCCGGCTGATAGCCGGGTTTTCCAATCAATCACTGCGGGTTCTTTTATGACGGGTTGCCCACCTTGTCATAAATGGAGAGGGGCTTATTCGCCTCTAAAACCAGACCATAAGAGACTTTTTCAAAGACCTTGAAAACGATCATCAAACCCGCACGCTCGTCCGGCAAGGTAACCGTTTCGCGCGCAACCGTATCACGCACCTTGCCGCCGGCTCTCAGAACTGACATCACATCACCGGCTTCAATACCCTCTCTAGCTCCGCGATTTATTGTGACGACGTCATACCTCCCGATACTGGAGACGCCACCTTCTACACCGATTATCACACCATCCACTTCAACCGATGGGGCTTTGGGGTAAAAGCTCGCCGCAACGTCTTCGTCACCAAATGGGAGTAGACGGTCGCTCTTGCGGATCTCTTCCTCCGAGGTATTTATTTGGCCTGTAAACACGCCCTCCTCATTGGGAAAACGCAGAATTCTTGCTGTGCCGATTTCGAGCGCTTGCTGGCCCAGGTCTTCACGAGTTTCCGGGTCGCGGTAACGATCACCCTCGCGGTAGATACCGTACATACGGCCCTCGCCTTGCAGCTCCCCGCGCCCATAGAACTTCTCGCCTGCAGACGTCAATATGCGGCTGTCAGGGCCAGCAATAATGTAGGCTGCCACATCCAGCGCGCCCCGTTCAAACACTCTGCTACGCGACAGGAAGGGGCTAATGACTTCCAATGGAATCGCTGGAATGCCAGAATCGAGCTCGGAAACTCTCATCTGCGGACTAAGTTTGATCTCGCCCGCACGATTGATAACGAGTCGCGGCTTACCATCGACGTAAACTAGCGCGAGGCGATCACCGGGGTAGATCAGATGCGGGTTATTAATCTGTGGATTAACCTGCCAGATTTCCGGCCAAAGCCATGGGCTCTCCAGATAAAGAGCCGATATGTCCCACAGCGTATCGCCGGGTTTGACCGTGTACGTGCTCGGGTAGTCGCTGCGTAGCTGAGGCTGCGCGAATACGGTCGCGCAAAAACTGCCAATGAGCAAAAAATCGCGCAGAGAGCGGGCGAGACCCACGGTAAGTGAAATTGATCGTTTACGCATCAGGAGAGAATCCTTCGTCAGATCCAAATCTAAAACCCTTCGCTGGATGACAACAAGCCGCTCTTGAGCACCCTGCAGACCTCCTCGCGGAGTCGGTTATTTTTCACGCATTTGAGCGAGACCCAAAAAAACGCTTCCGTATAATATAGCAGTCAGTTTGGCGCCAGCGCTTGGAAAATCGCATAAATGTCGGATATTGATAGTTTTTTAGCGATTCAAGTGTGGATTTGTGAGCGTTTTCAGTGACCGCGGTCTCGACTCCTTGTTGGTTGCCGTCGCAGTGACAATCGTGCCAGACATTCGGCGCTCTGTAATAATGCAGCCCATCGAGAACAATCAGGACAACCCAGACTATGGCCACCCTCGAAATACTCGAGTTTCCGGATCCAAGACTCAGAACCGTTGCGAAGCCCGTCACAGTTTTCGATGAGTCTATCGAGCAGCTCGTCTCCGACATGATCGAAACCATGTATGAAGCCGAGGGAATTGGTCTGGCAGCCACACAGGTCGATGTGCATAAACAGGTCATCGTGATCGATGTGTCCGACGAAAGAAACGAGCCCCTGGTCTTTATTAATCCATCGTTCGAGATAATCGATAAGAATCTACACGAGTATCGCGAAGGCTGCCTTTCTGTGCCCGGTTACTACGAAGACATTAAACGCCCGCAGCGAGTCAAAGTTAGCGCTCAGGACGCCAGCGGTGAAGCATTTGAGATCGAACCCGAGGGCTTACTGGCCGTCTGCATACAGCACGAAATGGACCATCTAAAAGGCAAGCTCTTTGTCGATTACCTGTCTGCACTCAAACGCAATCGAATTAAGCAAAAACTGCAAAAAGAGCGCAGGCTTGCTTGAGTGCTGTAGCCTGAAAACCTTTTATCAGCCCCGGTATAGACTCGCAAAACCAATACTTCTGGGATAGCACCTTGCGCATCGTATTTGCTGGCACCCCTCAATTTGCCGCCGATCACCTGCAACACCTTATTAAAGCTCTACCCGCTGAGGCGGAGCAGTCCTCTATAGTAGCCGTGTATACACAGCCAGACCGTCGCGCCGGTCGCGGCAAACGTCTGCTGCCATCACCGGTGAAACAGCTTGCGCTGAACAACAACATTCCGGTCTTGCAACCGGAGTCTTTGCGCCATGAAGATGCGCAAGGAGTGCTTAGAGCGCTTGAAGCAGACCTTATGATTGTGGCTGCCTACGGCCTGCTACTACCTGAAGAAGTTCTAGAAATACCCCGGTATGGCTGTATCAATATTCATGCCTCACTGCTGCCTCGCTGGCGAGGTGCGGCGCCAATAGAGCGGGCAATACTGGCCGGAGATAAAGAGACAGGCGTCACCATCATGCAAATGGACAAGGGGCTTGATACCGGCGACATGCTTTTGAAAGCGAGTTGTCGCATCGATGCAAATGAAACCGGGGACAGTTTGCGCGAGAAGCTCTCTCAGCTCGGCAAACCTTTGATCATCGAGACCATCAGACACCTTCATCGCAATACACTCGAAGCTGAGCAGCAGGATGAGCGTATAAGCAGCTACGCAGCAAAGCTCGAAAAGGTAGAGGGCCAGCTGAACTGGGAAGAGTCGGCTGTGGATACCGCCAGAAAAATCCGCGCGCTTACCTCCGCATTGGCGTGCTTTGCAACGTATAACGCAGAGCGAATCAAAATTACTGAGGCATCGGAATCGGGCTACTCGCTAGATAAGGGCGAGATAGAGGGAACGCAGGCTGGAGAGATTGTTCACATAGAAAAAAATGCGCTCCATGTTCGCTGCGGTTATGGCAGCTCTCTCTCCGTACTATCCATCACCCGACTGCAACTCCCCGGCAAAAAAGATCTGTCAGTTGCAGACATCCTGAACGGAAAAAGCGGCTTGTTTGTCGTTGGTGAACTGTTCTCATGAATGACAAACATTAGGTTTTTTCATGGGTAAGCAGCTGAATATTCGAGCCGAGAGCGCGCTGGTTATAGCTAGAACATTGAGCGGAGAACCTTTCGATGGCGCCACACTACCGGCAAGACTCGAGGATGCCACGGCAAGGGATATCGCCCTCTATCGTGAGCTTTGCTTTGGCACGCTGCGCGAGTTTATTTTTTTGGAAGCCCTGTTTTCGGGCTACCTTAAGAAGCCAATCGCCAATAAAGAGCCGAAAGTTAAAGCACTCCTGGCGATAGGTTGCTATCAGCTTCTCTACACGCGTGTCCCTGACCACGCTGCGATTTCGACCACCGTCGATGGCTGCAAGAGGCTAGGCAAGGACTGGGCGCGTGGACTTACAAACGCTGTGCTGCGAAACGTTGCCAGAGATCTTGCTGCGACTACTAGTGGCGAAATGCTTGGTGAACAATCGATAAAAACGCTCATACAGCGAAAGAAACTTGCGAGTGAAAAAGCGAGCAGCCTTCCTGCCTGGCTTTATCACAAGCTGCAGCAAAGCTGGCCGATGGAACTTGAGCAACTCATCGACCATAGCCGGTCCGCTCCGGTTATGGCGCTGCGAGTAGCCGCCGATGAGCGCGAAAACTATCTCAGCGAACTGGCAAGCACCGGACTGGATGCGACTGCAAGTCGTATTTCTGACCGCGCAATACTATTAGACCGGGGAGTTAGCGTTGAAAAACTGCCGGGGTTTTTTGCCGGCGAAGCGAGCGTGCAAGACGCCGGAGCACAACTGGCCGCTGTATTACTCGAGACAGCCGATGGCGATAGAGTACTTGATGCCTGCTCCGCTCCCGGCGGCAAAACACTCGGCATTTTGCAACGCGCCAAAAGCTCGAACAAAACGATCGATATGACTGCTCTGGACGTAAGCGCGCAACGGCTCACCAAAGTTAGAGAGAACCTTGAGCGTGCTGATGAGCATGCTAAGGTCATTGCTGCTGACGCCTGTGATGTTGCAGCGTGGTGGGACGGGGTGCCCTTTGACAAAATACTCATTGACGCACCCTGCTCCGGCACAGGTGTGATGAACCGCCACCCGGATATCAAACTGCATAGGCGGCAAGGAGACATCACCGGCTTTGCTTCACAACAATCCAGCTTACTCAGCAAACTCTGGCCATGCCTCGCCATCGGCGGCGAACTTCTCTATTGCACTTGCTCCATACTGCCTGAGGAGAACAGCGCGGTCGTTGATTACTTTCTACAGAAACACGCCGATGCTATCTCGATAGACATTGAGGCTGGCTGGGGCAGGGCGGTGAAATTCGGACGCCAACTACTACCAAACAAAGCTGAAAACGATGGCTTTTTCTTTGCCAAAATAAAGAAAGTGACAGCTGCTTAGAGACTCAACATTGCGTCAATTGAGCCGGAAGAAGCCCTTAAAGACAATGCCGACTGAACCATGAAAATAGTTATTCTAGGTGCGGGCCAGGTCGGATCAGCCCTGGTTGAGAGCCTGATATCGGAAAAGATTGACCTGGTTGTTATCGATAGTCATTCAAAGCGACTCAGTGATCTCTCGGAGCGTTTTGACATTGCGACGGTCACTGGTCACGCGGCCCACCCATCCACTTTGCGTGAGGCTGGGATCGAAGATGCTGACATCCTGGTAGCAGTAACGGGCTCCGATGAAATCAATATGATGGCCTGCCAGATTGCGCATACCCTCTACAACACTCCGACCAAGATTTGCAGGATTCGCTCGACCAACTACGCCGAAGAAAAGCGCCTGTTTGACGATGCCGCGATACCCGTCGACGTTATCATCTCTCCCGAGGAGCTGGTTACCCAGTTTATAACTGGACTGCTTGAATACCCGGGCACGCTACAGGTAATCAATTTCGCGGACGGTAAAGCCCAGCTTGTCGCGATTCGAGCACAGGCGGGCGACAAGTTTATCGGCGAAAATCTTTACGACATAAAAAAGATGACGCCTAAGCAGGATGTCCGCGTCGCTGCTGTTTTTCGCGACGGCCGCTCATTGGAGCCCAAGCGCACAACGGAAATTGAACCTGAAGATGAGGTCTTCTATATTGCGGCAGCAAAGAACATTCGACCCGTTATGCAGGAACTCGGGCAGCTTAGCCGGCCTTACCACCGAATTATGATTGCAGGAGGGGGCGGTTTCGGTTTGAGTCTGGCGCTAGCAATAGAAAATAAATACAGCGTAAAAATCATCGAACAGGATCAGGATCGTGCAAATTATCTCTCTGAGACCCTGAGTAAATCGATGGTACTGCACGGCAGCGCCTCAAACTCGGATATTCTGGTTGCGGAAAACATAGACACGATTGATGTCTTCATTGCTCTCACTAGCGACGATGAAGCAAACATCATGTCCTCCCTGCTCGCCAAGAAGCTAGGCGCCAGAAAAGTCATTGCCCTGATTGCAAACCCCGCGTACGTCGATCTGATACAGGGCGTAAATATCGATATCGCGTTTGCTCCGCAGATCATCACTATCGGCAGTTTGCTCAAGCACGTAAGGCGGGGCGACATGGCAGCGGTACACTCACTCCGCAGAGGAGCAGCAGAGGCTCTGGAGATTGTCGCGCATGGCGACAGCAGAAGCTCAAAAGTGGTCGGTCGCCGCCTGGACGAAATAGCATGTCCGGAAGGTGTAAGATTCGGCGCGATTATCAGAAATGAAAGCGAAGTCATCATCGCGCATAAGAATATCGTGATCGAGCCCAACGATCACGTCATCATATTCCTGGCGGATAAAAACCAGATTCCAGCCGTTGAGGCGCTTTTTCAGGTTGGTCTTGGGTTTTTTTAGCCGCCGGCTAAAGACTTCAGCGAAAGAAGCAATCTTCGAGTATCGGACACCTATTTCAAGATGCAATATAAACTGGTTTTTTCGCTGCTCGGCCTCCTGCTGACCCTCTTCAGCCTCTCAATGTTAGTACCGGCTGGCGTTGCGATCATTTACGCCGAAGAAAACGCCACCGTTTTTTTAACGTCATTTTTGCTGACCTGCGCAGGCGGCGCATCGCTCTGGTTGGGCAGTCGCAGCGACGGCCGCGAGCTACGCACACGCGACGGGTTTTTGCTAACGGCTTTGTTCTGGGCTGTTCTTGGACTTTTCGGCTCACTACCTTTTTATCTTGATCCAGGCCTGCAGCTCTCTCTGAGCAACGCGGTGTTTGAGTCCATGTCCGGGCTGACAACAACCGGCGCTACAGTCATCACCGGGCTCGACGAGTTACCGAAATCGCTGCTCTACTATCGACAGCAACTGCAGTGGCTGGGCGGCATAGGAATAATTGTCATCGCCATCGCTATCCTCCCTTTACTCGGCGTGGGCGGTATGCAGCTGTATCGCGCTGAGACTCCCGGGCCTATGAATGATAAAAAGCTGACCCCCAGAATAGCGGGGACAGCCAAGGTCCTGTTTTTGATCTACCTGATCATGACAGTGGCCTGCGCCTTTTTCTACTGGCTTGCCGGCATGAGCACATTCGACGCGATTTGCCATAGCTTTTCTACCGTGGCGATAGGCGGTTTTAGCACCTACGACGCAAGCATGGGCCACTTCGAATCGAATATGATTTTATGGGTGGGCATTGTGTTTATGCTGTTGGCCGGGGCAAACTTCGGTTTGCATTACTTCGCCTTCAGAGAACAATCGCTGGCTCGATACTGGCGTGATCCGGAGCTGAGGTTCTTCTATTTACTGCTACTTTTCGCCGCGGTTGTCGTATTTTTTTCCGTGATGGGGAGTACCTTCGGGTCCGATGCCTATCAGCAAGCCATTAACGATCGCGCACTCGTAGGGGATGTGCTGACCGATTCAGCCTTTCAGGTTGTTTCTCTGGCCAGCACAACGGGTTTTGCCTCGACTGACTACACCGCGTGGCCGCTGGCCACGACCGTCTTTATGTTCCTGCTGGCCACTGTTGGCGCCTGCGCCGGTTCCACCGGAGGCGGCATGAAGGCTATCCGCGTCATGCTAATCCTGAAACAGGGTTATCGCGAAATCGTCAGGCTAGTCCACCCCAGCGCAATTATAACCATTAAGCTGGGGAACAGGCCCGTCAAGGACTCGGTAATTGCCGCCGTTTGGAGCTTCTTCGCGATTTATATAATGACCCTTTTCGTGCTCTTCATGGCCGTTTTAACGACTGGGCTGGACTTTCTGACCGCATTCTCTGCTGTCAGTGCCTCCATTAATAACCTCGGGCCAGGTCTAGGTGGCGTTAGCGCTAATTACGCGAGCATTCCAGACGCAGCAAAGTGGATCCTTTGTTTTGCTATGCTAATAGGGCGACTCGAAGTGTTCACGCTGCTGGTGTTGTTCACACCCGCTTTCTGGAAGAAATAGGCCCTGCAGACACACACTCAATAACAACGGCTTGCGGTATAATCGCGCGCCGGAATCAGCAGGCTCGCGGCTTTCTGAGTCCTCTTGATTAGATCTTGCAAGACAAGCAAAAATGAATAAACAAACCCCTAAAACATTTCAGGATTTAATCCTGCAACTCCAGAATTATTGGGCCGAACACGGCTGCGTTGTGCTTCAGCCTCTCGATATGGAGGTCGGCGCAGGTACATTTCATCCTGCCACTTTTCTGCGCGCTATAGGCCCCGAAACCTGGAATACAGCCTACGTACAGCCCTGCAGAAGACCGACCGATGGGCGCTATGGGGAGAATCCAAACCGCTTACAGCACTACTATCAGTTTCAGGTTTTGCTGAAGCCCTCACCGAGCAATATACAGGAACTCTATCTCGACTCTCTTGCACAGCTGGGCATTAATATGCTCGAGAATGATGTGCGCTTTGTTGAGGACAACTGGGAATCGCCCACACTCGGAGCCTGGGGCCTTGGCTGGGAGGTATGGCTGAATGGCATGGAGGTCACGCAGTTTACTTATTTCCAACAGGTAGGCGGCCTAGAGTGCTATCCCGTCTCGGGCGAGATCACCTATGGCCTAGAGCGCATTGCCATGTACCTGCAGGGCGTCGACAGTATCTACGATCTCGTTTGGGCAAATGGGCCCGATGGTGATGTGTTGTACGGCGATGTTTTCCATCAAAATGAAGTCGAGATGTCTACCTTCAATTTCGAGCATGCCAACACCAAGTTTCTTTTCGATTATTTCGATGAGTGTGAATCGCAAAGCCAGCAGCTTGTTGAGGCTGGCCTTTCCCTCCCTGCCTATGAGATGGTGATGAAGGCCTCACACGCTTTTAATCTGCTGGACGCGCGACACGCGATATCGGTGACCGAACGACAAAGATTTATCCTCCGCGTTCGATCACTAGCGCGAGCGGTTGCGGTGGCGTTTTTTGATTCGAGAGCAGCACTTGGGTTTCCTCTGGCTCCAGAGTCATTGCGCAATGAGGTGTTAGCAGCTCACCAGCAGGCCACGGAGGCGAGCGCATCATGATAGAGCGAGCAGACTTTCTGGTAGAGCTAGGCACTGAGGAACTGCCACCGACAACACTTAAAAAATTGTCAACGGCGTTCATGCAAGGAATGGTCGACGGCTTGAAACGAGCTCGCCTTGCCGCCGGTGACGATATCAGAGCATTCGCAAGTCCCAGGCGCCTTGCTGTACTGGTTCCAGATCTGGAGCTGCAGCAAGCCGACGAAAGCATTGAGAAGCTGGGCCCTGCGATCGCAGCCGCTTATGATAAAGAGGGCAAACCGTCAAAGGCTGCGCTTGGCTTTGCACGTAGCAACGGCGTAGATTTCTCGGCTCTCGAAACCGTCAGCACCGAGAAAGGTGAGCGCCTGTGCTATCGAGATATGAAGAAAGGCCTGCCTACAGCTGAGTTGCTAGGCGATATCATCAATCAGGCTTTGGCGGGCCTTCCCATCGCCAAGCGTATGCGCTGGGGCAGCTCTCGTGCAGAGTTTGTCAGGCCTGCGCAATGGCTTCTCATGTTGCTGGGAGAAAACGTTGTAGATGCCGAAGTGCTCGGACTGCGAGCAGGCAACACCACCAGAGGGCATCGTTTTCATAGTGTCGACGCTATCGTCATTAACAATCCAGCGAGTTATGAGCAAACACTACGAGAGCAGGGCAGCGTTATCGCGGGCTTTGAAGAGCGCCGTGCAATCATCGAGGATCAAGTAAACAAGGTTGCAGAGGAGCTGGGAGGCAAGGCCGTTTTTGAGAACGGCCTGCTCGACGAAGTAACCGCACTGGTTGAGCTACCAACCGCAATCGCTGGGCGTTTCGATGAGAAGTTCCTCGCAGTTCCACGAGAGGCGCTTATTTCTTCAATGAGCGAACACCAGAAGTACTTCCATGTGTTAGACATGAATGGAGAGCTTCTACCTTTTTTCATAACGGTGAGTAATGTTCGGTCGGAAGACTACAGCACAATTATCAGCGGCAACGAAAAGGTTATTCGGCCTCGTCTGGCTGACGCTGCATTCTTTTTCGAAACAGACAAAAAACTATCGCTAGATGCTTTACGTCAGCGACTTGAGAATGTCGTTTTTCAAAAAGATCTGGGGACCGTTTTTGATAAGACGGAGCGTATAGCTCAACTGGCGGGAACAATTGCGAAAGCCATTGACGCCGATGTCGAAAGCGCCCGCCGAGCCGGCGAGCTCTGCAAAGCGGATCTGGCATCAGATATGGTGCTTGAGTTCGACAAGATGCAGGGTATCGCTGGAAGTTACTACGCTCAACATGCAGGCCTCAACTCGAAAATCTCAGAGGCAATAGGTAGCCATTATTTACCGAAGTACGCTGGCGACGCGGTCCCCACAGTGCTGGAAGCATGCGCCGTTGCTATCGCCGACAGACTGGATACGATAACCGGTATTTTTGGTATAGGCCAGGAGCCCACGGGCTCAAAAGATCCTTTCGCTCTGCGTCGAGCGGCGATTAGCGTCATTCAGATCGTTTTACAGAACAAGCTCGTGCTCAACATCGAGGAGCTTGTCGCTCAGGCAATTTCGCAGCACATTGTGATAACAGAAGTCGACAAGACTGCCTCCAGTGTTTGCAACTATATATTCGATCGATTCACTGCGCTCTACCAGGAGCAAGGCGTGCAAACCGAGGTCATTCTAGCCGTGCGCGCCGTTGCTAAACTGGATGCACTTGACTTTGATGCCAGACTCACAGCGGTTAATGCGTTTATTCAGCAGAAGGAGTGCGAAGCACTTGCCGCAGCTAACAAGCGCGTAAGCAATATTCTGAGTAAATCTGACATCGACTTGGACAATCTCTCTTTCGACGAGACGCTATTACAAGAAGACGCAGAAAAGGCTCTAGCTCTCGCAATGCAAGCCAAGAAAGCCGAAACCGACAACAGCTTCTTGTCGGGTAACTACCAGGCCGGATTACTTGCATTAACGACTTTAAAGCCGGCAATCGACGACTTCTTTGACAATGTCATGGTGAATGCCGAGTCGGAACAGCTCAAGCGCAACCGCCTGGCGCTGCTACTGGCTCTACGCAACATGTTTATGCAAGCCGCTGATATCGCCTTACTCGCAACGCCCGGTAAGTAAGCTCAGTGCAATAGCTGTTGCCTCCATTGAGGAGTTTCGTCTATATTAGGTGTTGAAGATTAGAGACTGAACATTAGTGGTCGACACCTGTTTCGACCTGGAGAATAAGACTTATGAAAACTTCATTCAAATCTTTTACCGAGAGCACAAAGGAAGACTGGGAAATCATCGTTGGCGAGCAAATTCAGTTTGCCGCTGGCTTACCTGACAGAGTGCTACAGCACATGGCACTGCTCGACAATGATTACGGCGGTTTTCCAATAGACAGGTTGCAGCATTGTTTGCAATCTGCTGAACTCGCGGCAGAAGCAGGCGAAGACGATGAGTATGTTGTTTGCGCGCTGTTACACGATATCGGTGACACGCTGGGGAGTTATAACCATCCCGATGTGGCTGCTGCGATCTTGCATCCTTTTGTGTCCGAGGCGAATCACTGGATGATCAAGCACCACGCAATTTTTCAAGGCTATAATTTTTTCCATCACATTGGTCTTGATAGGAATATGCGTGACAACTTCAAGGAATCGGAATACTACGAAAGGACCGCACGTTTTATCGCGAAATACGATAACCCTGCTTTTGACAGCAGTAAACCCAAGTTATCGCTTGAGACCTTTGAGCCGCTGGTTAGAAAGATACTGGCTGAACCAAAGCGAAGCCTGTACAAAGATGCAATGTCGAGTTAACACAGGCCCGACGCTGGCTATGATGGATCAACAAACAGAGACTCTATCAACCTGAAAAATAGAATACCGCTCATGGTTAGAATAGCGAGCAGCGCTGAAAAATATGCCGCAAACAGGTTTTGAAAAAAGCCTGTTATGCAGATTAGAAAAAGAATAGAAGCCAACATAGAAAAAAGCGTATTTAAAATACTCGCTATTCGACTAAAACCCTCCGTGTCTTTCGTGCGTTTTGCGCGATCACGCACAAAGTATGTAGCCAGCCCCCAGAGCAAAAACGCAACGAGACCCGAGTAGCGCCAAATCAGTTGTTCATCAACGGCTAGCGACACAAACACAATCGGGATTAAAGAGAACAAGGTTGCCGACAGACTAGCCGTTAGCATATTCATCATCCGCATAGCATCCACAGCTGTCCTATCAACTCGGCGGCTTCGCCCAAAAAGCGACGCAAGGCTTGCGAAGCCGGCGAATGCTACAGATACCTCGGCCAAGGTAAGCAATGTTTCTGTGTAGTCAGGAGACATTGTCGCTCCATTACAATGGTTGATATAGGACAGGGACTATTCAGCGGTTTAGCAAACTTTGCAGTTCAGATAGCTGTGAGATTCTGTAATCGGCCTCGGAAGCTACCGCTTCTTGCAGATCTGGATCAAAATGGACGGCTGTCATCCCAACACTTTTTGCGCCGGACACATCGTTTTTAAGATGATCTCCAACGTGCCATGCGCAATCAGCAGGCAACTTAGCTAAATCCAAGGCGTAATTAAATACGCGCGGATCTGGCTTATGCGCGCCTGCCTGCTGGCTTGCTACGGGGAAATCTAGATGTTCCATCAGCTTATGCGTTTTCAGTTTTGCGAACTGTAGCTGGGTAAATCCATTAGTAATAACGCCTGTTTTGATGCCTCTATCCCGAATAAAATCGAGGGTTTCAAGCGCTTGGTCAATAATTCGAGTGGCTGCTGAAGCTTTCTCGACAAAGCATGTCGCAAACTGCTCACCATGGTGATACGGCTGTCCGATAGTTTCGAAAGCCGCTCCAAACCAGGCGTTCCCAACGGGGCGCTTTGAATCTGCGCTAAACATATTCTGCCAATTTGATTCCGCGCTTCGACGTAGAGCAGCCATGAACCCACGGCGTTCGGCCGAGCCAATCTCCGGAAAACGCTCCGTTAGCACACTGTCAAGAATAGCCACAAAATCGGAGGTATTTTGTACCAGCGTTTCGTCAAGATCGAAAAAAACTATTAGCGGTAATTTAGGGGGCATCTCAATTAATGACTCAAGAATCGTCAGTGTGCACAGGGCCTGGGAAAAATCGATTTGTTTGCTGCTGGTAAGCGTGATATTCGGGTCTTTTCTGTAGAGAAAAATGCTCTGCTGGTTTCGCTCCTGTGTAATGCACAAGGGTTACGTACATTGTTCTCGAGACCATAAGCAGACATAGCCCTAGTAAAAGCCAGATCAACAGGGGTTCTGCTTCACGAAGCGCAAACCAGGAGGGCAGCGCAGCGATAACGAGTCCGTTCCATACCATCCATTCCGCAAAGTAGTTGGGATGTCGGCTGTAGCGCCATAAACCCACATTGCACACCGGTTTTTTAAGTCCACGCGCTCGCGCCTGCGATAGAAAGTTACTTTTCTGGATATCAGCAACAGCCTCCATCAGGAAGGCAAGTAACCAGATCGTTAAGCCGAGCAATTGAAGCGGGCCCCAGATGTCACCGGCGGCAAGCAGGAAAGCCGGCAAAGCCAGGACGGACATATTAGCCACTCCCTGTGCCAATACTTCAGATTGCGTGATGAGTCGCGTATTGGTGATGCCTCGCCTCTGCCATCGAATGCGCTGATATTCGTACCTTGGCAGCTCTCTTTCGAGGTGGCCCTGCCGCCACAAACTAATCGCCCCCAGCCCCATGCGCAGGCCCATAAATAGATACATCAGTCCGGCCGCTATACTAGCGCCTGTAAAATTGCCGTCTACAAGAACCAGCGCGCCGATTATCGCTAATCCTAGCGGCCAACCAATATCTACATACGACATGCGGCCAGTCCGCCAGGCCGGAATACAAACAACCATAAAAAAAGAGAAGCATCTGCGCCGCGGCGTTGACCAGACTTATTAGCGAAAAGCTGTTGCTGTTAAGCAATAGCACCCAGATGGCGATAAAAGGAGCGAGAGGTTTAATGTAAGACAATAGGAGTCACCAAATAGTGGCCGCCTAGTTTATGCGCTTGGCCTTTTTTCCGCCGCCTCTTTCCTGCTTAAGTTTTAGCTTGTACTCACTATTCAAGTAGTAGATAACAAGTCCGGCGTCTTCTTTCTCGAGTTTATTGAGCACCTTCGACCCAATGTCATCACAATCGTAGAGCTCATTGGCGAACTCAGCGACGCTTGAGCCACGCAGCGGTCGCAGCGAGTCCCTCGAGACGGGGACGAGTAACGCACCTAACTGTTCTTGAGTGAAACCCGAACTCGTGCCTTGAACCTGAGCCGAACTTCGGTCGATCACACAGTAATTCAGTTTGGCGTAGGAACCTCGCCCCTCATATATCTCCTGACCACGCTTGAAGGTCGGATCTAAACGCTTGGGTTTGGCTCTAAGAAACTCCTCTCCAAGCTGCCTCCACCCCTCTCTGTCGACCGGCGTATCACGGGAAGGGCCGGTTTGGGCGACCAGCGAGTGCGACCATAAACTCAAGGCGAGAAATAGGGCATTCGTCTTAAGAAAAAGTTTTACAAAAGCTGTTCTCGAGATGCTCATAATCAGGATCTCCCGCTTGTGCTGACCGTGGGCAATTGTATCATTAAGCACAGCCGCCCACCCTCCGCTATTTACCGCTTGAGAGAAAACGATGCAGCAATTACCAGGCCTTACGCCACGTCAGAACACCCCGTTGCGCGCAATATTGCTTGGTCTGTGCATTGTGCTCGCGACGATAGCGGCTAGCGCCCATAGCGATCCAACTGTGGACTACGCAAACACGTTCACACAGGCCGAGAAATTAAAGGTCGAAGCGGAAATAAAGGATGCCCGCTTTCTGGCGCCGGCATTGTATCGGGATGGGAACACTCAACTGGAAAAAGCGCAAGAAACCTATCGTGAAAAGCCAGGCAGTAAATCTATCCAGAAATCACTGCGAAAAGCGATAAGCTTTTTTGAACGGGCAATCCAGAGCTCTGAAACTGCAGCCAGACAACTGGAAGGAGTTGTCGCCGCGCGACAGGATGCCGTTGCTGCGCAATCCATCGACTATGCGCCGAAGGAGTGGTCATCTGCAACGGCCCTGCTCGATCAATTGACGCGCAGAATAGCCAAGAATAAAACCATCAGCGCTGAGAAGCAGCAAGCAGCCGAGGTGGCGTTTAGAAACGCAGAACTTATCGCTATCAAGAATAACTACCTGAACGCAACAAGGGATCGCATTGCTCAAGCCCAGGAAAATCGTGCGAAAAAATATGCGCCGACACTTTTAGACAGGGCCGAGGCAACCTTATTGGAAGCAGAGCGTGCGTTAAACACCGATCGCTACGACACTGACAAACCGAGGTCACTGGCGCGACAGGCTAAGATCGATGCCGGTCACGCAAACCGGATCGCAAAGGAAGCCTACTCCGTGAAAAAAGGCGACCGTTCATACGAAGAACTTGTTTTGGCCGCCGAGAGCCCGCTCTATGACATCGCAGACACCCTTGATCTATCGATAGCCCTCGACGAGGGTTCACGTCGTGCGACTTCGGAAATAATTGAACAGATAGATTTTCTTAAGGAAGACTCCTTGCGTCTGATCGCTAGCGAAGAAGAGATACTGGCGCTTCGCACTGAAGTGAATCAACTGCAGAGTAAGCTTGGTTCTACTTCTTCTGAACTTGCCAGACAGAATGCCTACAGAAACAAGCTAAAGGAAGCGGAAACAATATTTAAGGGCGAGCCCGCCAGAGTTTTTAGACAGGAAGGTAAAGTAAGAATTTCGGCCTACGGTTTCACTTTTAAGGAAGGCGGATCTGAACTACAGGCAAGCCAAACGAACTTGCTAAAGAAAATCATGCAGACAATTCGCTTGTTTCCTAATAGCACCATTACCGTCGAGGGGCATACCGACTCCTTTGGCAGCGACGAATTCAACCTGAAGCTCTCCAAAGAGCGGGCATCAAGCGTCGGAAACTATCTGAAGGCCAGGCAAGATAAGCTCGGGTTTCGATCGATAAGCACTGCCGGTTTCGGTGAAACCCAACCCATTGCTAATAATGAAACTGCCGCTGGTCGCGCCAAAAATCGTCGCATCGAGTTGATAATCAGCGATATCAACTGAATAAAAGCTAGCAAATCAGAATAAGCTCAACTGCGATTTTGTTAGAGCGCTGGGCGGCCGTGATGTCTGGTCATTTTTAAAACCAGACACAGACAGACCCAAAAGTCGCACGGGCTTCGATCCAACTTCGGTTTTTTCCAGCAGCTCATCGATCAAGCTGCTCTCAGCCGCAAAACTATTGACGAAGTTATTTAAGGTTTTCGACCTTGTAATTTGTACAAAGTCGCCATACTTTATTTTCAACGTGATAGTTTTGGCATGCAGATTTTTTTTATGCATCGACGTAGATAGCTTTTCTACCAGCTCAATAACTTTATTGCGAACCTCTGCGATATCGTCCAAATCGCCAGACAGCGTCCTTTCAATACCGAGTGATTTTCTAACTCTATTCGGTTTTACCTCACGCAGATCCTCACCTCGCGCCAGCTTATAGAATCGATCGCCGGACTTACCAAACTGGGCGATAAGTTGTTCTAAAGACAGCTCTCTAAGATCGGCGCCGTTGTAAACGCCGATGGCGTTGAGTTTAGCCTCTGTGACGCTGCCAATGCCGTTAATCTTCCCAACCGGTAAGCTGGCGATAAAGCTAAGCGCATCCTCCGGCCTAATGACAAAGATGCCGTTCGGTTTGTTGATATCTGATGCGATTTTTGCCAGAAACTTATTGTAAGAAACGCCCGCAGAGGCTGTTAGATCAAGCTCTTTGAAAATCCGCTTGCGAATTTGCGTGGCGACACTCGTTGCCGAGCCATCAAAAAACGACATTTGCCGAACGCCGGGAGCCTCTCCGGATTCAGTGACGTCGAGATAGGCCTCATCCAGCGAAAGCGGCTCAATAAGGTCCGTAAATTCAGCGAATATCTGGTGAACGCTTTGTGATACCTCACGATAAACGTCAAAGCGTGGCCTAACAAATACTGCGTCCGGGCAAAGCCGATAAGCCATTGCACTTGGCATTGCCGAGTGCACACCATACTTTCTTGCCTCGTAGCTGCACGCAGCAACGACTCCCCTACTATCCGGTTGACCACCCACAATGACCGGCTTACCACGCAAACGAGGGAGATCCCTTTGTTCTACCGATGCGAAGAATGCATCCATATCGACGTGGATAATCTTTTTCAACCGCAAGAACCGTAAGCGATTAGTCAGCCCCGTTTTGTAAGGGCACTATGTACTGGCCGACCCATCACATGATTTGTAGTTAATCGGAGCCAGCCTAAACAGCAGAGATAGTGACGGGTACGCCATTGAGCGCGGCGTTACCTGAAAGTTTGTCGAAGAACTTGTCATCTGTGAGGGCATTGCAATTTACGCCTTTCTGCTTGCTCGCAATGCTCATTTGTACTCCAGCTTTATCGTGACCCCAGCCATGTGGCAAGCTCACGACACCGGGCATCATCTCATCCGTGGATTCTACAACCGTAGTAATCTCACCAACGCGCGACCTTACGGTTACAGCGTCACCATCGCTTAGCGACAGAGACTCGAGATCATCGGGGTGCATTTGCAGCTGCCATCTAGGCTTACCTTTTACCAGTCGGTGGTAGTTATGCATCCAGCTATTGTTACTGCGCACATGTCGGCGTCCTATTAGTAACAATTCATCTTCGGACAAGGCTGTGTTTTGTTTGTGGTCAAGCAGACTGGGGATAGCGTCCAGATAGAGGTCTGGTACCAGATTAATTCGGCCGTCATCGTGACATACCCTGTCGAGGAGCCCAGACTCCAGCGGTCCCAAATCGATACCATGCGGATATTGTTTTATTTTTTCAAGCGTCAACCCTTGGCCGGGGTTTTCTGATTCACCCAGCATGTCATTATTGATTCCAAGCTCAATCATTATCGCGGGATCAGGTAGAGGCTTAAACTCTTCTTCACGCAGCTCCGCGATCGCGGCAGAAAGCCGATTGTAGATCTCCCAATCGTGTAAGGATTCAGGAGAAGGCTCAAAGATCGCTGGATTAAACCTTGCGCTGTTGCGAACGGCTAGACGGAGAAAAGCGATGTCATAGTGTTCATGCTCAAGCGGGCTGGTCGGCGGCAAAATGATGTCTGCCTTACAGGTAGTGGCGTTGATATAGAAGTCAAAAGCCACATAGAATTCAAGGGAGTCAAAAGCCTTCTCAAGCTCGCCGGCGTTAGCACTGGAAACGAGCGGGTTTCCAGCGATGGTAATCATCGCTCTGATCTGCCCATCGCCTGGCGTCAGTATTTCTTCAGCTAGTGAAACGACGGGAAACTCACCGGCAAATTCCGGTAAGCCCGAAACGCGGCTTTGAAAGCGGTTGAAATGGCCCCCCCCTTTCGCACCAGGCCGAACAGAAGCAAATGCCGGCGAGGTCAGTCTGGCTCCTCCCTCGGCATCGAGTGCACCGATCAGTATGTTAATAACCTGAATAGCCCACTGACAAAGGGCGCCGTGCTCCTGCACAGACACACCCATCCTTCCGTGGCAGACTGCTCTATCAGTTTTCGCAAGCTCTGCGGCCAAACTCTCAATGACAGAAGCGGAGATGCCCGTACGCTCGGATGCCAGAGTTGTGGTGAAAGGCGAGACTGCCTCGCGCAAGACATTCAGACCTTCAAGGCTCTGTACCCAGGCCTCGGCTGAGATCAAATCTCTGGTAAAAAGGACGTTGATAATCGATAAGAGAAGGTAAATGTCCGTTCCAGGCTTAATGAAATGGTGCTCGCTGGCAATTTTGGCTGTCTCGGTTTTACGGGGATCGATAATGATGAATCGTCCTCCCCGCTTCTGAATGGCTTTGAGACGACCAGGCGCGTCAGGCATGGTCATCATTGAGCTGTTAGAGGCAACCGGGTTACCGCCGATCAAAAGGAAGAAATCGGTGTTGTCGACGTCTGGCACGGGCAGAAAAAACTGATGGCCGTACATAGTGTACGCGGCCAGATGATGAGGTAATTGATCCAGAGAAGTCGCAGAGAAGTGATTCTTGGTTCGCGTCGCCCTGCGTAGCAACGACCCGTGGGTCAGGTTGCCGTAGTTATGCACGCCCGGATTACCGGCGTAGAAACCAACGGCATTGTCGCCGTGTCGTTTCTGGATTTCGACGATCTTCGTGGCTGTTTCCTCAATGGCCTCATCCCAGGAGATTTCGACCCACTCAATCTCACCACCTTCACGAGCCACTTTTTTCACAGGTTGGCGCAATCGATCGGGATCGAAGTGTAAATCCTCAAGCGCGGTTGCCTTTGGACAAATGAAACCTTTGCTGACGGGATCATCCTTATCGCCCTTTATAGAGACAATACGATCGCCCTGGGTTTTTATTTCCAGCCCGCAGATAGCCTCGCAAAGGTGGCATGCCCGAAAATGGGTCTTCTCAACCTGATCACTCATAGAAATACCAGTTTTTCGAAAAAATACGCGCGAAGATTCTAGTCCCTCTAGGCATGGAAGGCGAGAACATTCATGGGGAAGTGGCCGCCAAACACAAGCTCTGTCAGGGTAGCGGCTATCTTATACTTGATTTAGCCGCAGCGGCTCGTTGTGACACTAAAATGTTACAGCGCTTTAACGCCTAAACATCAAGATTGGCAACTAACAGCGCATTGGTTTCGATAAACTCTCTTCGCGGCTCTACGTTATCGCCCATCAAGGTACTAAACATCTGATCCGCCGCTATGGCGTCTTCGATCGATACCTGAAGCATGCGCCTGACTTCGGGATCCATCGTCGTCTCCCAAAGCTGTTCTGGATTCATCTCACCCAGACCTTTGTATCGTTGAATCGCGTAGCCTTTGCGAGCCTCGGCCATTAACCACTGCAGAGCCTGTTCAAAGTTATCGACCGGTGCTTTTTTCTCGCCGCGCTGAATAAAGCCATCGTGCTCGATTAAATCACGCGTTCTCTCACCGAAATCACACAAGGTTCTGTAATCCTGAGAAGAAAAGAACTCTCGGGTCAAGAGGCTCTCTTTGACAATGCCATGTGTCTTTTGCTGTACGCTGGGAAGAAAAAGATGCCTTTCCTGATCTTCTCGCACAACCATACTGTATTCCGTTTGACCTGGCTTGTAAGTTCCGGCAAAGACATCGTTCAGTGTTTGGCACCAGGTGTTTACAGCCTTCTCATTTTCTAAGTCTGCCTCATGCAGGGCATTGTGGGTTACCAGCTTCTGGAGAACTTCTGCTGGATAGCGCTGCGAAAGCCTGTCAATGATGGCGCGTGTTGTGCGGTAATCATTGACCAATACGCCCAAAGCGTCACCGCTAATGGGAGGTGCTTGCTCATTGCTGTAAAGCTTGGCCCCCTCTAACGCAACCTGTACAAAGAACGATTCCACTTCTTCGTCGTCTTTCAGATAGCTATGTTGTTTTCCCTTGGCAATTTTGTATAGCGGTGGCTGCGCAATATAAACGTGTCCGCGCTCAATCAGCTCTCTCATATGTCTAAAGAAAAACGTCAGCAATAGCGTGCGTATATGAGAGCCGTCTACATCAGCATCCGTCATGATGATAATGGAGTGGTAACGCAACTTGTCGGGATCAAACTCAGAGGATCCAATCCCGCACCCCAAAGCCGTTACTAGATTTCCGACTTCTGCTGAAGTAAGCATTTTGTCAAAGCGTGCTTTCTCTACGTTCAGTATCTTACCCTTTAGCGGCAAGATAGCCTGGGTCTTGCGTGCACGACCCTGCTTGGCAGAGCCTCCTGCAGAGTCACCCTCGACAATGTAGAGTTCAGACAGAGCGGGATCTTTCTCCTGACAATCCGCCAACTTCCCGGGCAGCCCCGCAATATCCAGTGCTCCTTTGCGACGGGTCATCTCGCGAGCTTTACGAGCCGCCTCTCTGGCTCGGGCTGCATCGATCATTTTGTTAACAACGGTTTTAGCTTCCTGCGGATTCTCGAGCAAATAATCTGCTAGTTTCTCACCCATCACCTGTTCGACAGCGCCTTTGACTTCTGAAGAGACCAGCTTGTCTTTTGTCTGCGACGAAAACTTCGGATCTGGCACCTTCACTGAAATAATCGCCGTTAGACCCTCACGGGCATCGTCGCCAGATGTTGCAACTTTCGCTCCCTTCGTTAAACCTTCTTTCTCGATATAAGAGTTTAATCCTCTGGTCAACGAGCTTCGAAAGCCGGCAAGGTGAGTACCGCCATCACGCTGCGGTATATTATTGGTGTAGCAAAATATATTTTCCTGAAACCCATCGTTCCATTGCAGAGCGACTTCCACCCCAATCTCATCACTTACCTGAGAAAAGTAGAGAACTTTGTTAATTGGTGTTTTCGCTTCGTTGAGGTGCTCTACGAAAGCCTGTAAACCACCTTCATAGCAAAAGGTATCTGTTTTACCGCTTCGCTCATCTGTCAGAAGCACATTAACACCGGAATTCAAAAACGACAGCTCTCGCAAGCGCTTTGCCAGAATCTCATAGTGATATTCAATATTGGAAAACGTCTCGCCTGAGGGCTGGAAGTGAACGGCTGTGCCCGATTCTTCAGTATCGCCAATAACAGATAGCGGCGCATCGGGCACACCGTGCCGATAAACCTGCTCGTGAATCTTGCCGTTGCGCCTTATGGTAAGCGTTAGTTTAGATGACAGGGCGTTTACCACAGACACACCAACACCATGAAGACCGCCAGAGACTTTGTAAGTGTTGTCATCAAACTTACCGCCAGCATGTAACACGGTCATGATGACTTCAGCGGCAGAAACCCCCTCTTCATGCAAATCAGTGGGTATGCCACGCCCGTTATCAGCCACCGTGATCGATTCATCGGTATGGATAGTGACTGTGATTTGGGAGCAGTGTCCGGCCAGGGCCTCGTCAATGGAGTTGTCCACCAACTCAAACACCATATGGTGTAGGCCTGTGCCATCATCGGTATCGCCAATGTACATCCCGGGGCGTTTGCGAACCGCATCAAGACCTTTTAGCACCTTGATGTTATCAGCACCGTACTCGCCGCCGTCTACGGGCTGCTCTGTACCAGCAGGATTGTCTATAGTTTCGTCACTCATAATTGGTGGGGAGCCCGGCTTTATATTTGATTAATAGTTGTTCACTCTGACACTTATGGAGGCCTTGATCGCCCCCGCTAGGCGATGATCGGTGAACCAAAAATGGCTGTAAAATCAATCGTTTGGCAACGCTTTTATTGTCTTTAACACGCGCGCGCGCGTCAACATATAAGTTGGGTAGTTGTACTCTCGCTGCACAAAGGGGTAATAAAAGCTAGATTCGACATAATGATGCCGAATAGCCCTGCTAAGAAACCGAAAGCCCCTGTATAGAACCTTGTTCCACGTGGAACACACATCTATCGGTTTGTGGCCACTCGCTCAGGCCCAGCAAATCGCCTTCAAGAGCGGTGAAAAAGCACTGCATTCCAAACCTGCTTAACGATGTCAGCAGTATTTCCTGATGCTTGCGATCAACCTCTGCTGGCAAATCATCAGCCAATAGCACGGGCTTTCGGCCCGTATCTTCAATAAAAAGTGAACACTGTGCCAGCTTAAGTGCAATCACCACAAGCTTCTGCTGTCCTCGAGAGAGAATATCACCCGCCTTCGCGCCATCGACGCTAATAGATACATCAGCTCTATGGGGGCCAACCGAAGTTGTGCCGCGCTTGATGTCTGTGGGTAAATTGCCGCTCAAGGCTTCGAGATAAGCGTTGATAGCGGACTGCTCCCCACTTTCAACATCTGCGGCTAACTCACTGACATTTACCGCCTGCTCGGGCCAACCGCTAAGCAATGCCATTTTGACGTCGGGACAATTACCCTGACTCAACTCTGCAAATCTCAGCTCAAATGACCGGGCGAATCGCTCAAAATAAAGCTCGCGCGATCGCCCAATAAACACAGAGCTTTTAGCAATTTCCAGGTCCCACGGCCTAATTTGTTCAACAAGCGCCTCATAATTAGCACCCGGCGCGATTAAACGGCGCCTTTTCGCCTCCTTGAGCAACCCGTTTCGCTGGGTAAGTGCTCGACGAACCCGTCGCCAGGCGTCCAAAAATCCTGGTTCCACGTGAAACACGCCCCAGTCGAGTAACTTACGGCGCTCTCTGGCGCTGCCTTCCAATAAAACAAACGACTGTGCATTGATAAGCTGCACGGGGAAAATTCTTGCCAATTCTGATGCCGCCGAAACCTGCGCGCCATCAACTTTAATCGCGAAGCCGCCACGAAGACCTCGCTCAATTCCCGCTCGGTGAGGCTGACCAAGTTCATCGACAAATTCAGCGTAAACTCGACACGATGAGGACGAGTTGTTAATAAAAGGCTTTATTTTGGATGATCGAAACGATCTGGCCATGCCGAGAAAGAAGATCGCTTCTAGAATCGACGTCTTTCCCGCACCGTTCTCTCCGAATATCAGATTGGCATCCATCAGGCCATCCAAATGGCCGGTACGAATATTTCTGATATCTTTAATCTCTAGCTTAAGAAGTTTCACGTGAAACAAATACGAGTTAAAACGAAGGCGGCAAAAGGAGAGGGTTTTCTTAGATTCGACTTCTGATGGGGTCCGAGATCAGCCATAAGAGCGGAGAGGAGAGGAGAGAAGCCCCCCCTTTTTCAGGAGGCAAACTAGCTGACGAGCGCTTTGCCCATTTGTGTAAAGCCCCGGGTGGGCACTGCATTTCCAGCAAGAACTAGCGCCAGCCCCGATCTACAAGCGCATTGGCATAACAACGTAAAGCGAGTCCTGGGACATATCACCGTCCTGAACTAACGCACTGCTGCTGGTATCAGAAAGCGTAATGCAAGTGCCCTCCGTCTCGAGGACACCGAGCACATCAATGAGATAGTTAACATTAAACCCCATTTCAAGCTCCGGGCCATCGTAGTCGACTACAACCTCTTCATTAGCCTCTTCTTGCTCGGGGTTATTGGCCTGTATGCTGATCAAGCCAGAGGAAACGATAAAGCGCACTCCGCGGTACTTCTCATTTGAAAGAATTGCGGCCCTCTGTAAAGCTGCTTTCAGTTCCGCCCGATCCGCTTTGACAATCTTATCGCCACCCTTCGGAAGCACTCGTTCGTAATCGGGAAACTTGCCATCAACCAATTTAGAAATAAACAGCATTTGACCGGTTTCGACACGAACATGATTAGAGCCGAACTCTACCGATATCATTTCACTTGCATCACCCCCACCGATAAGGCGCGCTAGCTCAAGCACTCCTTTTCTGGGAAGGATAAGTTGGCGCTTACTACCGCCACCGGCCTTTATTTCCGCGTGTGTTACGGCCAGCCTATGGCCGTCTGTGGCAACAGTTCGCAGCAGCGAGTCATCTATTTCCCAGAGCATACCATTGAGGTAGTAACGCACATCCTGCTGTGCCATTGAAAAAGATGTACGCTGTATCAGGCTAAGTATGTCTTTCTGTGACAGCTCAACCGTCAAGCTGCTTTCGTCTCGCTGAACGGCAGGGAATTCTTCTGCTGGTAGCGTGGCAAGGCTAAATCGACTTTTGCCCGCGTTGATCACAACCTTGCCGCTACTCAGGGAGAAACGCAGATTAGATTGCTCGGGTAAGCTCTTGCAAATATCCAGCAGCTTCCTCGCAGGCACGGTAATCGCACCATCCGTTGCGTCATTAATATCGATACTAGCGCTGAGCTCTACTTCGAGATCGGTTCCTGTAATAAGCAACACGCCGTCTTCGACCTTACATAAAATGTTAGACAGCACCGGCATTGTCTGCCGGCGCTCTACTGCGCCAGCGACCAAAGATAGCGGTTGTAACAGGGCTTCTCGAGAAACCGTAAACTTCATTATTGATGTATTCCTGAAATTTGACGACCGGGCAACAGCTAGTTCGGCCTTGTTGAAACTGGACCAGCTAACTGTGTGAGATCAGTTAAAACTGAAGCGAGTATAACTAATTTCCCAACGAACAAACTACTGCAAAAATAGGGCTGAAACAGCGGCACTCGAAAAGTTTCGGTGTATTGAAAAGACGTCTTAGACGACTGGATAATCAGGTTGAAAGCTGTCTGATCAAATTATGATAATCTTCGCTCACATCAGCATTCGTCTCTCGGAGCTCTTTAACCTTTTTACAGGCATGTAACACCGTGGTGTGGTCTCTCCCCCCAAAGGCGTCGCCAATCTCGGGCAAGCTGTGCTGTGTCAACTCCTTTGCCAGAGCCATGGCAACTTGGCGGGGCCGCGCGACCGAGCGATTTCGCCGCTTAGAGTGCAGGTCCGCGATTTTTATTTTGAAATACTCTGCGGCCGTTCTTTGGATGTTGTCAATCGTGACCATTTTATCTTGTAGGGCAAGCAGATCCTTCAACGAATCCTTTATCAGATCAACTGTTATTGGCGCCTTTAGGAATTCAGCATTGGCGTTGACTCGTTTCAGCGCACCTTCTAGCTCCCTAACGTTTGCGCGCACCTTTCCAGCAAGGAAAAACGCAGATTCATCAGGTATGGCAATGCCCTCCTGCTCCGCTTTCCGCTTTAAGATTGCGACTCGCGTTTCCAGTTCTGGCGCCTCTATATGAACGGTCAAACCCCAGCCGAATCGAGACTTTAATCGTTCTTCCACCCCAGTGATGGATTTTGGATAGCGATCACAACTGAAAATCATTTGCTGACCACCTTCCAGCAAGGCGTTAAACGTATGGAAAAACTCTTCCTGTGACCGCTCTTTGTTCGCAAAGAACTGGATATCATCGATCAACAGCGCATCCACCGAGCGGTAGTAGCGCTTGAAATCGTTAATCGCATTGAGCTGCAAGGCCTTAACCATATCCCCAACGAACCTCTCGGAGTGGAGGTAGACAACGTTGGCGCCTGGGTTTCGTCGTTTTATTTCATTACCGACGGCATGCATCAAGTGCGTTTTACCCAAACCCACACCGCCGTATAGGAATAGCGGGTTGTAAGAGCCACTGGGGTTTTCGACGACCTGGATCGCGGCCGCTCTGGCCAGTTGATTGGATTTACCCTCAACGAAGTTGTCAAAGCGATACCGGGACAGAATATTGTGCTGATGAATCTGCGAGACTTCGTTATCCTGCGTACGTCTGGGCGAGGAAGGCACTACCGAAGCAGACTGAAATGCCTCTGTCGCGCGCGCTTGAGCTGATTCGCCCCCCGAAAAGGTATCTTCTGGTCCAAACGACAGCTGTGGGGCTATCTCATCAGGTATGTCAGTAACAGGACCAAGTTGATCTAACCGGCCACTTTGGCTCTCGCGGGTTTCTTCGAGGCGCCGCGTCATCGCGCTATCGTTCACCAGTAACGGAACAGGGCCGCTATCGCGCGGCGTTGATTCGACAGCAAAAGAGGCCATCTCTGTATCCAATTGCAGACGAACCGTCGAGATCCCACTCCCAGTACAATAGAGTTTTAAAGTGCGCTCCAACTGGGGCAGGTACTTGCTCTCCACCCAATCCTTTATAAATCGGTTGGGCGCCACCAGAACCAGCTCTTCTCTGCCGGCGTCACCTGTACCCACGTCGTTCGGCACAGGCTGGAGCACTTTTATCCAGGTATTAAACTGCTGGCTCGGCAATTCACTGGCGAGAATGTCGCAGCAGCGGCTCCAAATTATCTCGGCACTTGTCTCGGTACAATTCTTAGTATTGGCGTGAAGCGGGTTTTTTGTGGACGAAATCGGCGGTTGCACCAGGAATCCCTACTAAAAGCTTGTCTATTTATAAATTTTTTATCGCCGATGCGGGGCACGCTTCCACCCAATAACAATACCGTGGGTTTATCGATCCTGAAGGTGGCAATTGAGTAACTTTAGGCTTTTTGAGCTTGAATGCTGGTCTAAAATCACCCAACCATCTCAGCCTAAAACTCAGGGAGCGTTTTCGTCATCGGGCGCGTATCATAGCCAAACCAGCGGGTTTTATCCACAGCCTGAAGAAGAAAATAAAAAAGCTTCCGCCTTATCGAAAAACTATTTTTATTTATATATTTCAGTTATTTATAGTTTTTTTATTATCCTTTGTGTGAGCCGTAACAATTCCCTTAAAATTTAATTCATATACTTATTAACATGTGTTTTTTCTGTGGATATCTTGTTAACCTGGATCTCACCCAGCAAATTACCAGCGTTAAGTAAGTCATCACTTACCCCAAAACACAGAAAAAGGAGTAAAACTCCAGTTGCAACCCCGGTAGACGACATTATCCACAAACTAAACCGTCGTTCTGTATTACGCCCACCACCGACTTTCAATGAGAGAACCCGCCATCATTGGCAACCACTATGGATAGAGCCACTCAAAGATGGTGCGCCATTGTTGCTTCTTGTATTTATAAGGCGTAGAATCGCGCGCCCGCGGAACACTGTGAGCTACTGGCAGCTTTAGTTCAAACCGAACCGCCAGTTCAGGGCGTGCAAATAATGGCATGCAAAAAGTGTTTCGAGTAACAAGCTTTTACTACGTGTGTAAACCATGAAAAGAACTTTCCAGCCCAGCAACCTCAAACGCAAAAGAACTCACGGCTTTAGAGCTCGAATGGCAACGAAAAGCGGTCGGCAACTGATCAACCGGCGTCGCGCAAAGGGGCGTAAGCGTTTAAGCGCCTAAAGGCCTGAGGTGAAAAACTCAAGCTGCGCCAACCTCGCTTGAGTCCACCACCACCACTTCTTGCCCGCCGCGGCGCCTCTAAATGCCCGCCGACTCCTACCCCAAACGTCTTAGGCTGTTAACGTCCGCCGACTATCAGCGCGTTTTCGATAAGGTCGATTACAAACAAGGAGGTTCGTTATTTACCTTTCTTGCCAGAAGTAACGACAGCAAAAATCATCGATTAGGCATTATTGCTTCTAAAAGGAACCTTCCTCTCGCCGTCTCGCGAAATCGCGTTAAACGGCTTATAAGAGAATCGTTTCGTCACTGCCAGCAATCACAGGAGCTGGCTCGCATTCAAGAACAAACCATCGATGTAATTGTTTTGGCAAAAGCTGCGTCTAGGGATCAATCAAACGCAGATATACTCCGCGCTCTGGAAACACAGTGGAATAAGATTCTGGCCAAGGCCTGCAAGCAATAATCTCGATTCAAATTCATTTTGCAATGAAAGCACTGCCGAACTGTCCTTGTACCTAGCATGAACATCGAAACGATAAGGCTTTTTGTTGAAAAATCGGCCGCCTGGATCCTGTTGTCGATCATTAAATGTTATCAGCTCCTGATAAGCCCTTTTTTGGGACAGCGCTGCCGTTTCTACCCGAGCTGCTCCCACTACGCTTCCATGGCATTAAAACAGCACGGCGTTATTCGCGGATCATGGTTGGCAATCAAACGTATTGGACGCTGCCACCCTGGCCACCCTGGCGGTATAGACTACCCTCCAGCCTGTGATTCACCGGACTGTGCGAATACCGAAAGCTCTCATTGAAACTGACTAACCTCCAAACAAAGTAAATATGGATCACAACGTTAAGTACACTGTTCAGCGATACGCGCTTTTTGCGTTGATCGCGACCTTGATATTTCTCCTGCTGAGAGAATGGACGGCTTTCTCAAGCGCCTATGACAAACGGCTAGAACAAAGCCAACAATCATCGTCTAATTTGCATGATCTCGACGCTAAACATGGCACGAATATCCCAAGCGGTATCACTGGCGACGACAGCGCGACTGTACCATCCGGCAGTGACGACCTTCCGTTAGATTTAGCTACCTCAGATAAAGCCACAGCGCCGGATCAGCAAGCGATTAGTGCCGCCATCATCTCTGTTACCACCGACAAACTGATTATTAAAATCAACCCCAGAGGCGGGCGCATCGAGCAAGTGGAGATGCTTGACCACCTGACGGAACAAGCTGACACCGGCGTTCCTTTAAAACTACTGGAAAGCTCTAGCAACCGGTATTACACGGCTATTGATGGACTGGTATATAGAGATAGAACCCGCACCGAAAACCTCCTATTCAAAAGCACTGACAGCAGCTACGATTTTACCGGTCAAGAAGGGGCTTCTCTCACGCTTTCTGCCATTGATGCAAAGGGAAATAAAATAACAAAGCGATACCGTTTCCCAGCAAATGACTACGTTATCCAATCTGAAATTACGATAGCGAATAGAGGTCAGGAACCCTGGTATGGTAGATACCACGGTGAGATCGTCAGAGATAATAGTGAAGACCCGGGTTCTGACGATGCACCCATGGGCATGCGCCCATTCCTTGGTGTCGCGACTACCACGCCTGATACACCATACGAAAAGATATCACTGCGTGATATCGCCAAGGAAAACTACGAACAACGCGTCGAAGGCGGTAGCTGGATAGCAATGATCCAGCACTACTTTGTGAGTGCCTGGATTCCGAATCAAGATACCGCACAAACAATCTACACGCGCCAACGGCAATTCCAACAGAAAGGCATCAACGTCATCGGCTTTATAGGCGCGGACCACACCGTTGAACCCGGGAGTACACATACCTTCAGCGCGACTTTTTATGCTGGGCCCAAGGATCAATATCGGCTTGGTCAGCTGTCAGAAAACCTTGATCTGACGCTAGACTACGGTTTCCTTTGGTGGTTATCGCAACCGCTTTATGCGCTGCTACATATGTTTGCCACCGGCGAACTGCACATTTTCGGTAAAGTGATCGACGTATTTTCTGGATTCCAGAATTGGGGACTCGCGATCATCGCACTCACTTTTGTCGTGAAAGCGATCTTCTACAAACTATCCGCCGCCAGCTACCGATCAATGGCCAATATGCGAAGGGTGCAGCCGAAACTGCTGGCTCTGCGCGAACGCTATGCCTCGGACAAACAGGCACAGTCAAAAGCCATGATGGAGCTCTATCAAAAAGAGAAAATCAATCCCCTTGGTGGTTGTTTGCCCATTCTTATACAGATGCCGGTCTTCATTGCGCTGTACTGGGCTTTGATAGAAAGTGTTGAATTAAGGCATGCGCCTTTCGCCCTTTGGATAACCGACCTTTCGGTCATGGACCCCTACTTCATTTTGCCAATAATTATGGGGGCAACCATGTGGTTCCAAACCAAAATGAACCCGACGCCGCCCGATCCCATGCAGGCAAAGATCATGCAGTGGATGCCTATCATCTTCACGTTCTTTTTTCTGTGGTTCCCGGCGGGACTGGTCGTTTATTGGGTCACCAACAATATTCTCTCAATTGCACAACAATGGTATATAACTAAAAAGATTGAGCAGGAAAACGCGACGAGCTCCTAAATCTGTGCTGTGAACAAAGATACGATAGCTGCGATAGCAACAGCCTCCGGTACTGGAGGAATAGGTATAGTCAGAATATCCGGCCCAGATGCGCTGACAATTGGCCAGCAAATATCTCTATCACGACTGAATCCTCGTGTAGCGCAATACACGCCTTTTACGGACAGGCGCGATCTTGTCATCGACCACGGAATCGCTATTTTCTTTAAAGCCCCAGCCTCTTTCACCGGAGAGGATATCGTAGAACTACAAGCACATGGCGGACCGGTAGTTCTTGATTTATTACTTAAAGAAGCCCTTGGGCTTGGAGCCAGGATGGCTCGACCTGGAGAGTTTAGTGAAAGGGCTTTCCTCAATGACAAAATAGATCTTGTTCAGGCTGAAGCAATAGCAGATATCATCGACTGTCAATCTGAAGCTGCGCTTCGCTCATCTCTGCGAACATTCAGCGGTGATTTTTCAAAAAAAATTAATCAGCTGGTGGAAGATATCACCAGACTTAGAATGTACGTCGAAGCGGCTATTGACTTTCCTGAGGAAGAAGTAGACTTCGTCACCGATGGCTATATCGACCAACAGCTGAAAGCACTCCTATCCACCATAGAACTAACTCTGCAACAATCTAAATCCGGCGCAGTACTCACAAAGGGACTCAATCTCACGATTATCGGTAGACCAAACGCCGGTAAATCCAGTTTATTAAATGCCCTGGCAGGTGATGAAATTGCAATAGTCACAGAACAGGCAGGTACCACAAGAGACCTTGTTCGACAGCAAATCACGCTAGATGACATACCTATTAATGTTGTCGATACCGCAGGCCTGAGAAGATCAGATGATCAAATCGAACAAGAGGGGATAAAACGCGTTCGGGCTGTGACAGAGAGCGCTGATATCCTCTGTTATCTCCGAGACGCCGCTAAAGAAGGTGAAAGTTTCTGCGAGTCAACCTTACAGGAGCTCATCGAAGAACACGGCCTTGCGCTGAACTCCAAAACCTTTTTGATTGTGATCAATAACAAAATTGATTTGATCGGTAAGTCTTCAACCATCAATACAGCCGATAAAACACCCGTCATTTCCCTTTCCGCTAAAAACAAAGACGGTATGGATCTGATTGCTGGTGCTATCAAAAATCACTATGGGCTTACGGCTAACAGCGAAAACAGTTTCAGCGCCCGCCGACGTCACATCAACCAAATAGAAATCGCGCGCAACGCCTTAGAAAAGGGCTGGAGGCAATTAAAGCTACAGCAGGCCGGTGAACTACTCGCAGAGGATTTACGCTCTGCACAAAACGCGTTGGGTGAAATAACCGGACAAGTATCTTCGGACGACCTATTGGGAGAGATCTTCTCCAACTTTTGTATTGGAAAATAAATTCAATTTGCTTTGTTAAGTTTATGTTTAGAAAACAACAAACCTAAGCATGAAAAAAGCAAAAAACCTGCTGTAGGCGGTAAAGGAACAGCTGCTGGATCAAGGCTAACCAGAAAAACTCCTGAATTTTGATCTTTAATACCCAGACCTACCAGTTTTAGTCCATCCGCTGATATACCTCTAATGCTATTTAATTCAGTCCAACCTTCCAGACTAATATCGACACCCTGATCTTGCAGCAACTGTTCCAACGTTGTGAACTGATAATCTCCGAATTCGTCTAACCTCCACAACCCTGGTAAAGACTTGCGAACACCGTCCAAAAACACAATTAGATCAGCCGCTACAACAGTACCATCACCATTCAAAAATGCATTACCGAGAAGCCCTTCGAGGGTATGTTCTAAAGATACGATCTCACCACCATCTAATGCGAGTTTTGCTTCAAACGAAGAACTAAAGATAACAGTGCTACTGTCAGCCGCAATATCTAAGGGCAGACTTGCAAACGACGACTGTGTATCTAATATCTGACCACCGATTACTTCTATACTACTTGAATTTATTTCACCTAGTTCGTTACCAGATTGCCCAGCCGCGCTAATAACTACTTTGCTGCCGTCAGGAGATATTCTATGTCTCGGAAGAGAGTCGTTTGTACGCGGTATCAATATGCTTTCTTGCAATTGGCCATCGTCATACACAAGGTATTCTGCCTGAAAATTTCTGGGTGAACCGTCCTGTGGGCTGATGTTGGGCACTATTATTCTGCTTCCACTATCTGACACTGAGGGGCCGTAACCCAACCTTACAGCTATTTCAAGATCTAATGGAAAAAAGCCCTGATATGGCGGACGACTTCCATCCAAAACTGTACGAACGCCGTTGATGTATGCAAAACTCGTTACCTCTCCGATAAAATTTTCCTCTAAACCAACTAACACAGAACCATCCGTAGAGGAACCTGTGACGATGGCTTGTGGGTTTAGACCTGCAGGCAAATCTATAAATTCCCCTTTGTCTGTATCATAAATTGCCGGTCTTTCTCCTCCACGAAAAGAGCCTTGATGACCAAAAATAAGAGAACCATCTGCTGAAAAGCCGCCTGTATCTGCAGGGAAAAAGAAGCTTTCTTCGCCTAAAAAGATAGTATCAATCGTGGCGGATAACGAAGAATTCGTTAAAAATAGGAGAGAAATTGAGATTAATTTGATGGGCCGCAATGAAAACATAATCCAAATCCGTGTTTGCTGCCGACTATTGCGCACAGTCGCAGCGATAACTTCCAGGGATTTGTATGTTTTGAGGGCTTATTATTTAAGCACGCAGCACTTTTGAAGTCAAACTCTATCGCCCACTAAGCTGTCACGCAGCCTGCCACTGCCGATAGTTGCTATTAAATCTGGCGCGAAGATAATCCATCTGATCACCAATGATCATGCGGTTGCTCAAATACATAAATTCGAAAAGATTTGGAGTGAATGGAACCGCTAATAACTGCATATTGGCTTGTTCCGGTGTTCTACCGCCTTTGTGATTGTTGCAGCGCTGGCACGCGGCAGCTACGTTGCTCCACTTATTTTGACCGCCCTGAGAAACCGGAATAACGTGATCTCGAGTTAGCTCCCGGTCGCTAAACTGATTTCCGCAATACATACAAAAATGCTCATCTCGCCTGAACAGCGTTCGATTGGACAGAGCTGGGATCACTCGTGGTCTATCGATACTTCCATCACAAGCCATAATGGCCGGTAGTTTTAGGATCGACCGGACACCTAAGCGGTTGTGCCCTCCATGCATAGTAAAAGCATCGTCGCCAAGCGACCAAACGACAGCGTCTTTCACAATCAAGGTACAAGCTTCTTCCTTGCTGATCCAACAAACAGGAACACCTGTTTTATCCAGGCGCAAGACACGCAAACTCATTGACGAGTCTCCTAACAAAAAAAGCTAATCCATATGACATCAAAGATATAGCTACCGATAAAAGGATTACTCCGACGATTAACAGCTTACCCACAAAATCTTTACAGTGATAGCACTGCAATAGAATCACTTATGCAGAAGATTTTAGTTAATCACAGTGTTTAAACATCTGATCCAAAGCTTATTTCGAAGCAACAAACTCAGGATAGGATCGAGCCCTCTGATCTTTGATGAGTCTGTGAACATCTTTGGTTCAAACTGGGGACAGGATTAGCCCAGATTGATGATGTTTCCAAATGTGCTGCAAACTGGCTTTTATCAACAGAGAGATAACAGTAAAAACGGCGTCTTCCAACACCTTTTCAAGAGGCTATAGTTAGCATAAATTATTGTTTTTTAAATAAAAAAATCGTATTCCCACATTTGCTCACTGACTAATAAATACAACTATAAGAACTAGGCGTCTAAGTCATCCGAGCCCATTTCTTACTATTCAATATACGCCCTGTTCATAATTAATTTATCTTTCCTTTAAATTAGATAGTGGTATAGTCAGAAAAGATATCTGTACTTTTTTTAACCAAGCAAGCTGTTTCTCTCTTCCTTCCTATGGATTACAAAAAACAATTTGATGTGTTGGTTATCGGAGGTGGCCATGCTGGCACGGAAGCTGCTCTCGCAGCCGCTCGTAGCGGTGCACATACCCTCCTGTTAACACATAACATCGAAACACTGGGCCAAATGTCATGCAACCCGGCTATTGGTGGTATCGGCAAAAGTCATCTAGTCAGAGAAATAGATGCCCTTGGCGGCATTATGGCCAGAGCCGCCGATGCAGCAGGGATACAGTTTCGTGTGCTAAACGCAAGGAAAGGTCCTGCCGTCAGGGCGACCAGGGCACAAGCCGATCGTGTTCTATATAGGGCTTTCATCCGCGAGGCGCTGGAAAGCCAGGAGCGCCTTCAGATTTTTCAAGCCGCAGTCGATGATCTACTTATCGAAACCGTTGATGGAAACACCAAAGTCTGCGGCGCCAAAACTGCGATGGGTATCGAGTTTCAAGCTAAAACAGTTGTGCTGTGTGCGGGCACATTTCTTGGGGGCCGTATCCACATAGGTCTGGATAATCAGGCTGGCGGTCGGGCTGGTGACCCTCCTGCCATCGCGTTGGCTGAACGTCTAAGGGAGCTTCCTTTCCGTGTCGAACGCTTAAAAACAGGTACACCGCCCCGGATTGACATCCGATCTATTGATCTCAGCGTTCTGGAGGAGCAGCCTGGTGATAATCCGGTTCCGGTTATGTCCTATATCGGATCTGCATCAGATCACCCTCGGCAGATCAGTTGTTATATCGCAAGAACGAATAGCAGGACACACGAGATTATTCACGAGGGCCTGGATCGTTCACCGATGTATACAGGTGTTATTGAGGGAGTGGGTCCGCGATATTGTCCGTCCGTTGAAGACAAGGTTCACCGCTTTGCCGATAAAGATTCCCATCAGATTTTCGTTGAGCCTGAAGGGTTAACCACCAATGAAGTGTATCCAAATGGTATTTCCACGAGTTTACCGTTTGATATTCAAATACGCATGGTTCAGTCCATAGAAGGTTTTGAAAATGCCCAGCTCACTCGTGCAGGGTATGCGATCGAATACGACTTTTTTGATCCGAGAGATTTAAAGCCAACGTTGGAAACAAGCTTTGTAAATGGATTATTTTTTGCGGGACAGATTAACGGCACAACCGGTTATGAAGAAGCTGCTGCGCAAGGGCTTGTCGCGGGTATCAATGCCTCGCGGCAGGCTAAATCACTGGATCCCGTGTCGTTTGAAAGAAACAACTCGTATATTGGGGTAATGATCGACGACTTGATTACGCTGGGAACCAGGGAGCCTTATCGGATGTTTACCAGCCGTGCGGAGTACCGATTACTCCTTAGGGAAGATAATGCCGATCTTAGGCTTACTGAAATGGGCCGATCAATTGGTCTGGTCGATGATCATCGCTGGGAATTATTTGAAACCAAGCGTAGCGCCATAAATTCCCTGACCGAAACCTATGGCAAGCAATGGATACAGGCGGACTCTGATGCCGCGCAGGCCATTAATCAGTTTTTGCCAAAGCCTTTATCGAGAGAATATAGCGTGTTGGATTTGATAAAGCGGCCGGAGCTAGATTTAAAAAGTATCCTTAATGCAGTGGATGAGACAATCGAAGACCATAGTGTTGCGGAGCAAATAGAAATTTCCGCAAAGTATGCGGGTTATATCGACAGGCAATTAGACGATATAGAAAAACAACGCTTCTACGAGAGCGCAAAAATACCACCGAATATGGACTATGACAGAGTAAGCGGACTAAGTAACGAGGTAAAACAAAAGTTACTGGATGCGAAGCCAGATACTCTCGGCAGAGCTGCTCGCCTACCAGGTGTTACTCCCGCAGCAATATCTTTATTGCTGGTTTATTTGAAAAAGACAGGAATAATTAACTCTAGTACCAGTTATACATCCAAAAGCGCCTAACAGTGGCTGGCACTGAATAAAATGAAATCTGGCAGCCTTTTGGAGGCTTTTCTGTCTCAGGCACCTGTGCTGAAAGATAAAGATTCAGCTGATAGATCACATAGCTTCGATCAGTTAATGAGCTTTGTTCAGTTGGTGGAAACATGGAACAAAACTCACAATTTAACGGCTATCCGAAACAGGGAAGAATTTATCCGAAAACACATCATTGATAGTCTAGCTTTATTGGATTTTATTAATCCCTTAAAAGAAGGTGGGTCGTTAAGCGTTCTCGATTTTGGTAGTGGAGCAGGATTCCCCGGTATCCCGCTGGCTATAGTCGATCCACAATTGCGTTTACTATCAGTGGATTCAGCTTTAAAGAGAATCGTATTTCAAAAAATGGTGGTCAGGTCGCTGGGTTTGGAAAACGTCGTCGCCCAGCATGACCGGGTCGAAGCGCTAGAGAATGTGAGCGCAGATGTCATTACATGCCGGGCTGTTTCAAGTATATTGGATATTGTAGGTCTGTCGGCTAGACATCTATCTGACAGAGGCGCTTGGCTATTAATGAAAGGACAGAGGCCAGATCGGGAAATATCAGAGTTCGAGACGTCAATATTAGCTGACACATTTTACGTCTCTGATATTCATCAAATAAATTTGCCGTTTATGAATGAAGAGCGACATATCGTCCAGATCCAGCGAGTCAGCTAGGTGAGCAGCGAAGATTCCGTGTATGATTGACGGTTATGCTTGACTCGAAAACCGGCCGTATACGCTGAAGTACGGTTCGTAGAACAGCTATTAATTAGATTAAGTGTGCCCCCTTTGACTGAAAACAAAACACAGATTTTCTCTATCACTAATCAGAAAGGTGGTGTTGGAAAGACAACAACCGCTGTGAACCTTTCTGCGAGTCTTGCGGCTACTAAAAGGAAAATTCTATTGATAGACAGCGATCCACAGGGCAATGCCAGTATGGGTTGTGGTGTCGATAAGCTCGAAGTTCCACTCTCTCTCTATGAAGTGCTGACAGGTCGCTGTGAGGCTAACGATGCAATACTGACCGGTCTCGATTGCGGTTTTGATCTTTTGCCATCAAACGCTGATCTCACGGCAGCCGAGGTCGAGTTGCTGGATATAGAGGAAAGAGAACATCAGTTGCGCAAGCAGCTAGATAATCTCGAAACATCCTATGATTTTATTTTTATCGATTGCCCGCCTTCTTTAAACATGCTCACTGTTAATGCACTGGTCGCGTCGACGGGTGTCTTGGTGCCTATACAATGTGAGTACTATGCGCTAGAGGGTTTGTCTGCCCTCATGAATACGATTGCCACCGTCGCTGAAAACATCAACCCCTCGCTAACGATAGAGGGCCTTATCCGAACCATGTACGACCCCAGAAACGGTTTGACCAATGATGTTTCCGAGCAGTTAGTCAAGCATTTTGGCGACAGGGTTTATCGCACTGTAATACCGAGAAATGTGAGATTGGCTGAAGCGCCGAGTCATGGACTTTCTGCTCTCGCTTATGATCCAAACTCCAAAGGCGCTAAATCTTACCTCGCGCTGGCGGGCGAGTTGATTAGACGGGAAGCGATGAAAAATCAGGCTCTAACCGAAACAGATATCGAAATGAGCGAACAGCAGGTGACTACGCATTAAAGCGAGTTGTTAACGACGATGAATACAAGATCAAAAAAAGGATTGGGTAAGGGCTTGGATGCCTTGCTTGGCGGTACGCGTGGGGTTTTGGAAAAACCTGCACCAGAGCCCCCGGCGATAGTCTCCACAGAGCTTGAATCAAACACAATTACCAACCCTCATGATGAGGTAGCAAACCAACAGGGCCTCATTACCGTTGACATTGTCTCCCTACAACCCGGTAAATATCAGCCGCGCCGCGTGATTGATAATGAATCGCTAGAGGAGTTAGCGAGCTCCATAAAGTCACAGGGTTTAATGCAACCGGTGGTTGTGCGTCCAATAGAGTCTGATAGCCCTCTAATCAAGTATGAAATCATAGCTGGTGAGAGGCGCTGGCGTGCGGTCCAACTGGCGGGACTAAAAACCTTGCCGGTTCTCGTGAAGCCGGTTGATGATGAAGCGGCTATTGCCATGGCCCTGATAGAGAATCTTCAGCGAGAGGATCTCAATCCGATGGATGAGGCGGTTGCGCTTGCGAGATTGCAAAAGGAATTTGATCTGACGCACCAGGAAGTGGCTGATGCCGTTGGCAAATCCAGGGCTGCTGTCAGCAATGCTTTGCGTCTTATGGGTTTGCACAATAATGTTAAAAAACTTCTGGAAAATGGTGATATAGACATGGGTCATGCCCGAGCCATTCTAGGTTTGGAGAAGGACAGGCAGAGCGCAGCAGCAGAAGAGGTCGTCGAAAAGCGGTTGAGCGTTCGACAGTGCGAGGCGCTCGTAAAATCGTTAATTGCTGGTCAAAAGCCAAAGACTAGCAAGCCTGCAGCCACAGAGGATGCCAACGTCAGAGAGTTACAAAACAGGCTTTCTGATCAGCTGGGTGCCAAAGTGAAAATAGATCACGCCAACAGTGGACGCGGTAAGCTGGTGATCAGTTACAACAGCCTCGATGAGCTCGATGGAATATTGGGACACATTCATTGAGGCGTAATACACATCCAAGCCCTCCAGAGGCAACTATAACCATTTAACAATTGTTGCTTGTCTAGTGTGCATTTCTTATAATTCGCGCGCCTTTCGCGGGGGTATTTGCGTAAAGCGAAAATAACCTTTTAAATCAAAGGTTTATAGATACTCTCGATAACGAGCTTAGCAGTCTGGCAGAGTTTTGATTGCACCCGGCTCCTCGAATATTGGAAGTCGATAGTAGCCCGATGCTTAAAGTGCCGATCCACAGGCTTCAGGCAGCTTTATGGCTACCGTTAGCCCTGATCTCTTCACTGTGTTGGCTGTTATGGGATTTTCAGGTGGCGGTCTCGGTATGGTTGGGTGGAGCGGTTGTGGCATTTGCTCAGGCACTCCAGCTTTTCGACCTTGTGAGGAGCTTGAGATCGGCTGGTAGCCCCACCGAGCTGGTATCAGACGCGGAGAGCTACGAGGCGCACTCGCGGTATGCTGTCGACAGGTCCAAGTTGTTCCTGAAAGCCTACCGCAGGGCTGGCGCTATCAAAATGGTAACGGTAGTGGTCTTACTTGCTGCCCTGATCGTTTTAAAGCAGCAGGGCCCGGCAGCTCTCGTAAGCCATTTGCATCTCGACGTGATTCTTGTCAGTTTGGTGAGTTTTCAGGTAATGGCGGTCGTTCTCGTTGCCAGAACCCTTGCGAAAGTCTAGCGGTCATCTGTTAGAGCTGTGATAGAAGACGCTTGTTATCAGAGTAGGCGCGCGAAAGTTGCTAGTAGCAAAGAGATTGAAGTAATCGAACAAAACCTGGTTTCAATAATTGTTTAGAGACCAGTGCACTGGAAAACCCTATGGCCGGCGAAACGCTTACAGTCAACGGATACATCACCCACCACCTCACAAACCTGACTTATGGCAAGCTACCTGCAGGGTATGAGCGCCATAGCAAAGATGGTCAGCATTACGTTTTGGAGCAGGACACCTGGACCTGGGCGCACGGTGGCGAAGAAGCTGCAGCGATGGGCTTTAACGCAATCCATGTCGACAGCATGGCCTGGTCCATCGGATTGGGTATTATTTTCTGCCTGATGTTTCGCAAACTAGCCGCCGCGGCCAATAGCGGTGTTCCTACAGGCTTTAGTAATTTTCTTGAAATGGTTGTCGAGTTTGTCGATACCAATGTCAAGAACATGTTCCATGCGAAAAACGCACTGATTGCTCCGATGGCATTGACTGTTTTTGTGTGGGTATTCCTGATGAACCTGATGGATTTGGTCCCGGTAGACTGGATTCCAGAGCTGATGATGGCTCTCGGTGTTGAATACCACAAGATTGTCCCATCTACAGACCCTAATGTGCCAATGGGCATGGCATTTGGCATACTGATTCTGATGTTGTACTACAACATCACAATTAAAAAAGTGGGTTTTATCAAAGAGCTTGCGCTACACCCTTTTCCGTCAAAGTTTTTGATCCCATTAAACCTTTTTATGGAGATCATCGGTTTTCTCGCCAAGCCCTTCTCCCTTGGTCTTCGACTTTTCGGCAATATGTATGCCGGTGAGATGATCTTTATACTGATCGCGGCGCTGTTTAGCGCAGGGCTCGCGTGGTTCCCTGTAGCGGGTGCACTACAGTGGGGTTGGGCGGTTTTCCATATTTTGGTCATCACGCTCCAGGCTTTCATATTTATGGTGTTGACTATTGTTTTTCTTGCGCAGGCGCATGAAATTCATGACGATCACTGATTTATTATCGTACTAACTAAAACTTTTCAGACAACTTAGGAGTCCAGTATGGGAGAACTAGTATACGTAGCCGCCGCAATTATGATGGGTTTAGGTGGTTTGGGTGCCGCGATCGGCGTGGGTATTTTGGGTGGAAAGCTTCTTGAGGGCTCTGCACGTCAGCCAGAGCTGGCATCTACGCTTCAAGGTACTTTCTTCCTTGCCGCTGGCTTGATCGATGCGATTCCAATTATCGGTGTTGGTATCGGCATGTACCTCATCTTCGTTGTTGGCGGCTAATTATTCTTAGTAGCTTTTGATGAACTGCTCCTGAGTTTTGCTACAAGAGCATCATCATTTTGTCCGAGTAGCTCAAAGTGGTTATTCAAAAGAAAAGCTGCGCTGGGGTCTCAAACAAGTACTTAGAGGAATAATCGCGTGAATATCAATTTAACGCTAATCGGTCAGACGATCACCTTCGTGATCTTTGTCTGGTTTTGCTTCAAGTTCATCTGGCCGCCGATTTTGGCTGCGATGGCAGAAAGAGAGAAAAAAATCTCTGACGGTCTGAACGCTGCTGAAACCGCTCGCAAAGAGTTGGCAGATGCTCATGAGCAAGTCGAGCAAGAGCTGCAACAGGCCCGTGCGGAAGCCGCATCGGTACTGGAGCAGGCTAACAAGCGTGCGCGTCAAATGGTGGACGAAGCGAAGGAAACGGCTAGCGCCGAAGGGGCGCGCATCAAGGAATCAGCTCAGGCTGAAATTGATTTGGAAGTTAGTCGAGCGAAAGAAGCTTTGCGCCAGGATGTGTCTAGATTAGCGCTTGCGGGAGCAGAGCAGATACTGCAGAAAGAAATCGATGAGAACAGTCATCGTGAGCTGCTCGATAAACTAGCCGCCAATCTGTAGTTTTTCTCTGACCCGTTTCAATTAACTTTATACGAGCAAATTTAGAATGGCAGAGCTAAGAACCGTAGCGCGGCCCTATGCTAAAGCCGCTTTTCAAAAAGCTCTCGAGGCTGGTGGCCTCGACGTCTGGTCGTCTGCGCTGTCTCAGCTAAAAGCGGTCTCGTCTCAGGAAAAGGTTGCAGAGCTAATCGTGGCACCATCCCTGACGGCAGCCGCCAAGGCTCAAAGCCTGGCTGAAATCTGTGGCGATGTGCTCGGTAGCGAGCAGAAGAACTTCGTTTCCGTGCTGGCTGTAAACAATCGCCTGTCACTGTTGCCAGAGATCTCGAATTTGTTCGAAGAGTTTAAGGCGCAACAGCAAAGCAATGTACAGGTTGTCGTTCAGACTGCCTACACGCTTGATGCAGAGACCGAGCAGAGAATTAGCTCCGCGCTGAAGTCAAAACTCAACAGTGATGTTACCGTTGAAACATCAGTAGATGCCACGCTCCTTGGTGGCGCATTAATTAAAGTTGGCGATGCCGTCATCGATGGCTCCGTTAAAGGTCGCTTGGCCAAACTCGCGACGGCAATGAATTCGTAGGTTTAGGAATAGATCATGCAACAGCTAAATCCCTCAGAAATTACTGACATCATAAAACAACGTATCGATAGCCTCGATGTGTCCAGTGAAGCTCAAAACGAAGGAACCGTGGTCTCTGTCACCGACGGTATCATCCGTATTCACGGCTTGGCTGAGGCTATGTACGGTGAAATGATCGAGTTTGAGGGCGGTCTTTTTGGGCTCGCACTTAACCTCGAGCGCGACTCGGTCGGTGCCGTAATACTCGGTGACTATACGTCGATCAAAGAGGGCCAATCATGTAAATGTACCGGTCGTATCCTGGAAGTACCGGTCGGACCAGAGCTGCAAGGCCGCGTTGTTGATGCCTTGGGTAATCCAATTGATGGCAAGGGACCAATTAACGCTTCCGCGACAGACGCTATTGAAAAAGTTGCTCCGGGTGTTATCGCCCGTCAGTCTGTTGATCAACCAGTACAGATTGGTCTTAAAGCCATCGATACGATGGTACCTATTGGTCGTGGCCAGCGTGAGCTGATTATCGGTGACCGTCAGGTTGGTAAAACAGCTATCGCAGTTGATGCGATCATCAACCAGAAAGGCACTGGCGTTAAATGTATCTATGTTGCCGTAGGTCAAAAAGCATCATCGGTAAGCGCCGTTGTGCGCAAACTCGAAGAGCATGGCGCGATGGATCACACCATCGTTGTAGCGGCGACAGCTTCCGATCCGGCGGCTATGCAATTCCTCGCCCCTTTTGCCGGTTGCACGATGGGTGAGTACTATCGCGATCGCGGAGAAGACGCGCTGATCATCTATGACGATTTGACTAAACAAGCGTGGGCTTACCGTCAAATCTCACTGTTGTTGCGTCGCCCACCGGGCCGTGAAGCATACCCTGGTGATGTTTTTTATCTTCACTCACGCTTGCTAGAGCGTGCTGCACGGGTTAACGCCGACTACGTTGAAAACTTCACTAATGGGGAAGTAAAAGGCCAAACAGGCTCCTTAACAGCACTGCCTGTCATCGAGACCCAAGCTGGTGATGTTTCCGCTTTCGTACCAACCAACGTTATCTCTATCACCGACGGGCAGATCTTCCTAGAGTCGGACCTGTTTAATGCCGGTATCAGACCTGCAATGAACGCAGGTATTTCGGTATCTCGGGTGGGTGGTGCTGCACAGACCAAGATCATCAAAAAGCTCTCCGGTGGTATACGTACAGCGCTGGCGCAGTATCGAGAGCTGGCCGCTTTCTCACAGTTTGCCTCCGACCTTGATGATGCAACCAAAGCCCAGCTAGACCACGGTGAACGCGTAACCGAATTGATGAAGCAAAAGCAGTATTCTCCATTGAGCATTGCTGAAATGGGCCTTCTGGTTTATGCAGCCGACAACGGCTTTCTGAATGATGTACCGGTTGAAAAGATCGGTGCTTTCGAGGAAGGCCTGCTGGCTTATGCGCAGTCTGAACAAGGCGATTTAATGAAGCAGATCGTCGACTCGGGTGCCTGGAATGATGAGATTGAAGCTAGCTTCAAGTCTTTGGTCGAAGGTTTTGCGAAGTCGCAAACGTTC
>CAZDEW010000002.1:0-105468 GCA_964504585.1 uncultured Pseudomonadales bacterium | reverse complement strand
GCTCCACGCGCTACAGCTGCTGCAACCACGTCTTGGTTTCGATCCATTACAATAGGTTCAAAACCCTTTTTCTGCAGGTTTTCTACCATATTGCCACCCATAAGGCCGAGGCCTACAAATCCAATAGTTGGTTTTTTCATACTTCTACTCCTTACCCAATAGCAAGTGTTACGCTAATTTTGTCGCCGATCACGAATGCTTGTTGAACACTAGATTTCGTGATCGATAGTTATTCAGTCACGTGGACTTAATGGTTTTATATTGGGGCACAATAGCCAGATACTGGCGGCTGTGATTACAGCAAGTGCCGCTCCGATCACAAATACGACGGTATAGTTACCACCGGTTGTCAAAGCAGGCGTTGAATAAATCAGTGCCCCTGCGGCAAGCTTTGCCGCCATCCCTGCAATCCCGGCGAGCGAGCCGACGCTCTTCCGCACGAGTAGATCGCTGGGAAGCGTTTGTACGTTACCAATTGCCGTCTGAAAACCAAACAATATGGTCGCCATAATCAAAACCGCAGTGACAGGACTGCCAGGGTCCGCAAGCATCAGCAAGGCAGGCAGCATTATCAAACAGCCCAGTGTAATGACAAACTTACGTGTCTTATCCGTATTCCATCCTGCCTTAAAGCGGTTTTGCGCTAAAAGCCCACCGAACCATGCACCGAACATAGCACCAACGTACGGCACCCAGCCATAAATGGCGAGGCCTTTTACATCCATCTGGTAAACCTCGACAAGGTAGGTAGGAATCCAGACAATGAACAACCACCAGATAGGATCGATCGCTGCAGTCGCGATAATGACCCCCCAACTCTCCTTGCGAGACAGAATCTCACGCATATCCGGCGCATATTCATCGTCAGCATCAGCCACCTCGGTATTCTTCTGCCCTGTCAGAATATACTCACGCTCTTCATCAGTAATCCAGGGGTGATCCTTGGGCGGTGCCTTCACCAGGACGAGCCAGGGAACCAGCCACAGCAGACCCACAAGACCGATCAGCACAAATATCACTTTCCAGCTCAAATAGATTGCCAGGAAAGCAATTAACGGTACGGAAATGATGCCTCCGATGGCAGCGCCAGAGTTGAAAATCCCCTGGGCCAGAGCCCTCTCCTTGGTGGGAAACCACTCTGCATTAGCCTTAGCCGCGCCAGGCCAGTTACCAGCCTCGGATATACCCAGAATGGACCGGAAGACGCTGAAAGTCAGTATGCCTTGCGCGAATGCGTGCAAAGCCGTAGCCATCGACCATACGCTGATTGAAAGGACAAATCCCAATCGCGTCCCTATCCAGTCAAATATTTTTCCGAAAATTGCCTGACCAAATGCATAAGAAAACAGAAAAACGATGCTTATTGTTCCATACACCGCCTTCAGCTCATCGGCATTTTTATCGGGATATATTTCGTCCCCCATAAACGGCCATAGGACACTCAGCGATTGGCGATCGATATAATTGATCACAGTTGCCAAAGCAATCAGTGATATCACCCACCAACGCAAATTTTTGACTTTCATGACTCATCCCCTTGATTAAGAAAGTCCTCGCGAACAGGACTAAACACATCGATCAAAACACCCGCTTCAACACATACCGCACCATGCATGACGTGAGGAGGAATGTAGAACCCATCGCCTGCTGCCAATCGCTCAGTTTTGCCGTCGATCGTTACGTCAAAAACGCCGCTTTCGATATAAGTAGACTGCGAATGACGATGCTCATGCTGGTAGCCTTCCGCACCCGTTTCAAACATGACCTTTACGATCATGATCTCATGGTTATACCCCATAATCTGACGCGTCATTCCCGGCTGCACTTCTTCGATTTCGATCTTATTGCCATATAAAAATATGTCGCTTTCTTCTTTCATAATTTCTCTAGCCTTTTAAAAAGCTTCTCTATTTCAAACCAAGTAGTCTGACGTCTTCTTTAAACATTCTGCGGCGGACACTACGATTTTTCATTGCCACAGATCATTTAAATCTCAAAAAAGTGATAGTAACCCCGCCACTCAAAATTCATACCTTGGTAAGTGATACGATGCAAAACTTGCTCATCGGCGTCATAAGAAAGAGCTAACGCCCTTTCAACACCGTCATCGAACTTCATATAAATCAAATCAAGTCCATCGCTCTCAATAAAGTCCATGTCGCTTAGCGAGCTATAGGGATCCCGAGTAAACTCCAATGTCCCATTGTATTCACCATGCGGCTCTAATATCGAAACGAAGGTGTGGTTTTTTGCGTCTTTTCTTCGTATCAAAGCAGACGATGGGGTTAGATTAAACCCTGGGTCATTGGCGCCCAGCTCAGCAAACAATAGTTGCTGTGGCCCCTGAACAAGGGTGCTAAATGTATAGAATCGATCCCCTAGCAACCAGCTCACCTGAGCTATACGGTCGTTTTCTCCGGCATCCAGATCCGCACTGGCTCTCCGCCACAGATGTTGATAGCCGTTGCCAGTACCTAGAGGGCTTAAGCTCGCTTCGCTCGCGCGATAATCGAAATCGATATTCACCAGCTGCCCCTTATAGTGCAAGGGCAAGTCATACTGGTGCTCTCTATCGCTATACACTGCAAAAACATCCAGCACTACCGGATGTTCAAGCACTTCATTTTTAATCATCGCTACCGTACGAATAAAGCTAACATCTTCATAGGCTCCGTCCATTCTGGCGGAAACGATCTCGATGTTGTCTTCAATCTGAAAGAGCAACGGCTCAGGTGAGCGAATTTCAGCAAGGCCCAAATCCATATTGAAATGACTTTCCTCGTCAACAACCAGTGTGTTGTGCGCTATCGTTTGTTTTGCCCATGAATGATTTTCGGGCAAATAGTGCCCTCCATTTTTTGGCTCTATATTTAAAAATCGCGCAGCACCGTAGTCGGGAACGACCTCTTTCCCATTGTCATAAAAAAGCAACGCCAGCTTGTCAAAGTGGCCGTGACCGAGCCCCTGCGCTGTATTTTTCATCACAAGAGCTTGATGTCCCGGTTGGCTTCCCGAGCGTAATATCGACAGCCCGCCGCGACCTCCCTCTGCACCATCGCTAAACTGAAGTGAACGGTAAGGAAAAGGCTGATCGAGCCGCTGACTTAGGCCTCTTGCCAACGCCAGCCCCTCGCCAGTCAATACTACTGACCCCTGGTCCCTCGCTACCGAAAGCAGTGCGGGATCGCCAGTAATTCCGTAAGCGATCGCAATTCCGTGCTGCAATTCGATGGTTTTTACGCCCTTGTCTTTGATCGCATCATTGATGGGGAAAAACAGTCCGTTGTAGCTGAGCTGAACCAGTCCATAAATAGCCTTCAGCAAAATTTTGTTTCGATATTCGAAAACTTTCAACGCTGGCTGGTTGTTTTCTATCGCCTGCGCAAACAAAACAAATGGCATTAGCGCATAGCGATGATAATAGGGGCCTTCGTTGTAATAGCCGTCGGGCGAAAACAGCAGCTCCAATTGCCGCATGAATCCACTGTTGCCGGACTTATCCAGACCATAAAGCGCTTTATCTACCAGATCTTTCCTTTCTAGCGCATAGCCAACCATACCTACAGCAGCAGCGGCCCAGGTGGCGTGGTTGTGTATCTTATCGAAGGTTTTTGGCTGCCCGTCTGAGAGAAAGGTCGCCATCGGTAAAAGCACTCCGTTTACAATAAGCGCGCGCTCGTCAGAAGACAGTGTATCAGCGATCGCATCGAACGCCTGAATGGAATGTAGCAGCCACACAGATTCGTTCAGGGTTTGCCAGAAAAGCCGCCCACGGGATGAGGAGCGCTCCACCGGATGTAACCCTAGTCTCGGATACAGCTCAGCGTAGGCCGATAACATATCTCGTACAAACTTAGCATATCGCGAATCTTTTGTTATCTGATAAAGAGTCGATGCCTCGTACATTGCCAGATAATTCTTTTTATGTTGCTCATGGGTGTAGCCACCGCCACCATGCTCAGGAACTGGAACTTCCAATGGGTCATTTATAAGTGCTTCAATTTTCGATTGCGTAGCAAGGAATACATCGTTAAAAACCGGATACTCCGACAACTCTTCTGCCATCGACTGCACGTGCTTTGCGGTCAGGATGAGATTCGGCTTTAGCTGTTCTGCAATAGCCGAATTCGACCATTGAATGAGCTGTAGCACACAAATTGAGAGGATGACCTTCATCATAGCTCAACGCTCTCGATAGCGGTTATCCGCCACATGAGCTGTATCGACTTCACCGCTATTTAGTTCTGTAACCGATGTTCTCGGTGTAGAAATAAACTCATTAGCTATGATTCTTGTCACCGGCTCACCTACGGTATGAAATACCTTTATCGGTTGACTATCGGTAACCGTATTCTCACGAACAGAGGAAACTTGTACGCCATGCAATAAAACGGAAGCGGCCGATTTATTGCGCTTGCCCTTGCCCACCGATCTTAGCTCAGAGCTGGCCAGCGAAAAGTGAGGACCAAAGGTACTTTCATCAGTACCACCACGATAATAGTCAACGATCGTACCACGTATATTTTCAAACAACGTATTTTTAATATCTACGTACTCAGCGTTGTAGATACCATAGTCATCAGTTTCTGCATCGAGCTTCAAAATTGCGCCAGAAACATTACTAAACGAAGAGTCCACTATACGTATGCTATCTGCAAAAGTGCTTTTTGCCGCTGAGAGAACATTAAAGGAGTGGTTGATATCCAAATCACTCATATCAACTCCGTCAATATTAAGCTCATAGTTCTCTAGCATCGCGCTACGCTGCGTCCGAATAACCGAATTACCTGCGCTGTCTGGCGATCGATCGCCAATGATACTGATATCCTTTAGTTCCAGACTTCCACCATCCTTGATTTCAAACAAAGTGCTACGCTCGAATGCAATCTGGCTTTGACTCGATTTTTCCGCCGAGCGGATCGTCAGGGGGTGGTTTACTTGCACAACCCGCGAAACGACGTGGGTACCACCGGACAAAATCAATTGATCTCCGGCGCCAGAGCTCTTGACAGCAGCTGCCAATGCACCCTCTTCCGTCGGGACTTCTATAGCTATGCCGGTACCAAAACGATTTGCCTTGACTGGCTTGGGGTACCAGCTAACGCCCGTCTCTTCTTTTGAGACAGGTTTAAGATCAGACGTAACACCATATTCAAAAAACTCACGCGCATCCGGGTAAAGCAGCCCATTCGACGCGCGCTGCATATTAAATTGGGCAGTCTGAAAGCCCTCTCCGCCATTAACCGCGGAGGGGCGATTCAGCAAATTGTTGCGGAACTCTATTCCGGCGATATCGTCATAGACCGTAAAAATATCGTGCGAAGCGTCACTATGGAACAAGTTATTAACCATAGAACTGTTCAATGGCACCGCTGAACGTTCTTCATCACTGCCAGCCGCCAGCTGAACGTGATCTGAATTCACCAGGGTGTTATTGGTGATCTGAGCATTTTCAACCTGATGGTAGCGATTAATTGGGGAGTTTGGCACACCATTCATCACCACAAGGGCGCCGCCAAAGCGATAACCCGCTAAACCTTCCATATAATTATTGCGAATCGTCTGATCCGCGTTGATTACGCGAATCCCACCGGTATGATCAACCCCGTTGCCAAAAAATACGTTGTTCTCTACTATGTTATTGCGCCCATGGCGTAGAGTCAGTGTGCCTCTCGACTCATAGAAAACGTTCCCCCGTATCACATTCCCCGCGGATTTACTCGAAATAATCTCAAGCTCCCCGTCACAACGATCAAAGTAATTGTTTTCCACAGTGGTATTTGAATCTGCGAGCGAATAATGACTGGTACCTATACGCAGGGTTTCACCGCCATTGGAGCCTAAAATGGGGCGTGGCCCGAAGTAGTTATGGTCTATTGAATGAAAATTCTTCTGACTGCTATCACTATTCAGGCGAACCGCCATGGTTACGCCTCGATTACGCTTGCCAACTATATGATTGTGATCAAAACGATTATGCTTGCCGTACATTGAGATCCAGTAGTCGGTCTCCGTTCGCTCTGGATTATTAAAGTTGTCTATCACGACCTGGGTGATGCGAGAGTGGTTGGCAAAAAAATTCGCGTCCTTGCGAAAGGAGATGATCGAATCCGTTGGTGTATGACCGTCTTTGAAAACCAGCCCGCTGACAACAATATGGTTGCCTGCTATGCGCAAATTAGACTGTCCCGATAGAATAACTTTGCCGTATTCCTCGCCAGTAAGGGTAATCGGCTTGTCGGTGCTGCCCTCTCCGGTAAATAGAATCTCGAAATCCTTCCAGATACCGTTAGCCAGCACAACGGTATCGCCTGGGCTCAGATCTTTAACGACACGCTTGTATTCTTCCTGCGAATGCACCAAAAAGCGACTATCTGGCGCCGCACTGAATGATGCACAGGCTGAGAGCAAGTACCCGCAGAGCAAGCTGAAACCAAGGAAGCGCAACGACATGGTCATTTCCCACCCTATTCGAGGGGCGTGGATTCTCCAACGACCAACCGAGAAAAACTCACCTGCGCGTAGTCACCGTTTGCTTTGTCTTCTTCCCAGTTACCAGTCCCTTCACAGGCTGTATACCAGAAGCCCTCGGCCTTTTTCGTACTGCATTGGTTATAAGCACCCGCTTTGAAATACATCCATTCACCTGCGTAACCCCATTTATGGTCGACCTCATCGATTCCTTTCGCTAGATTGATGGCAAATTCTTTTGTCTCGCGATTTGGCGCTTCAAACCGCAAATACATCACATTCTTATACACATTGACTGTATAGCTGAACTCCTCTCCAAGTGAGACACCCGCCTCACCCGGGTCCTCCGGGTTTTTCCAGTCATTGCCCCAAACAGGGAACGCGACATCTTTCCGGTTTGGATCGTTTTTCGGCAAGTTCTTTTCGTATGTCCAGAAGACTGAGCCCTTGTCATGCTCTGGCCATTTTTTGTAGTAAATCTTTAACGGCTCATTTCCCCAACCAAACCCTTCTACCGGTGGCTTATAGGTGCCGGCGTGTATTTGACCCACAACCACTGAGTACGCAGTCGCTTTCTTTGGGTAACCCGCTCTTTTCGCGACATGATCAACCTTTAACGTCGCTTCCATCTTGCCACCGATAGAACCAAATTTCTTTGCATGAGGATTTGCGGCAACCGTGAAATTATTTTTCGGCGCCTTGGTTTTGATTCTAGTATCGGTGCCGCGCAGCATGTGTCGCAACTCGCTGCGAGTATTAGAAGAGTTTTTGGTCGTTTGCGCCTTATTCGGCGAAGCGAATACCATATACCCGTTTTCATCTAGATAGAAGAAATCCGGATGAGAATACTTCTGGATTTTTCTTACGGTTACGGTATCGGGTTTGCCATCCCGGTTTTTATCGAGCGGCAAAGTGATATTCCATTCCGACAGATCAAATTTGTCAGCAGGCACTCCCGCATCAGTTGCGGTGGAGAAACATACCGCTACCAAGAGCGCCAAAACAGCTACCGTTGTAATTGTCAATTCAGCATTTGAGAAAGTCATGTAAAACACCTACGATACTTTCATTAAAATCAGGAAGAATCCTCAACGCCAGCCTCGAGAAAGACCAGCTCTAGACAGTCGTCTAGTTATGGCTTGCTTCCAACGCATAAAACGTCACTTGAGCATAATCCTCGCCCAGGCCACCATCACTCGTGTTGTTCTGATTGTACGCTCCAGCTTTAAAGTACATGAAGTCATCTGCAACATCGTAGCCGCTAAGACCCATGTCGACCTCAGCCCTACCCAAGACTGGTCCCTCTAAATCTCCAGAGCGTATTGTCACCGTAAGTTGATTACCTACGGCGAGAATCTCGTAAGACCAGATTTCATCTAGAGCAAAACCTGCTGCGGGATCAGAAGCACTATTGCTTCGACTCCCAAGTATCTCAAAATAGATGTCATCGCCGCCGCTTATTTCATGTGCGGCATAAACCGAGCCTCGCGAATTACCGGGCAGTTTTCTGTAGTACAGCCTGACTGGCTCATCATCTTTGGCATGAATCTGACCAACAATAACTCTTCCAACACGGCTATCGCTTCCAGAACTAGTAACCGCATTGACAGCCAGGGTCGCCTTCAGCTCCCCATCAATACCACCCGCACTATTTTGCGCTGATAAAGGCGCGCTAGAAAAAACCCAGTTGTTGAGATTAGGTGTACCGTCGCTATTGCGCGTATTGATGTTGGTATTGCCGCGTCGCAGCATCTCTCGCAGCTCGCTTCGGGTGTATATCGAACCTGCCGAGGTGGTCGCGCCCGCATTGGTGACCCGAAAGACCATACCACCGTCTTCACCGGTCCAAAAATAGTCAGGATCAGTAAAGCCAGAAGCCAGATCATCTTCATCAAAACGCTGGGACAAGCCGCGACTGTCTGCTGCTGGGGTATTGAGGTTCCAGCTCAGCAAATCAAAGTTTTCCCCCGGTGGCAAGGAAGGATCCAGACCAAACTGTTCGGCAATTTCCTCTGGTGTTTGGGATGGCCCCGTTCCGCCCGATGTCGCGGCGCCGCTGCTGGTGCCGACGCCAGAGCCGCCAACGCCACTGCCGCTAGCGCCGCCCCCAGAACACCCGACCACTGCAATTAGGATCGTAACCGGCAATATAGCTCGCATAGTCATCATTCATTTGCGCGATCATGAGATCCAAAGTGCGACCAGCTCAAAACCTCACGATAAAACAGCTCTGCTTTGCCTTGAGATAACGGCTAATTTACATTGGCCTTCTGCTACTTCGTGCGCCCTCGTCTTTTAACCGCTATACGCCTCAACCACTGCTTCACTGGTACTGCCGTTATAAGGCGAAGCAGGATTGTCATCGTCCAGAGAGTCTCCATCGCTAAACCCGGTAAAGTCATCAGCGAATACCGAGGTTGTTCCCGCCGTATCACTAAAGACCTCAAACTCTGTGATGGTGTAGGTATCTGTGGCCGCGGATACGCCGCTGTTATCACCGAAACGGAATTGCACACGCTCGACACCGCCAATCGCGTTCACACCAGAAGTAAATGGTGGTGCAATAGCGATACCATCGACCGTGACTGTGACGGTTGGTGGGGTCACCGCATCGGGCGCCGTCCACTCGACTACGACATCCTGCACAGTACCCGGAGTCGGCGTCACAGCCGTCACCGAAAAGGTCTGATCTCGAACCTGAAACTCGCCAGTTTTGATACGCAAATCCAGTATCGAACGCTCGCTACTGGTACTGCCGGTTGAATTCAGAAGCGAAATAAACGCATCGGGACCGGTTGCCGTTCTATCATAGGAAACCTCAAGGCGACCTGTGAGCTGCGCGGCGGGCACGTCGTAACGTAATTCACCGGTGTCGCTGGCATTAGTATCGCGAATAACTGCGGCAAGCGTAGAGCTGCCACCACCCGAGCCACCGCCTATCGCTTCGACCACAGCCTCGCTGGTGCTGCCGTTGTAGGGCGATGCCGGGTTGTCGTCGTCGAGCGAATCGCCATCGCTAAAGCCGCTAAAGTCGTCGGCGAATACCGATGTTGTTCCCGCGGTATCGCTAAAGACTTCAAACTCTGTGATGGTGTAAGTATCCGTAGCTGCTGACACACCGCTGTTATCGCCGAAGCGGAACTGCACTCGCTCAACACCGCCGATGGCGTTGATGCCAGAAGTGAATGGAGGCGCAATGGCAATGCCATCTACCGTGACCGTGACCGTCGGTGGCGTCGACGCATCAGGCGCCGTCCACTCGACCACAACATCCTGCACCGTACCCGGAGTCGGCGTCACAGCCGTTACCGAAAAGGTCTGATCGCGAACTTGAAACTCGTCGGTTTTGATGCGCAAGTCCAGGATGGAACGCTCACTACTCGTGCTGCCGGTCGAGTTAAGTAGCGAGATAAACGCGTCAGGGCCAGTAGCCGTGCGGTCGTAGGACACTTCCAGACGACCTGAAAGCTGGGCTGCAGGCAGGTCATAGCGTAACTCACCAGTATCACTTGCATTGGTATCTCGAATAACCGCGGCAAGCGTAGAGCTACCACCACCGCCAGAGCCGCCGCCAATCTCCTCGACCACAGCCTCACTGGTACTACCGTTATAGGGTGAGAGCGGGTTGTCGTCATCGAGCGAGTCACCATCGCTAAAGCCAGAGAAGTCATCGGCAAAAATCGACATCGTTCCCGCAGTATCGCCAAACACCTCGAACTCGGTAATCGTAAACGTGTCGGTCGCATTCGACACGTTACCGTTGTCGCCGAAGCGGAACTGCACGCGCTCAACGCCGCCGGTGGCATTAGCACCTGCGGTAAATGGCGCTGCTATCGGAACACCATCAATCGTAACAGTTACTGTGGGCGGCACCAGCAAAGTCGGCGCATCCCACTCAACCACGACTTCCTGCACTGTACCAGGTGTCGGTGTCACCGCAGTGACCGCAAAGGTCTGGTCACGAACCTCGAATTCGTCATCCTTGATTCGCAAATCAAGAATCGCTCGTTCACTACTCGTGCTGCCCGTTGAATTCAACAAGGCAATAAAAGCATCCGGACCGGTTGAGGTTCTCGTAAAAGAAACCACCAGCCGACCGGAGAGACTTCGCATTGCCGCTGGTATATCGTAACGAAGTTCGCCGGTGTCGCTAGCATTGGTGTCACGGATTACCGCCGCTAAAGTCGAGGTCGGTCCGCCGCCACCGGCATTGGTAACTACTGCGGTAGGATCAGAAGTAACTGATTCTGCGAAGCCTGCGTTATCTTCATAGGCGATTGCAACCGTGATTTCTGCACCCAGCTCCGCAGCTGTCAGTGTGTAGAACAATTCGCTGGCGCCAATGATCTCTACCCCGTCTGCAAACCAGGCAATCGAGCTGATTCCCGCAGTGGATCCTGAAAAGAACGTTCCGTTCGGATCCGACAATACCGCAGTAAGCTCTTCACCGACCTCCAGGGTACCGGTTATAGCTACGCTGCCCGCCTGATTGGTTGCGGAATTATTGCTATCACTATCGCTACCGGTTTCGCAACCCATAACAATCGCCAGCAATACGACTAAACCCAAGAATTTTATTTTCATTTTATTCCACCTTAAAGTTCACAGGAATACAGCAATGAGTTGTCAGGTTCGTTACAAACTTCTATTGCCGAATTCAAAGCATATGCTTTTTCAGTTGATGTCAAATCAAGCAGCGACCTAAGCGTTGTCTGTTGTTCCTTTCAGAACTCGATACCGTCGAGTAAAAGCCCGCTGACTTTAACAATTCAGTTAATCGTTAAAACTTGCCTCTGACACCCAGGAAGTACCTCGCCCCATAGGAATAGACGTTCGCGATATTTCCTTCCAGCCCTCGATAGTCAATTCGAGGCTCATCGGTAATATTTAAAGCCTCGAAGGTCAGCTGGATATTTTTGTTAAGCCTTAACTTCGATTTGAACTCAACAACCGCGTTATCATCGGTATAACGGATACGACCAGGATCGTCCACGAACTGCTGGAAGTACTGCGAACGGTATTTGTAGAGCACTGCAGCATCGAAGATACCGTTATCCCAGTAGATCTGACCGGAAAAGACATGGCGCGACAGGCCAAAGATGTCGGCTGGCGGGACCAAACCAACGAGTTGAACCTCATTACCAGCATCATCAAAGCCAACACCGGCACCAGCAAAGTCGTCTTCGAACTCGAAATCAGAATCGGCAAAGTTATAGCCCAACTTGCCGCCAAACCCACCCAGAAAACCATCCAGATAAGCAAGCGAATGAGAAGCTGAAAGCTCGAAGCCGTACAAGTTGCTACTCTCATCGGTTGTCTCTACAGAACTAATAGGAGCAGTGATCTCGTATACACCTCCTGCACCGTCGGCGAAATCACCACTGAGGTTCGTATTAAGCACATCTATGGTGTCACTACTTCCATCACTAACGACGGTAAAAGTATTTTCCACAAACGTGTTTTGGTAACCGCCTTTGAAGCGTTTGAAGTAGACACCCGCCGCTAAAATGGTATCGGAGTTGGGATACCACTCAAGAGCCAGATCTACGTTCCAGGATGTGAACGCGTCTAGATCGGCAGACCCACCGCTACGCCCCTGAGTCGTTATAAATGTTCTTATATCGTCAAGTGTGAGATTTTCGCCGCCGAGAGTAGCCGCGTCTTCAATATCACGCTGAACGGTACCCACCTGCTGCCTCGTACCTAAGATCGCGGGGTCAGAGCGTGAGATACCACGAAAGATGCCAGCCCTAAAGAGCAGATCGTCTTTTAGATCAAGAACAAGGCTGGCGCTCGGCAAATAGTTCGTATACGAATGAGACTCCTTGTTCACAGTGATAGAACTGCTGCCAAAGCCGCTATCGAGTTCAAAGCTACCCCCATCACTGTCATCATAATCAAGTCTAAATGGTGTAGAGAAGCTTCTTGAATCTACTGACGTCCGTACAACGCGCAGACCAAAGTCGCCGCGAGCGGGAAATCCGAACAGCTCAGATTCATAATTGAACTTGATATACGCCGCATAGGTGGATTCCTCGACATCCACACTTGAGCCATTAAACTTATTATTAGGAGTTAGCGGATCTGTTGATTCCCCTCTCGCCTCTAAAGCCAATCTAACCAGATCCAAGGAGCAACCCGCATCAATGGAATTGTAATTCAGGAAACGCTCACCCTGAGATGAAGAAACTTCGGTAAAGTCGTTATCAATCGGACCGTCGATACAGTTATTCGCAATCGCCGCAAGCAGATTCGCCTGATCTACTGATCCACCGCCACCAAGAGCATCGTTGTTCAGATTGAAATCTGAATTGATATTGCCCTTGCGACTATATTCCATCTCCGCAACTCTAACACCGCCCTCTATGCTCTTTATAACGCCCAGATCATAGGTCTGCCAATCGAAATCACCCCGGTACGCCAACAGCGTATTGTCCCGAATGTCCTCCTGCACGCGAGCGCGCAAACGATCATCAAAGTCGCCATCGTTTGCGAATGCCGCCTGAAAATCCGCTGCAGTACTTCCAACTCCGTCAGCTGTTGCGCCACTTAAAAACTCACCTAGGTCACTGGCATCGAAAGCCGCACCACCGATTTGTGTGACCTCAAAGATGCCGACATCACCTCTCGTGAAATCGGCGCTCACAACCCTCTCTACTTCGTCGGCCAAACGAAGACTCTCTTCGGTCTCTACCCTTCTGGTATCGGAGTAAGCGACATCAAATGATACTTCCAGGTCATCGTTAACCAGATACTCGACGTTGAAACCAATTCCCTTGTACTTTTCATCTCGAACGAAGTCCTGGCCTATCAATTGAATTTCTTGCTGCGCATCCTCAAAGGATTGAAGAAAACCACCAGACACATCGACGCTGGTAGCGTTATTCAAATTTCGATTGAGTTCTGAAAAAACAAGGTCTGAGCGCCTTTCATCCTGGATCCGCTCAGACCACTGGAAATCCAGATTCAGATCCCAGCGATCATCAGGCTGCCATTGCAAGGCGCCGAAAACAGCATTACGCTCATCTTCCGCCCGATTTTGACGAAAAACCGCGGAGTTAGATAAAAATGCAAATTCGCGGTCAGTAGAAGGGTCTGGATCCCGTAGTTCTCGTTCATTGTCGGAACACACAGTTGAGGTCGGTACGCCGTTATCAACATCACAAATCCTCGGCGTATTACTGCGCGTAAATTCCTGCTCCGGATCACTCTCTTCGCGAGTCTGAAAGCCTATCGAAAAACCAAAGGTGCCATAGTCTTCAGTCTCAAATGAATTGATATAACTCGCCGTTGCTCGGTGGCCGATGTCAGAAGCTCCAACAACATCCTGCTGCCCTTCGTTATACGCACCCTTCAAGCCAAATTGAAAACGCTCTTTTCCGTATTCAATCGGTCGACGGGTATCCAGATGAATCTGACCACCAACCGCACCTTCAATATTGCTTGCAGACTGGGTCTTGTGAATCGCGACCTTGTTGAATAACTCGGAAGGGAAAATACTAAAGTTAACCGCGCGGTTACCCGCACCGTTGGTCGCACCGCGCCCGTTAAAAACCGTGCTTGTCAAAAATGGACCCAAACCACGAATGGAGACTTCCGTCGCGCCACCATTTTCACGGTGCGATGCTGCACCGGTCAAAGTTTCCAATGCCTCACCAATAGAGAGCGCCGGTATCTCTCCGATTTCTTCGGCGTTCAAGCCATCGACGATTTGTAAAGAGTTGCGCTTTAGTTCAATCGATTTCTGGATCGTCGAACGGGGACCTGCGGTTACAACGACCTCTTCGATGGCTTTTTCTTCCACTTCAGCCTGAGCAAACAAAACTCCAGGCGCAGTTGGCAGCACAAGAGCTGCCAATATTGAGTTGGCTAGCGTCGTTTTCTTACTCTTGGTCTTACCTGTTGACCTGGTCTTACCTATTGCATATTCGCGCAGGGTATGCGTTCTCATCGGTAACTCACTCCTCTTATTAGTATTTTCTAAAACACCAAAACGGTAAGGGCCGCATTGTTCGGCGAGAATGTACTCGATGGCACGTAAATATGTCAAACAAACTTGTCTGACCAATTTTAAATTATTGCCCTAGGAATGGAATCGCGAAACGGGATCTAGCGGGGGATAAAGAAAGGCTACAGAACAATGCAAAAAGACAAATCTATGTCTCAGATGGCTAGTCGCTTAACAAACGTAGCCACATTAAGGGCACCCTCAGACACGAGCTGCCGCCCGGCCAGATACGCAAATTAGTTTAACGTGAGCCTATCCATGGAGAAGCGCTCACGCATCTTAGAAACTTCTCGACGCACTTCGGATACCGCAACTTCTTCGTTCGTCTCATGCAAAGCGGTTAGCGTGCGTGAAAAGTGATTCCGCATAGCAATCCTTGCTGCCGCCGAATCTTTTTTGCTAATCGCATCATAAATGGCTTTATGCTCAGATAATCGACGCGGCGCATCCTGCATGCAAATTGCGCGGTGCGCGAGGTTAATATGATTCTGCTCTTCCTGTACGTCCCATAGCTGCGTTATATACAGTGAAAGCACGCGATTATTCGCAGCCTCGGAAATAATTGAATGGAATTTCCGATCCGCAACTGTCGACCCCTGATTGTGTTGCAAGTTTTCGCTGGCCATTTCTTCAAGCGCACTGGCCAAGTCAGCCAGTTGCTCTGGCGTAATCATAACCGCCGCCAGAGCCGCAGCCTCACCCTCTAACAGCACTCGCGCTTCAATGAGTTCAAAAGGACTCATTAAACCCGCTAGACCCTGAAGCTCGTCCTTTGGTTCTAGAACATAGACCCCGGAGCCGGTCTTGACTTCCAAAAACCCTTTGGCTTCAAGCGCAATGATAGCCTCACGAATGGTAGGCCGGCTTACGCCGAATCGCTCTGCGAGCACGCGCTCAGCTGGTAAACGAATGCCCGGCGGAAACTCCCCCGAATGTATGAGTTTAAGCAAGGTATTCGCGACGCTTCGGTACAGTCTTTTATCGGCAGCTTTCATAGTTCACGCGCGAGCGCTTTTGTTTCTTATTGGTCTGACACACACCGTTATTACAACATAGCTAAATTGGTAATACAAACAATTGAATAACGCCAACGGGCTTAAATCAAGATTTTACCGATCTCAAAACGTCATTCTTTAACGTGCAACCCTGCCTCCTCAGCACAGCATAATTATTTTAATCAATTAAAACAGTCGGTTGTGAGATACAAGCGCACCTGTTTTGAGGTGTATTACTGGACTCTTCGGCAGTCGCTCGCCCAATCAAGGCGATTGTTCCCAGCGCAAATCTGTCGTACCCACCTAATTGGTTAGACCAATTCGTTTGACTGTGTGAAATGCAGTTGGGTAAGGTTTAACCCTTAACGATAAGAGCTCTTGAACCTTTAGAGCCCGCGCTCCACTTCGACAATAAGTAAAAGAGGTAATGCCATGAAATTCCTTCATTCCGCGCTTCGCAATTCAGCGTCGGCGGTACTTTGCGCTGCAGTGATGTCTACCGGCGCGCACGCTGCCGAGATTATCAACGACAGTTTCGCCGACGGAGACCGCACCAGTACGGGTGCGCTTGATGCCAACTGGTGGTCTTCGAGCCAAACCAGCGGGTCCAATGTTCAGGCTGATCCTGGGTCGCTGACGCTCGTCACAGGCACATCAGGACGCGGCATGCACGCCACGTTTACGCCGCAAACATTAGATGTTGGCGACAGCATTACCGTAACCTACGCGTTCACCACGCCGGCTACTGTAGGATACTGTTTTTCATGAGTAAGTAGTGCCCGTTCACTTCTTTCAAGATCGCGTTGATGGACTTTAATGATCCAGGGCTTGCTGCTGATCTTTCTTCGAGCTCTAGTACGCCCAACCCACTCTACGTCGGCCAGCCAGGATACTTCACAGCCTTCGACGTCGACACCGTAGGTGGCGGCACGCAGGACGTCGATTTTAGAAAGCACGACATCACCTCGCCTGTTGGCCGGTTTCTGGGTACAACGTCTGAGTGGACCAGTATGTCCAGCTCTTCCGACGCAGGTTACGCCTTCGCGCCGAATACAAACTACGTTGGCGTTTTTACTATCACCCGAACGGCAACAGACACCAACGAACTAACGAGCTCACTCAGCCTTGCAGGCGGTGCGCTACTCGATACGCATACTACGACCGACTCTAGCGCAATCGCCAATAACTTTGGCATGCTCGGGTTCTGGGTCAATGGCAATACATTCGGCTCATCGAATGTAGCGAACACGCCTGATAATGGACTGATATTTACTAATGTGACGATTGAGACCACCGCGGCACCCGTCGCCAACGCTATTATCAACGACAGCTTCGCGGACGGCAATCGTACTAGCACAGGCGCACTTGACGCTGACTGGTGGTCTTCGAGTCAAAGCAGCGGTAGTAATTTAGAAATTGCACCGGGTGGTCTGACGCTCGTCACTGGCACATCGGGCCGGGGCATGCACGCCACTTTCACTCCACAGACACTGGAAATTGGCGATAGCATCTCAGTGACTTATTCATTCACGACTCCCGCAACTGTTGGGGCCGTGTCTTCTACTTCGTTCAAGATTGCTCTGATGGATTTTAACGATCCAGGGCTCGCCGACGATCTATCTTCCAGCTCCAGCACGCCCAACCCGCTATACGTTGGTCAACCCGGTTATTTCACTTCTTTCGATGTCGATCCAGTCGGTGGTGGCACACAGGATACCGACTTTAGAGAACACGATACGGCGGCAATCTCCGGTCGTTTCCTCGGCACAACGTCTGAGTGGATTAGCATCTCAAGCTCTGCCGACGCAGGTTATGCTTTCGCACCGAACACGGATTATGTGGGTACGTTCACTATCACTCGGACGGGAGTGGATAGCCACGATCTCTCTAGCTCGCTAAGCCTCGCCGGCGGCGCGCTGCTTGACAGTCATACCGCTAGCGACACGATCGGGATCGCTAACAATTTCGGCATGCTGGGCTTCTGGGTTAACGCGAACGCCTTCGGGTCTTCAAACTCAGCGGGCACACCGGACAATGGACTCACGTTCACGAATGTACTTATCCAAAGCACCGCTGCTCAAGTCTCTAACGCCGTTATTGACGACAGCTTTGCAGATGGGAACCGCGTTAGCACAGGCGCTTTGGATGCTGACTGGTGGTCTTCAAGCCAGACTGATGGCAGCAACGTGCAGATTGATCCCGGTGCGCTAACGCTTGTTACCGGCACCTCCGGCCGCGGCATGCATGCGACTTTTGCTCCGCAGGTGCTGGATGTCGGCGACAACATCACCGTGACCTATTCGTTCACTACACCCTCCACTATTGGAAACCCTTCCAGCACATCATTCAAAATTGCGCTGATGGATCTGAACGACGGCGGTTTACAGGCGGACCAGTCTTCAAGCTCTAGTGAAGTGAACCCTCTTTACGTGGGTCAGCCAGGATACTTTACCGCGTTTGATGTCAGCTCATTAGGTGGAGGCACACAGGACACCGACTTCAGAAAACACGATGTCACATCGCCGCTGGGTCGCTTCCTGGGAACCACCTCCGAATGGAATAGCATCTCTAGCTCGGGTGACGCAGGCTATGCATTCCTGCCGAACACAAACTACGTGGGCGTATTCTCCATCACCAGAACCGGCACTAACAGTCATTCGCTCTCGAGCTCTCTGAGCATTGCAGGAGGTGCATTGGTTGATAGCCATACAGCAACCGACAATAGTGATATTGCCAATAACTTCGGCATGGTCGGGTTCTGGGCAAACGCCAATGCGTTCGGTTCGTCAAACACAGCTGGCGATCCTGACAACGGCCTGGTTTTCACGAATGTTCTAATTGAAAGCACCGGTGAGTCACAACCGTTGCCACCGAAACCGATTGTGGTTCCGATGGCGCCTTTCGCAGCACTCGTGATCTTGGCGATGTCAATGATTGGCCTGCAATTACGATCGAGAAGCACGCAGTAAACTTCTCCGAAGAAAGCGTTTAACGGGCTACAGAAAACCCGTTAAACGCTCGACTCTAGGGGCTGGCGACTTTATTCAGCGGTGCTCAAGTCATTCTGAATAGAGTCGCACAGCGCCTTTTTTTAATAAGAATGTCTGCAACTTGGTCTTTTAATAGAACAGCTATCAAAAGTACAACTTGCAAAGACAAATAAGCAAACACCTAAATACAAGCGGAGTTTGAATCATGAAGTCGTCTGCATTCAGCAAGTTCACAAACCTCGGCGTTACAACTCTGGCTCTGGCATTGCTGCCATTAAAAGCGATATCGCTGGATCCAGCTCTCCCACCGAGCGGAAACTTTGACCTACTCGGCTGGTACTTGAATACACCGGAGGACGTGGCTGGGGAATCCAGACGTATCGATGAAGTTGATCTAGCAAACGGTTTTGTCGACAACAATTATTTCTGGACGGCCGCCGACGGTGGCATGGTTTTTAAAGCAACGAACTCCGGCGCAACGACCCCTAACTCCTCTTTCACACGAACAGAATTTCGTGAAATGCTCCGGCGCGGGGACACCAGCATCAATACTCGCAATGCCGACGGCACACCTAACTTGAACAACTGGGTTTTTTCGAGTGCACCACAAGCAGCACAAGATGCGGCGGGCGCCGTTGATGGGGTCATGAAAGCTACACTGGCAGTCAATGCAGTGACAACAGCAGGAAACTCAAGCAGGATTGGTCGAGTCGTTGTTGGCCAAATTCATGCTAAAGATGATGAACCCCTACGCCTCTACTACCGAAAGCTACCCGGCAATACCAACGGATCCATCTACGCTGTCCACGAAGTCAGCGGCGGAGCCGACATCATTTATGAAATTATTGGGAGCAGTGACAATAGTGCCTCTAATCCAAGCAACGGTATCGCTCTAGATGAGCTCTGGTCCTACGAAGTGGTAGTGGTTGGCAACCAGCAAACCGTGACCATTCGATCTGGCGACTTAACCGGGCCTGTCATTGGTACCGCTGATATCGATATGTCATCAAGCGGCTACGATGTCGCTGATGACTTTATGTACTTCAAGGCCGGTGCGTATAACCAAAACAATACAACCGATGGCGGTATCGCCTCGGAATTCGTACAGGCTACATTCTACGCCCTGGACGTTTCGCATGGTATCGAGGAACCGCAAACACCCACCACTACTACGACAATTATTGATGACAGCTTTGCCGACGGCGATCGAACGAGAACCGGATCGCTGGACGCAGATTGGTGGTCGTCGAGCCAAACCAGCGGCAGCAACGTCGAGATATCAGCGGGAGCACTAGGCTTGGTGACCGGCACTTCAGGCCGCGGAATGCATGCGACCTTCGCTCCTCAAACTCTGGAAGTTGGTGACAGTATCACCGTGACATACTCCTTCACGACTCCAGCAACTATTGGCTCACCATCTGGCACTTCCTTCAAGATCGCCTTGATGGATTTAAACGATCCGGGGCTGGCTGCCGATCAGTCATCCAGCTCCAGTTCTGCTAACCCGCTTTATGTCGGCCAGCCGGGCTACTTTACGTCCTTTGATGTCGATGCGAGCGGAGGCGGAACACAGGATACAGATTTCAGAAAGCACGATACAGCGTCGACCGTTGGAAGATTTCTTGGCACCACCTCTGAATGGACAAATATATCCAGCTCCGACGATGCAGGCTATGCGTTTCAACCTAACACCAACTACGTTGGAACACTCAGAATTACACGAACCGGAAACGATACACACGAACTTTTCAGTTCGCTAAGACTCGACGGCGGAGCTGTTCTCGACAGTCATACAGCTACCGACGTCAGTAATATCGCCAACAACTTTGGCATGCTGGGCTTCTGGGCTAATAGCAATGCTTTCGGCTCTTCCAATTCTGCCGGTAACGCTGACAACGGCCTCACCTTTACCAACGTTTTGATCGAGACTACAACTGTCGACCCCGGCACAGCTATCGTCGACGATTTCTTTGCTGACGGCAACCGCGCGCGTACTGGTGCTTTAGACGCTGATTGGTGGTCATCCAGCCAAACAAGCGGCAGCAATGTCGAGATCTCTCCGGGAGCGCTGGGGCTGGTCACAGGCACTTCAGGACGCGGAATGCACGCGACCTTCGCACCGCAAACACTGGAAGTCGGCGATAGCATCACTGCAACCTACTCTTTTACCACCCCAGCGACCGTTGGCGCTGTCGGCGGCACCTCTTTCAAAATCGCCCTGATGGACCTCAATGACCCTGGTCTCGCTGCTGATCAGTCGTCCAGTTCAAGCTCTGTCAATCCGCTCTATGTTGGGCAGCCTGGTTACTTTACGTCTTTCGATGTCGACCCGGCGGGCGGCGGCACCCAGGACACGGATTTCAGAAAACATGACACAACCTCCGGCCTCGGGCGATTTCTTGGCACAACCTCAGAGTGGATGAGCCTGTCGAGCTCTCCCGACGCGGGCTACGCCTTCCTGCCCAATACCGACTACATCGGCATCTTCTCAATTACCAGAACCGGTGCAGATAGTGTAGAACTCTTCAGCTCGCTTAGCCTCGCAACTGGCGGGCTCCTGGATAGCCATACCGAAACAGACACCAGTGGAATAGCAAACAACTTTGGAATGCTAGGCTTTTGGGTCAATAGTAATGCCTTCGGTTCATCCAACAGTGCCGGCGTCGCGGACAACGGCCTGACTTTCACTAACGTCCTGATTGAAAGTACGGTAGGAGTGGAACCCGTTGAAGAAATCATCCCGATACCAATCTGGGCTCTATTCTTGGGCTATTTGAGTTTAATTGGCATTAGCTTGAAACGCATCAGTAGAATGCGTCCCCCGGCTGAGAAATCATCGCTGCGAATTTAGCTCCACCAATCGTGACACCGGAAAACAGTGTAGCGACGGCGCCGCAAGGCGCCGTTTTTATTTAAAACAGATAGAAATTGCGAGACCAAGAATCGAGCATCTCCCATATCGATCCATACCTAAACTGCAATTGCAAAACTTTGGAACCGGATGGCTCATCGAAGCAAACTACTGTGCGAAGGCATGCAAAAAATTCAGATAGGCCTCGAAGACCCGCCGCGCTTCATCGGGCGCTGTGCGGTTTAAACTATGCCCACCGCCCTCTACCTCATGATATTCGTAGCTATGACCAAGATTTTTCAAAGCCTCAACAAACTCCCGGCTCATTTCTACGGGGACAACAATATCGCTATCACCATGGGAAAGAAAAAACGCAGGATCTTCTGAGTCCAGATAGCTAAATGGAGAGACTTCAGGAATCGACTCTTTGATGTTCGGCGGATCGGATCCTAACAAACGTTCTATCGAAGGCCTGTTCCCATATTTCTCTAGACGGAAATCACCGATTGGCGCCGACTGAGCAGCGACAGCACGAACAGTCGAGTCGAACTCCGCATACAGCCCGTAATCGGAGAAGTTGTCGTCATTGCCCGTCACGCCGGCCATCACTGCCAAATAGCCCCCTGCAGAAGATCCGCTCACTAGAATACGGTCTGAATCGATGTGAAAGGCCCTCGCATTAGCCTTTACAAAACGTATTGCGAGCTTGATATCTTCGAGTGCTGTGGGAAATCGGTAGTCCGGTGCCAACGCGTAAGAGACGCTCGCCGCCACGAAACCGAGCTCCGATAACTTCAGAATTTGTCGGTTCTTATCATCCTTACTTCCGGAAACAAACCCGCCACCATGAATGAGTAGCACTACAGGCCTCGGAGTCGCAGACAGTTGGGATGGAAAAGCGAGATTAATCGACAACTCACGCCCCTCAACCACGCCAATGGGTACAGCCTTACTTAATCCAGACCAAATGGTGGAGTTTTTTTCAGGAACAAGCACGCAACCGCTTAATACGACTAGAGAAAAATATCCAAATATTAAACTATGTGCCCTTGTAATCACTTTACCCAATGCTGCATCCAATATTGCTGTGTATGCTTTGCATAACCCAAATGAGCGGCGAATGATTATTTCGCACATAGCCCGAAGGAATAAAACCCGTCGCAAAAAGAACTAGTGCTGCCATTCAGCCTCGAGCAGTTCGGCCATACCATCCTCAAACTTAATCTCCTGTTTCGATTCGACGCCCGCGGTATCGACGAAATATAGCTCATAAATGGTAATCGCTGTCCCATACTGTACGCTCTCAATGATTCGCGCAGGCTTAGGACCAGGTTGTTTTTCCGAGAACTCTACAGCAACTTGCTCAGGCAGCGCTAGCCATTCAATGTCACGCTGTACTTCAACAATCTTCCACCCGTCTGGCGTCTGAAGAAGATCAAACTCAGTTTCCTTTCCCGCGAGTTGCCCCTCGATATCCAGATAGACGTTGCCATGCTTTGACTCTTGCTCGACCTCGTCAGCCTGAAACCCAGGAAAACTGCTTTTTATGAGCGCCATAGCACCCAATGGCACATCTTCAATCGCCAAGCTTATCTTGCTGTGTAACGTTGCACCGACTTTCTGTTGTGCATCGCTAACCGAGCCTGCGGAGGCGAGAGGTGACTGGATGGCCATCACGATCATCAATGGCAGTGCTAAATTAACTGCTAACACATGCATGCTAGACTCCTGGATTTGAAAATTATTGCACAAGAAATTGGAAAGTCGCGAATACGATCGACTCAAGCAATTGAGCGTTGTGAGTGACCACCAAAGGCTGTTTATAAACCCAGATTAACACGACGCTAATGCTTTCGAGCCAATATCAGTACTTAAGGTATAGATTGGTCTGGCCAAAATTAAAGTTAATCGCACCAGCATTTAGTATAATTTGCGCAGCATTTAAGCAACAACCCCCCCTGTGGTCTGTTCACCTTTAAAGGTTCAGAGAATAGATTGCTGATGGGGTGAATGAAGGCCGAATTGATCAGCACCTCTTTTCCACTGCTTACAAAAATAAACGCCATGCACAGAGCCAGGCATCTCGCAAAAGTCCTCAGCATTTCGTTGCTTGTCACCGTCCAACTCGTATGGCTGCCATGCGCTCAAGCAGAAGAATCAAACCTCTGGAAACAATTTCAGGCAGCCAAGCCGGCAGGCTATATACCCGTCCTGCCAGACTTTTCCTATGCCGGCTATGACTACTCAGAAAGCCCCATCCCGGACACAAGTAGTTGGGCAAGTTTTGACGTCACGGCCTACGGCGCAGTCGCCGATGACGGCAACTATGATGATATAGCCATTCAGGCCGCAATTGACGCAGCCGAAGCCGCCGGTGGCGGCATTGTTTTCTTTCCACCTGGCCGATTCATGATTAGCCCCACCGAGACGGTGGGGGAAAATATCTTTATCAACAGCAGCAACATTCTGTTGAAGGGCAGCGGATCGGGAGCGGGCGGCACCGAAATTTTCAAAGATAAGATGAAGGTCAACAACGGACGCTATATCTTTGAGATCGCCCCCTCCAGTCTAAGCGAGAGCGATATCACCACGGTCGTCAGCGATGCGTCGAGAGAAAGCTATACAGTAGAAGTCGCTAATGCGTTAAACCTCTCTCCAGGACAGCGTGTCATACTCCGCCAGGATAGCGTGGATTTTGCGCAGAGTTATTATTCTCCGCAAATCATAGACCCTCTCTGGACTCGACTGCTTAGCACACAGGGTTTCCAGCTCAGGGAGTTGCACACGGTAGAGTCTATTGATGGCAATACAGTCCGCTTTCGTGAGCCCCTGCATATTGCGCTGAAAGTTGGTCAAGACCCTATTCGCGTTAGAACCTACAATATGCTGAACAATGTAGGAGTAGAAGATATTCTCTTTAAAGGCAATTGGGATAGTTATCCAGAAGAGTTTGTTCACCATAAAGACGATATACATGACTATGCCTGGAATGCCCTAAGATTCGACAATGTAGAAAACGGCTGGATCCGCAACGTTGAGTTTCGTGACTGGAATCAGAATATATATATCGACGGCTGCGCCGCAATGACGCTTGAGAATATTCTCCTGTCTGGCAAACAAGGCCACACCTCGATTCACACCCGACGCTCTTATGGCATCCTCATCAAGGACAGTCAGGACCTGGCTGGACATCATCATGGCCCCGGCATAGGCTATTGGGGTACTGGCACTGTCTATCTTCGCTATCAAATGGCACCCGGCCAACGAATGGATAGCCACTCGGGAAGCCCCTACGCGACACTATTCGACAATGTCGTGAACGGGCACTTCGATGGCAATGGTGGCCCACACGAAAGCTATCCACATCATGGAAAATATTTTGTTACCTGGAATTTTCTTATCGATGGTGGACCAACCAACTATGACTTCTGGCCTTCATCACGGAACGGACATACCTTCGCGCAGCCCTATTTCATTGGCCTACAAGGTAATGCCGTAAGCATGGTCAACGGCAGCTTCGCTGCAAACGAGCTGGAAGGCCAAACTGCCGAACCAACCTCACTTTTTGAAGCGCAACTAGCTCTGCGGCTCGCCAACAATAATTACAACAATGTGAGCCATATCACTCCAAAGCAAATTATCAATGACAGCTTTGCCGATGGAGATCGGAGTCGAACCGGGGAACTCGATGCCGATTGGTGGTCGTCGAGCCAGACCAGCGGTAGTAACGTCGAAATCGCCCCTGGTCAATTAACGCTGGTTACCGGCACATCGGGGCGAGGCATGCACGCCACCTTTTCGCCTCAGACGCTAGGTGTCGGTGACACTATCGCGGTACGGTATTCTTTCACTACGCCGGCGACCATCGGCACCAACCGCGGCACTGCTTTTAAAATCGCTCTCATGGACCTTGACGAGCCCGGACTAGCAGCGGACCAATCTTCAAGCTCAAGTTCGGTAAATCCTCTTTACGTCGGCCAACCCGGCTATTTCACTTCTTTCGACGTGGATTCTGTCGGAGCGGGCACGCAAGACACGGACTTTCGGAAACATGATGAGCTCTCTACACTCGGTAGATTTCTCGGCACTGCTTCTGAGTGGAATACACTGTCAAGTTCGAGCGACGCTGGCTATAGCTTTGCTCCAAACACTGCGTATGTTGGTAGCTTTTCCATTACCCGATCACGTGAGGACAGTGTGGACTTATACAGTGAACTTCGTTTGTCCGACGGTACCCTGCTGGGCAGCCACAGCACCACAGATTCCAACGATATCGCAAATCATTTCGGTATGCTCGGTTTCTGGGTGAACAGTAACACCTTTGGCGCCTCAAATATGGCGGGCACTCCAGACAACGGTTTGATATTTACCAATGTAACGATCGAGAGTACGGTGCAAGCGGATACACCCATCGTTGACGTGCCAAACCGGGAGCTATGGGCCTTTGTTACTTTATTTATCGCGCTTCTAGGTTTACAGCGCACGGCGCGTAGAGCCAAAAACTCGTAAATATCCCTATCGAAAGTTATCTGCATAACAGCCTTGGTGTGCTGATGCACTGCGACATTAGTGAAATATCCACTCACCTGAATCAATCAGCCATTGTCTTTTTTGACATGCGCATAGTAGCGCCAGAGCAGCAAACTGGCGGATGACCTATAAGGACTCCAGCTCTGAGCGATTGCCCGACACTCTTTGGCAGACGGTCTAGACGGGAGTTTCTTTAAATGCTGCAAGCCAATCTGCAGGGCCAGGTCGTCGGCTGCAAAGACGTCCGGACGCTGCAATGAAAACATCAGATAAATCTCGGCACTCCAGACGCCGAATCCCTTCAGCGAGGTTATTCGCTGCACCACATGCTCATCGCCGAGCGTGGCGAACTCCTCTATGTTGAGCGTGCCGTCTATAAATGCTCTTGCCACACCCTTGACATAGTCGGCTTTACGCTCCGAAAGCCCCAATCCTCTAAGCGTCTTTACGCGGGCTCGCAGTACTCTCTCAGGTGTTAGCGGATCAAACTTTTCAGTAAATCGGCGCCAGATGGCCTCTGCGGCCGCAGTCGATAGCTGCTGCGAGATTACCGTGTGAACAAACACCTCGAAACCCGGCTGCCGAACACGAGGCTCGGGAAAACCAACCCGTTCGATCGCCCCGGCAATATCTTGGTCAGCGCTCGCGAGTTTTCGCAGATGGCTCCTGATGCGAGCGCGGTGGGACTTGAGAGAGGTTTCAGACAAAACAGAAAGGTTGTGATTCCATCAAAATACTTGTTATAGGCGGCACATTAGACCATGAACTTTAACCACTATCTAGAGTCTCAAGAATGCGCTATCTTGAGCAAAATAACTGGAAGACAAACCGTCCCGTCGACGATAAAAACAGCTTTTCGGAAAACATTATGCGTACAGGCAACTACCCATCTGAGAATCATGAAATTAAGCTTACGTCACGGCTAACAAACTATGTGCTCGCTTTATGTCTCACTGTGTTCTGTTCTCTGGCCGCTCAGGCCAAGCCTTTTGGTCTTGAGCCCGCGAGCGAATGGAAACTCAAGAAAGACAAGAACGGCATCCAAATCTACACGCAGAAAATTAGGGGTATCAAACACCGGGCGGTTAAAGCCGAAGCTTCGGTTGAGGGTCTTACTGCGCATGCCGTTATCGCTGTCATTCTCGACGCAGAAGCCTGCCCAAACTGGGCAGATTTGTGCAAGCGCAGTTTCGTTCACAGCACAAACGCTGTCGACGATTACTACGTGTATACAGAGAACGACCTGCCCTCACCCGTAAAAAATCGCGATGCGGTGAATCACGTCAAGTGGCATATCGATCCGGAATCAGGTGCAGCGATCATGAATAGCATTGCCACACCCGATGTCATGGAGAAACAACCGCGCAACGTGCGTATCAGGGATGCGAGAATTCAATGGATCATAGAGCCCACCAAAACCGGCGTTAATATTCGCAACTGGGCGCTTATCGACCCCGTGGGTATTCCATCGTGGATTTCAAACCAACTACTGGTAGGCGCCCCGTTCAAAACGCTTAGCGGGCTGATTGCAGAAGCGAAGAAAGAGCCCTACAGCTCCGCGAGCAGTGATTTCTTTGATCAATTGCGCCCGATTACAACAACTAAGCATGCAGAGGCTCAAGACTAGCCTCGCGTGAAACCACAGTCGTATCAGTTTGCTTGCTAAGCTAAATAAAAAAGCTAACAGTACCAGTTTCTTGGTTGTTTGATTTCTTTGCGGAACCCGATGGATTTAAATCGTCACCGCCCAGAAAACTCGCAAGGTCTCGATCCACGCTTGCATAGCGTTGCGCAGCAATCGCTTGCTTATTAGCGGAAATCTCTATCCTTGCCTGTTGCTCTATCGCTGTTGCCTCGGCCGCCACAGCCCTGTCCTGGGCCGATGGCTGCGCGGGTGCCAGTGCCGCTCTGCGCACGATGCGAGCTTTTGCCAAGGTTGCTTCTGGATCGCCTGGTATAGGTGAGACATCAATAGAAACCTGACCACCAACCGCATATTGACGCCCATCTGGGCCGCGCTGAAAGGTGTAGCTGGGCGCGCTCGCGTATTGACCACCTACGCTCGCATGCGCCTGCTCATGCGCCCTCACTTCTCGATCTCTAGCCGCTAGCTCGCGAACTTGCGCCAACTCCTGCTCGCTCAAGCCCTCGAGCATCTTTTTGTCGTTTGACGTGGCTTCGGCCTTCGCCCGCTTCGCGAGTGCCGCAGGCTCATTGCCCCCGGCTAATAAGGTATTCTTATTGTCTGATGGCGCCTCCGTCTTGCTTGCAACGGGCACAACGCCGCGCGCTTCTCTGGCAAAACCGGAAGCTGCAAGCGCTGCTGTCGTTCCTGAGCCGATATCCATCATTGAAAATTATAGTTTGCATCGGGCGAATAAACCCAAACATCAAGTTAACGCGCAGGAATTGCTCGTTTAATATCCAGTTTGAGTTTATTGTGCATCATCGGCGTTGTAGAATCAGGGGGATAAAATCAACCAAAAACAATAATGGAGCACCACTAATGCAAACTAAACTGATTACCCTGTTCGGAACACTATTGACGCTGTCGTCGGCCACTTTTGTGTTGGCGCATGACCATGGTAACGACGGGTATACCGCCACCGAGAAGCCCCCCAAAGCGGCACCCGCTATTACAATGGGTAACGGTGAGAACAACTGGATACAGACCGACGGCATCACCCGCTCAGGTAACACCCTTACCGTCCCTAAAGTCGAGATTGAAAAAGATGGCTGGCTGGTCGTTCATCCCTTTAAAGACGGTAAACCAAACGGAATGATCTACGTGGGCGCCTCGTTTCTGGAGGCCGGAGAGAATACTGACGTCGATCTCAAAGTTTACCGAGAGCTAGACACCGGGACGCCGTTAGTGATCATGCTTCACTATGATGAGAATGAAAACGGCGCGTTTGACTTTCTATTCGTCGACGAGCGCAGCGTTCTCGATAAAGCCGTATTCGAGGGCACTACGATGGTGTCTCATGTCATTCAGGCACCCTGATTCGGCTAAGAAGTTTTTACAGAGGGTTTTAGGTGGACAGGTAAGTCATCGATAATCTGCTGCCAGATGACTTTTGACTGCCGCCCTCGCGGCCAAAGTACCGGCTGGCAGTGGAAGGCGCCTTCAAACAGCGTCAGGGTCGATTTAACGCCGGCAGCTAGCGCTTTTTCATGGGCGATCACCGAAACATCGCGCAGGACCTCATCTGTGCTGGCAGTAAAGTGAAGCGGTGGGTAGCCGGTAAAATCATCCATTAGCGAAACATTCAGCAATGGATTGGAGCGCTGCTCCGGTCGCGCGAACATCGCTCCAAAAATCAGAATGTCTTCCAGCTTAAAGAAGGCACAGGTACCGGCGTTTTCATACCAGGACGGCGTTGTAAGCAAACCATCTCCTGCCGGGGACGATAGCGTTACATAAGCGGGCATAGGAAGCTGCCGCTCCCGTAGCATCGAAAGCAGCGACAAGGCGTTGCCTCCACCTGCAGAAATTCCCGACAAGATAATGCGCTGTGGATCAACCCCCTCCTCCAGAAGCGATTGATATACTCGCAGGCAGTCATCCGGTGCGGCGGGAAAAGGATCCTCGGGCGCGAGCCGATACCAGGGCAAATAGGCTTCAGCATTAATCGACTTACAAAACGCTGCAATTGCCGGGATCTCAGAGTCGGGCATGCGAATGCAGTATCCGCCGCCGTAAAAGTGCAAGACGACCTTATCAGCATCTGGATTATTTAATCGATCGCAGGTCAAGCCAGCGAATTCTATGCGTTCAAACTCAATACCCTCAGGGAGCTTAAACTGCTGCCGGTTAAATCGTTTCGACCAACCTCTCAAACCACCGATAGAAAAAGGCGATCGAAACTTTTTTTGCCAGCGCAGAAACCAGGTTACCAGACGTGTAATAAAATCTGGCGGAGGGATTGCCTTAGACGATTGCTCATTAAGGTAGTTCTTATAACTCATCATCACCACTCAATCATACCTTGCCGCTACTTACCAGGCTCATATATGCACACCCAACAGCCAATGACGCAGTGTTGAACCTTTCTCTCAAGCAAAGCAGTAATCGTTGATCAATCTCACCGCTAAATAAAGCGCGCGGCAAACCCTATAGCAAAAAGATCAGACACTCATTATAAGTCAAAGCTTGTAGCGGCACAGCCAATGAATAAAGCAAGATCGCAAAGCATTCTCTTTTGCCCAGTGGATTATTCTAATTATCAAGTAAAAGAACGCGGCTAAGCACCTGCTGTTTTGCCAGCTTGCTCCTGTTCAGACGTCCAAAATTGATCAGGTCGAAAAGATGCTACCCACTCGGTAAACGCCTGCTCTGGAAGCGCTCTGTCAAAGTAGTACCCCTGTGCAACCTCACAACCGTGCTCTTGCAGACAATTAAGCGCATAGGCGTCTTCGACACCTTCTGCCACAACGGTCATCCCCAAGCGATGCGCAAGGTCGATAGTTGCGGTAACCAGCGTCTCGCAGGATGCTTCCTCTGCCATGGGCATAACAAAGCTCTTATCGATCTTGAGCTCATCGAGCGGCAAGTTCTGCAGCTGGGCCATAGACGACTGGCCGGTACCGAAATCATCAATCGCAGTACGGATGCCCATCGCTCTGAGTCGTTCCAGCGTGGCACTCGCCACTTCGAGGTCTTCCATAATCGAAGTCTCGGTGACTTCCAGTATCAGGCAGGCCGGATCGAGTTGATGGACCGTGAGACAATATTCGATGTAAGCAACCAAGCCCTCCTCTATCAGATCTCTGGCCGACACATTGATGCCCATACACAGGCTATGGCCCTGCGAGCGCAATCTTGCCAGTGTAGCCATTGACTGGTTAAGCACGTACTGCGTCAACTTAAAGATGGTTCCCGTCTGCTCTGCGATCGGAATGAACTCCTCAGGCGACATGAAACCGAAGTCTTTGTGTGTCCAACGCACCAGCGCTTCCGCTCCGTGCACCCGCCTCTGTTGTATAGAAACCTTTGGTTGATAGTGCACTTCAATTTCACCGCGCTCAATAGCCAGCGGCAGCTCATTGGCAATGGCGAGATGCCTCTCAAAAACCTCTTCTCGACCCGCCTGAAAAGTCTGGGTCGCATGGTCTGCGGATTCCGCATCGACTGCTGCAATCTTCGCCCGACGGATCAATGATTCACGCTGATCGCCGTGCTCGGGAAACGCAGCAATACCGGCGTGCGCGCGTAAAAGGAGGCTTTTGTTTTGATACCTGACCCCTGTTCTCAAATCTTCGGCGACGGAAGCCATTAACGAGGCGGTCTGCTCTACCGCGCACTCTGGCAACAAAACAAAAAATTCATGTGTCCCTGTCCGATAGAGCACTGATGATGCTGGCAAACGCTCACGCAGCAGCCCGCACAAGCCGAGCATAAATTCCTCTGCTGCATGTTGACCAATTAGCGAGAAGATTCGCTGTAGGTCTGACAGCTGCAGGCACACCAGCGAAAATTCTACTCTGGGTATTCGCAGACTTTGCCCTATCGCGGCATTGAGTTGTTCGCCGTTCGGCAGGCCTGTCAAATTATCGTGCAAGGTTTGGTGAAGAATCTTGTTTTCCCGCTCCGAGATAGCGGTCTGCATGGTTTGCAGCGCAGCTGCCAGCCGGCCGATTTCGTCCTGGCTGGAAGATTTTATCTCTGTGTCGTATGAACCTTCCGCAATTTTGGATGCTGCGGCCGTGAGTTGTTTAATCGGGTGGGCAATACCTCTTGCAAGCCCGGTACCCAGCAGAGCCACTACGGTCAGGATAAGCAATCCCACGCCAAGAATAGAATCCTTGGCGCGAGCATAGGGTTCAAAAGCCTCAGCAATTGATTTGCGCAACACCAGAAGCACACTCCCATCCGCATCCATCAGAGCAGTAGCAATCGCAAGGTATTCGTTCTGGCTCTCGAAGTTGCTGTACACGCTGCCGGTTTGAGTGAAACCATCGACCCAGTTGCTGACTTTTTTGTCCTGGGCATTAGCGATTCCCAGCGCACCAGGGCTACTAGCATTGGGGACGACCGCTACATCTTTGCCAGTAAGTTCTGCGAGCGACGTCGCGAACTCATCGCCAATGTGAATTCCAAAAACGAGATAGCCAATTGTCGTGGGCGCACGCACCGGTGCAGAAAAAATCTGGTAGAACTGACTGTCAACAAAAACGATTGACGCTGCAGGCATTGCATCGCTGGCTCCTGCCTGATCATTAACGTAGGCATTAAACCCCGCCTCGATCGCCTGATCACTGACAACGGCCAGCTGTTCATCAGCGTCTAAATCTACAAACGCAGTAAAATCTGCCTCGATCCGGCTCCCGTGATTAATCAGGGCCGAGCGCACAGAGGCAGGATCACCAAAGCTAAAAACCTCTTTCAACGCATAATCGGCAGAGAGCACCTGCGCGGCCTGCTGAAGTCGACTTGCTCTGGAAACGAGGTATTGCTCTGTCACAGTGGCCGCGACCTGCAGTTCTTTTATCGCAGTCTCGCGAACTTCATTTTGCGCTGTCGTCATCACACCAAACAGCGTGCCGAACTGCGCAATAAGCAGCGGCAACATCGTCAGCACGAGCAGTTTTTGTACAAAGCTAAGCTGCATAGGTTGATTCGCGATCAATCTTTGAGTTTCGGTCCAACATAAAGTCTAGCCGAGTTCATCTGCAGCTCTCGAGTCGCATGGCGCAATATCTTGTCTAGGCTTAAAAGATGAGAAACCTATCAACTATCCTTAGTCCGGCAATGGCGCTTCAGCTCGTTATTGGCTGCGCTGCTGCCGTTCTAGTGCTTTGCCAATCCGTATCGGCGGATGCCGAGCAATCCAACCAGGAACGCGTTGAGGTCGAAGTGCTGGACCGCAACGGCGACCCGGTGCCCGATGTGCTGGTGATGCTCGATACCAATGATCACAGCATCCCGGAAGAGCCCTTCGTCATGGACCAGCGTGGAATGCAGTTCGAGCCCTACGTGTTGGTGATTCCTCGCGGGGCCAGCGTGACTTTCCCCAACAGCGATCCCGTTGCTCATCACGTCTACTCGTTTACTAAACCCAATAACTTTGTGCTACCGCTTTACAAAGGCGAGGCACCAGAACCCACTCTCTTTGAACACGAGGGTGTGGTTGTACTCGGTTGTAACATCCACGATCACATGGTCGGCTACATTGTTGTTACCCACCAGAAAGTTTTTGCCTGGACCGACGAAAACGGAAGAGCAAGCATCGGCCCGGTTAAACCTGAAATAGCCCAGAATATTCGGATCTGGAGCCCGAGAATAAAACTAAACAAGGAGAAGACCATTTCACTGGTCGGCGAAGACCGTAGCGTACAGTTCAAGCTCAGCAAACGCTTACGATCGGCTTCAAGACCGCAAGCACCCGAATCCATTTACGAATGATTCGACCTTGGAAAATCTTTGCATGGACCCTGGCGCTAAGTAGTACGCACGGACTTGCAAAATCAACATCAGCTAATCAGCTTGATGGGCTCATCAGTTTTCGCAGTATCGACGCCTCAGGCTATGCCGGCTGGGATACTGGCGGTGCAGGAAAACTCATAGAGCGCGATGCAAACGCGAGGCTGCACGCGGTTTTTGATTATCGCGGCCAACTCACCGATACCTTGCAATTGCATAGCACCGCGATCGCGCAAGATCCGGATTTCGGTCGATCGACCGGTGTCACCGAGATTTTTCTCAGCTGGAAGCCCGTGCCCACCGGCGCTTTGCGCCACCGGTTTAAGTTTGGCGTTTTCTATCCACCAATTTCCCTGGACAACAGCGGCGTTGGCTGGACGGGAGATAGCACCAACAACTTCTCTGCAATCAACACCTGGATCGCCGAGGAGGTGCGTGTCGCCGGTCTTGAGTCGAGACATGGCTTCAAATTTAACTGGCTAGACCGAGCACAACAGCTCAATGTAACTGGCGCAGTGTTTATGAATAATGACTCTGCTGGTGCGTTAATCGCGTGGAAAGGCTGGTCGCTTCATGAGAGGCAGACGCGATGGGATGATCAATTGGCGATTCCCCAGATCGATGTACTCCAATCCGGCCAGGTTTTTGAGGGCCAGGCGAGTTTCATCGACCCCTACCGGGAGATCGACGACAAACCGGGCTACTATCTGGGACTGAACTGGCGCACTGGGCGCTCGTCTCTCCTTAACATACTCTATTACGATAATCGTGCGGACCCGACCGTAATAATCGACGGTCAGTACGGCTGGCATACGCGCTTCACCGCCATAGGTCTGGCCAGCAATGTCTCCGACCTGCGTTTTAAGACGCAGTGGATGGCTGGACGTACCGAAATGGGGGAATCTGCCGATGGCCGCTCACTGGTCGACAATGAATTTCAGGCCAGCTATGTGCAGCTCTCGAAGCAGTGGCAGGCTCACAGCTTTACCCTGCGACGCGACTGGTTTTCAGTCGACGACAAAGATGCCCTCAGCGAGGATCCCAACGGCGAAAGCGGAAATGCGTGGACGGTATCCTATCGCTGGAACAGTGGCTCAGCTCTCGACTATAGTCTGGAGTGGTTGCGGATAGATACGGATCGCGTCGCATGGCGGCAGCTGGGAGAATCGCCGCAAACCATCGAGCGTCAGGTGATCGGCAAGATTATTCTGGCTCTCTAATCACTCCGCTTCTGGCTTCGGTTCCTCGACCTCAAGTCCCATGCGTTTTCTTCGCAGGCGACCATAGCGGCGCGCCAGCGCCTGCAAGTCTGCAACCGAATCACTCTCGTCAGTGATCTCAATACCCAGCAAGGTTTCCAGAAGATCTTCCAACGAGAGCAGCCCCTGCGTTGAGCCGTACTCGTCAACGACAAGCAGCAGGTGAGCGCCCTTCTCTATAATCTCGGTGAAGGCCGTCAAGGTCCGAGTCTTATCAAGTACCGCATGCAGTTCACGTCGATAATTCTTGAGCGGCTGATCCTGCTTACCTTCAACATTTGCCAGCAGTACATCCACGCGCAGTACAAAGCCGGTGATCTGGTCTGGCTCTGAGAAGATAGGAATTCTGGAGAAACCGCGTTCTTTAATCAGCTGAACAGCATCGCCAACTGTCATTTCAGCATCTAGCGAAAACATGACCGTGCGCGGTGTCATCACTTCACGCACGCGCAGCTCCTGCAGTGAAAAAACATTTTTTAGCACGAGCGCTTCGTTCTCTGCAAGCTGACCTTCACTTTCGCCAAGCTCCGCCATCGCGGCGAATTCCTGACGACTAAAGCCAGAAACACCGTGCGCGTGGCCGGTAAATCCTTTAGTCAAAAAGTCAGAAAGCCAAACAAATGGATACAGCACTGTAATAATCTTTACCAAGCAATAACTAGTCACTGGTGCCAGGCTTCGCCAATACTGCGCCCCCATAGCCTTGGGGATGATTTCAGAAAATACTAATATGAACAGCGTTAGTACTGCAGTGAACAGCCCCGCATAGGCGCTCCCAAAAACCACCAAGGCCTGCGCTCCGGCACCCGCCGCCCCAACTGTGTGAGCGATAGTATTGAGCGTGAGGATTACTGCGAGCGGTTCATTGATATTGCTTTTCAACTTCTGCAGACGCTTTGCCGCCGGTTTACCCTCTCTTTCTAGCGCGGCGACATAAGGCGTACTGACGCTGAGAATAACCGCCTCCGCGATCGAGCACAGAAAAGAGAAAACCAGTGCAATGAGCACAAAAATGGCAAGTAGCAACATGTAGGGGCTTGTGTATCGGGCGAAAATAGTTCGGGTTGCGCGCCTATTGTAACCACCTCATTGACTCAACCCAAGCCTTTTTACTATCGCGCCTAAAGCGAATATCATGGAAAACGCCTCACCGCTTAACGCTCACACAGCTTCTCTCGATGCCTATGCTAGATACAACAGCCTTCACCCAGCTATCGATAACGCGCACGAACAATACGCTTGCTGTCACAATTGACACAAAACACAAGGCCAACGTGCTATCGATGTCCACTTTGCGGGAACTCAGGTCGCTCGCGCTAGAAATCAACGGCGATCCATCCATCGCCGCTGTCATCCTTAGCGGGCAGTCAGCGATCTTTTGCGGCGGGATGAATCTGATGGAACTGGTTCAGCTTGAAGCCGAGTCGCATGATATGCAGAGCCGCCGTGAGATGGCCCAGCTCGGGGCGAAAATGTGTAAAGCCTGGGAGGATATCGAAGCAGTTACCTTTGCTGCAATTGAAGGCCCCTGCGTGGGTGGCGGCGTTGCCCTTTCGCTGGCCGCCGATTTTCGCATTTGCAGCGAGACCGCCATGATCTATGTTCCCGAAATTGAACGGGGTATGAACATGAGCTGGCAGAGTGTTCCAAGGTCGGTCAGCCTAATTGGTCCTGCCAAAACCAAGCGTATGTTTCTTCTCGCAGACAAGGTCAACATGGCCAGCGCACTAGACTGGGGGTGGGCAGACTACGGTTGTAAGGCAGGCCTAGCGCTAGAGACAGCGATGGAGCTGGCGACAAAAATAGAGCGAATGCCGGCAATACCAATGCGCATGTGCAAGGAAGCAATCAACGTTGCAGCCAATGCCTTGAATCACGCAGTCAGCTATATGGACTCAGACCAGCTACTTTTGATGCAACACAGCGAAGACTATCAGGCCGCAATCGAAAGCTTTACCGGAAAATCCGACTAGGCTTGTGAAGCAGGCTTGATCATTCGCATCAGCGAGAGTGGCAAAAAGGCGCTTAGAAAAAGCCATGCCGTGGCGGGTAGCGGAATCACTGCGCTTACAGAAACGTCATCGAGGAAGTTACCAACCGTGTTGCTCTCGGGAAAGACCGAAGTGAAACGAAGCAGGGTTTGAGAAGAGTTTGCGGTAAAACCATGCTCGAAAATACTCCATATTCCGCGCACGTGATCGTCAACCACAAAATCAATCAACGAGTCATCTCCGACAACCTCTACTCGAAAAGCTTCGCGATTATTCCTTCTCGCCTGATAGGCAAAGGATAAATCATAGGTTCTACCGATCTCTGTCTCAAACTGCTGAAAGATAGAAAAGGCTTCGCCATTATTGGGATGAGCATTTAACTCCGCATGCTGCTGACCGGCGAATGCTTCAACGCCTCCCAGCCCATCCCAAATTTCAATATTGCCGCCCTGCCAGCCATCGACATTGGACGATTCAAACCAGCGCCAGCCACCTTCCCGGACATCATTATTTTCAAAACTCCCATTGATGATCAGACTAGCTTGCACGGGAGCAATGAAGCCCAACAAGCTGACTAACAGGGAGATGCACATCTGGAGCCTTAGTTTCTTCACGTTCGTCCCTATACATTCTCAAAAATCTGCAACGACCGCTGCGCTGCAACGATCTTTGCATTGAGTATAGGTAGCCCCTCCTCGTCTCAGCGATTCAGGCAAAACGCCGTTTAAGAAACAGCGAAAACACCCGCCGAATTTTCGATTTTTTTTAACTCCTTCACACTTTCATAGCGGGCGAGCATGTATTGCGAGCAACAGGTTCAAGCTATATGATCACAACAATATGCTAGATAAAGTCTCGACCAGAACTGGAATAGCTTTAACATGTCCCGCACAAGATCTACCAAAACTTCTCAGCAAAAAAACCTCGAAAAGATGCTCGATGCCAGTTTATTCAAGGCATTGGCCGACCCTGTAAGAGTCGCGATCGTGGCTCAGCTGGCCTGCAAAAGAGATCCCAGTACTGTCTCCTCACTGAATGAGTGTTGCGGCATAGACTTCTCTGGTGTTTCGCGCCACCTCAAACAACTCAGGGACGCCGGCGTTCTTTCGGCAAATAAAGTGGGTAGAGAAACGCACTATCAACTCGACGCGCATCAACTTGCAGAGAACCTGAGAGCTTTGGCCGACGCTTTGGAAAACTGCTCGACAAAGGCCTGCTGAACGCGAATGTAAAACAAACCGCTTCTGCTCGCTTAATATTTGCATTTATGCACATATTTGCATATATTGTTCAGCAGACTCTCGGGAGAGCTTTGCTATGGCCAGACTACATATCCACATCAACACCGAGGCAAAGGCGTTTGAGCCAGCGGTGTCATACTACAGCACGCTTTTCAACGCCGCACCAGACAAGTTAAAGGCAGACTATGCCAAGTGGTCGCTGCAGGACCCGGCGGTGAATTTTGTTCTTGAGCCAGTACACGGCTCCTGTTCCGAGGCTGGCATCCACCATCTAGGTATCGAGGTGGATAACCGGGAAGCGATATCAGCGATTCAGGAGAGACTGGAAAAAAGTGGCGCTGAGACAATGAACATCGGCAAAACCAACTGCTGCTATTCTCTTTCGGAAAAATTTTGGAGTCGCGCCCCATCAGGCCAGCGCTGGGAGATTTTTCGCTCCTTTGCCGACACCGACGAATACGGCTGCCTGAAGCAGAGCGAAATCCAGAATTACAGTGAATAATTGGTCAGTCAACTAGCCTTCTCAGCTAACATCAGTCGGCTCGTAGGGAAAAGCTCTAAACCAGCTGCACGTCAGTCATGATCTCGACCAAGGATGGCCCGGGGGCGCGATTGCCTTATCGATTGCAGCGTCAAGCGACTGTTTATCGCTCACGCAGACGCCTTAGCGCACCGAGGTGAGCGCATCGACCGTAGAGAACCGACACCTGATCATCAAAACGCACAATAACCAGATCAATGTTCGCGACTAATGCATAAGCAGGCTGTCGGTCGCCCAGAGAATCCCAATCGGCAACAGCGATTTTTCGCATAGAAATACACCCGTAACTATTTTTATAGCGACATGCCCCTGCAAACAGGCGTTAACGCTTTTTTTGGATACGCCTTCGACTCAAATCGAAGCCGGAAATTCTCTGCCACACCAAAATTTATTGCCATCTTATTTTGCGACCGCCCTGGAACTTCCGGAACGATAACAGATCGCGAATCGATGAGCTAGCAGCACCATATACACTGAGCCTGAGCCGAAACCCCGACGCGAAAATATCGCCTCAACATATGCAAAGCTCTGTACAAACTCCGCTTAGCCCCGGAATGATTTACAGGTCCAACGAGATTGGCTAATTGTTGAACCCCAATCAACGCCAGGGCGTATCTCATAGTGCTTGGCGAAAACAGGGCCATCACTCATGCGATCCACAATGCTCATGACGATTTCATCACACAACCCGACCGGAAAGGAAGGCTAGCCATGCGCGTCGCCATCATCGGAGCCGGACTCTCTGGCCTGACCCTGGCTAGAGCACTGAGTACGCGAGGTATAGCGGTCGACGTTTTTGAAAAGTCCCGGGGTCTTGGTGGCCGCCTGGCGGTGAAGCGTTTGCCCTGGGCGAATCTCGATATCGGTGCTCAGTATTTCACCGCCAGAGATTCGCGCTTCAAGACACAGGTCGAGCAATGGCTGGAGCTGGGAGTTGTTGCGCGCTGGGATTTCACGCCCTACAAATTGACCGATGGCGAACTAAAGCCATCAGCCGATAGTCAGAGCCGCTATGTTGGCATGCCCGGTATGAACGGCATGGCACATTCGCTCGCGGGCGGTCTCAACACCCATCGCGATACCCGGATCGAATCGATACGCAAACAGAAGGAAGGCTGGCAGCTGCTCGATGCCCGTCAAAACATTATTGCTGATGGGTATCGGTGGGTGGTATCTAGCGCACCAGCCGAGCAAAGCCGACTGATACTTGCCGAAACAGCCCTAGCCGATCGCATCCCTGTCAATATCCACCTACCCTGCAGGGCACTCGGCATTGCAACAAAGGGCCGGGTCAATAGCATGATTCAAGGCGTCTTCGGTGGCGATACGGTGAGCTGGCTATCAAGGCTATCGAGCAAACGGGAAACGCCCGTTACCGATGCATATGATGATGTCTGGATGTTGCATTTCAGTAACAACTGGTCGATACGTCATGAACATATGCCAGACGATATGTTCGCCAGCGAGGGTCTGGACTGGCTCAACGCGACGCTACGTGATCACAGCGATACGCCGCTGAGCCTTAGGCATTATGTTAGCCACTACTGGCGCTATGCGATACCAGCCAGCACCGCCGAGACCGGGAAGATCATTGCCGATGCCGACGAAGGCGTGGCCGTTATCGGCGACTGGCTTGCGGGAGGTCGCGTAGAGGGCGCCTACCTTTCAGCGATTGAGCTTGCCGATTATTACTTTTGATTCGAGCAATCAAAGGCATCCGGCCTAAGGCAGCAGACTAAAGAAACACGGCAAATGCTGCATCCACTAGCAATTCGCGCAAGCCATCTCGCAAATCTATGGCGGCACGCTTGCCAATCACCTCCACCGTACGTAGCTTCATTCGCCCTAACGAGATCTGGTTATTGACCAGAAGCTTAAACTCCGCTTCGGTCAACTCCCCGTTCGCGAGCAGCGAGGTCCATCGACGCAACTTATCTTCAGACTGCTCTAGATGGTCCTCGACAATTCTTCGACCCTGCTCGGCGCCTTTAGACAGCGTCCGCCGCACAAGCTTGCGACTGCCGCGCTGTATCGTTCTCAGATAATCGTCGAAGCGACTCATTGGCCCTCCTTTAGAGCTGTAGTTTTAGTGGCTGGTAGCCAACACCCGATGGGCTACTCTGCATTAACCAGAGTGGCGCAGCTGGATGCCCTACGCTTATTCGCCTCAAGGCAGATCAGTACATCAAAGCCTTGACGTGTCTGATGCAATGCCTCGGTAAAAAATGCCTTCGACAGGTTTGTTGAAGGTGAATCGTCATCTGCCAGAAGATCGCGGCATGCAGTGATTGGACTCACAGCGATATCGTCGATCAAGGTTCGCCAGTTCAAAGCGGCTTCATTATTATGCGCTATACCATTTGCATATTCGTAGGCAGCTTCCATGGCAAGGCGCCACTCGGAAATCGCAGACTCATCAATTTCACAGCCCAAGCCAATAGAATTCAGCAGTGCGACTGTTTTAGCCTTGAGATAAGTTGCATTCTCATAGGCCCGTTGATCGTAATCTGCCAGCCTGAACAAGCCACAGGAAGTGAGGCCGATCAGAAGTAGCAGCAACACTAGTCTGGGACCCAAAACTCTAGTTCTCATCCAGTCGATCCTCAATCGCCAAAGCCATGCTTAACCTTCTGTGCTATCCAGCTTGGCGAATTCGCGCTTGGAAAAACAAAAAAGCGCGGAACCCGAAGGTCCCGCGCTCTTTTATAAGCGTAGCAGAAAAGAAGATTATTCGACGGCGAAGGTAAGCCCTGCATTGGCTTCCAGACGCTCGATCAACGCCGTACCCATTGCTGCCGCGGGCGTCCAGAGGCCGCCACTCGCGAGATCCGGATTTTTGTGTAAGCACACCGCGCTCTCGGCGATCATTTTTGAGGTTGAACCATAGCCAGGGTCCATGTCGCCTTTGACGCTGGCCTTCACGAGTTCACCTTTTTCATTGCTGCCGATGAAAAGCACATCGTAGAGGCCAGTTTCGCGCTCTTCTTTACTCGGGCCCTCACCGGGCTTGAGCTTGCTCTCGGCCATCGATTTATCCTGAGCGACCATGTTAGCGATCTTCTCGCCTTCGTCGCCCGGGCCCGTGAACATCATTTCATCATACACAAAGTCTTCACCATACTCGTGACCGAGCAGAAAATTCGAGCGATGGATATTCTTTGTATTAATGCTTGCCATCACAAACGGTGCCGACCAGCTACCCAAATCTTCTTCGAAGAGCGGCTTATTGCCAGGTGGCTGTGCCGGCCCTGTGAAGCCTTCACTCAAAGAGAATGGATTAATCAGAACGTTGATCAACTCGGGGTTACGCCCTGCCGCTGCCATCGTTTCCTTAAAGCTGGCCATGGTTCCACCGGAGAACGTGCCCTTCATCGCTCGCACGCGGCCCTTAATGCGTGGTACCGAAGATCCCAGGGTCGCTTTAGCATGCTGCTGGAGATAGTAAACACCACAGTCAAAGGGAATCGAATCGAAGCCGGTTGAGAATACAATTCTCGCGCCACTGGCTTTCGCTGCGTCATTGTATTTCCCGATCATTTCATGCATCCAGGCGGGCTCACCGCAGAGGTCAACATAATCAGTACCTGCATCAACGCAGGCTTTGACCACATCGCTGCCATAGAGCTGGTAGGGTCCTACCGTTGTCAGTAATACATCCGTGCTCTTGACCATCGCGTCGATAGAGTCCTGGCTGCCTGAATCCGCAACCACAAGCGGCACGTCACCCGGTATACCCATCTCGTCACGGACCTGTTCGAGCTTGTCCATACTGCGGCCTGCCATTGCCCAATTCACTTCTCCATTGACGCCGTATTGATTGTTCAGGTATTCGCACACCAGGCGACCTGTGTAACCTGTGGCACCGTAGACGACGATACCGTATTGACGATCAGACATAGTAACTCTCTCTATTTGACGTTGAAAAATTTCTATCCGGATTTTAACTGGCTATTAGCTAAAGTCGTCCACAGGAAGATCGAGCAGATCCTGCAACAGTGGCGACTGCGCTGCGCGGGCAAAGGCATCATCGACTGCCTTCGCGCGGCGCTGCAAAACTTTGCGATAGTTGGGGTGGGTGAAAATATAAAGTTCGCCCTGCTGGATCGCTTCGACCACCCGCTCACCTACGAGATCGACATCGATGCCGTTCTCAACAACCTTTTGCATGTGCTTGGCAATCGCTATTTGCGTTTCGTCAAGTTCACTCATATCCGCCTCGCCATACTCGGACTGACGGTTGCGATAAGACTCGTGAATACGGGTTTTAACGAAAGCGGGACAGAGCACCGACACATGAATATTCTGTGGCTTAAGCTCCTGAAACCAGCTTTCAGACATGCCGACCACCGCTACCTTGGTGCCAGTGTAAGCCTGCGCCATCGGAACACCCATCATGCCGGCCATAGAGGCCGTGTTGATCACCCAGCCACCTTCACCGTGTTGCTTAATTTGCGGCACAACGACCTTAGCGCCGTACACAACACCGAGTAAGTTGACGTCAACCACCCACTCCCAATCTTTCTGGGTTGCCTGTTCGACAGTACCCGGTGTGCCACCAACACCGGCATTGTTAACCAGCATATGAATGTTTCCAAACCGATCCGTCGCTTGTGCGACCAGCGACTCCCACATCTCTATCTTGCTGACATCCAGATTAACGCAGAGAACCTCAACACCCTCGGCGCCAAGTGTTTTTTCGGCTTGCGCCATTTGCTCTGCGTCAATATCGCCAATCACAACATTCATGCCGCGCTTGCCGACCGCTCTGGCAATACTCAGTCCGATACCTTCCGCACCACCACTAATGACTGCGGTCTTACCTTGGAAATCACTCATGCTTGGGTTCCACGATTAAAGAGGGATGCGAATAGTAAACAACGCCTAGCGTAATGGAAAGGCGCGCCGGTAAGTTTTTAGCCCTAATGCGCGAGGTGAGCGTATATTAAGCGGGTTTGAACCGGCACTATTAAGGTGCGAGCGATATAAACGTAAAAACCGTTTGATCGATAGCGCAAACGAAACAGTTGGCGACAATTAGTAATGACTCTGACATCTCAACTCAAAGACGACTTTGCAAAGCGCGATCGGTGGCTCGTCATCACGGGCGCAGGGCTTAGCGCGGCGTCCGGAATACCAACCTATCGCGATGCCGAAGGCCAGTGGCAGCGTAGTGATCCAATTAAACATCAGGAATTTATCCGGCAAGCCGAGAAAAGGCAGCGCTACTGGGCACGCAGTCTAGTCGGCTGGCCTCCGGTTTCGAGAGCGCAGCCTAACCGGGCCCATGAGGCGCTGGTCGAGATCGAAAAACGTGGCGTATTGAACGGACTGATCACGCAAAATGTAGACCGCTTACATCAGCGCGCGGGTCAAAAGCATGTGATTGACCTGCATGGCAGACTCGATCGGGTGGTTTGCTTGCACTGTGATAAAAAGGTGAGTCGCGACGAATTTCAGTATCAGCTTCTCGAAGCCAATCAATTTATGCAAGACGTCATCAACGATGGCTCAAACTATCGGCCACAATTAGCACCCGATGGCGATGCTTTTGTTGAGGATAAATTAACTGAGAAGATGACGGTACCGCCCTGCTCACGATGTGGTGGCGTTCTCATGCCCGACGTGGTTTTCTTTGGTGGCACGCTCAAACCCGAGATACGCCAGGCCAGCCAATCCCTTTTTGATCAATCGGAGGGTGTCATTGTTTTTGGTTCGTCTCTCACTGTATTCTCGGCATTCCGATTCTGCCGGAAGGCCGCAGAACTAGGTAAACCGCTACTCGTAATCAGTGAAGGGAAGACACGAGCTGACGACATTGCCACTGCAAAATACACGATGGACTGCGCTACCGCGCTAGACACACTCCTGTAGGCTTCTCATCTTTCCCGCAAACCCAAGAGGAAGAGAACAGAAAAATCGAGTAGAGATCAGAAAAGAAAAGAGGAGCACCGAAGCGCTCCTCTTTTGTCAGTATTCCAGCCGTCCCTGACAAGACTTCCTTGCTGTACACTGCAATTGCGAGAGGACTTCCTGTCCAATCAATCCTGAATGCCGTCTCCGAATCAAAGGACGAGATGAAACCTTCAACACGGAGGCGCATCGGGAGACGGGGTGCTGCAGCATCCTCCGTCATGCAGATGGCCCTTCCTGAACCATGTGTACAGTCTACTGAAAGAGAAAAAGCCCGCAATCGATCTTTGGTTTAGTTGGCTGAACTTTGGTTTAGTTTGCGCGTCGCACCTTGTAGAGACACGAAGCTTGGAAATGAGTGAAGAAGATCACTGCTTCGCGAGCAAGGATTCAAGGTCGATCGTCTCAAGATCCGCCGGGGTATCAATGTCTGTCACCGCCTTTAATTCGTCGAGTGTCAAACCATGCTCGGCAGCTCTTTCTCTGGTCTGGCTCATCACTGACGAAGAACCCCAGTCGATGTTGCGAAAAAGCTTGCTAACATCTTCAGATCGCCTTGCTCCAACCGCAATATAGCCGCCATCAGTAACAGGCGTGAAAACGACATCACAGCTATCAAGACGTTGCGTCATGTGCTGGACATGCTTGGCGGTGAATGCGAGCGAATCGCTACCGCAAAGCACAACCCGATCAAAGTGCTCACAGGCGCCATTAAATGCCGCGCTCATTCTCTCTCCGAGACACTGACCGCGTTGATTTTTTAACACGAGGCTCGGGAAAGCCTGTGTAAGCGCCACAACCGCTGGGTGCTGGCAGTCGTCGCTGTGCAGTTCGAGCTGCATAGCCGGCAAGAGACTATTCATCCGCTTTAGCATCGAACGAACCAATGCCCAATGAATCGCACAGGCTTGCTGCGCCGAAAATGCGGGCGATAAGCGGGTCTTAACACGCCCGGGTACAGGGGCCTTGGCAAAGATAATCAGGCAATCCATCGTGCTGGAGCTCTTATTGATAGCGTCGCGCGAGTTCAGAAGGGTTGGTACCGCACCAGTAAGCGAACCGCAGCTGCCACATTAGCCAAACGGTCTTCCAGACTCCATTACGCTCCCAGCGACGAGAGTCTGTGATAACGGGTGCGGGAACAACATAAGCCCTGCCGTGATCGGCCCTTAAGCGCTTGCCGATTTCTACGTCTTCCATAATTGCGATATCTGCATAACCGTCGAGCCTATCGAAGGTATCAGCTCTCAGAAAAATTGCCTGATCACCCGTTGGCAGCTGAAACAGCGCTGAACGCCAGTTGATAAACCGTTCGATCACACGAAACCGCCAGTCACTGCCACTCAGAGACACTCGAAAAAAACCCCAACAGGTCTTGCTTTGCTGCCAGCGATCGAGCAGCGCCAGAATGTCTGGCGGTAGCATGGTGTCAGCATGTAAAAACAGAATACTCTCGCCCGAGGCAAGCCTGGCGCCATGATTCATCTGACGGGCACGCCCCCTGGGTGCGGTATCAAGAATGTCGACTAAGGGTTGCGCAAGATCACAGGTATCGTCTTCACTGCCGCCGTCAACTACGATGAGCTGTACACCTTTCTTGCGAGCTGCCTGTAGCGATAGTAGCGTGTGCTCCAGTGCTGACGACTCATTAAGCGTTGGGATAACGACGCTTAGCGCACAGGAATAAGCAGCCACCTTGCGATCCGACCCGATAGCGCTAGGCTATTCGGCCAGTGCACCACCGCAACTGCTACCCTGGCCTGCCGTACAGCCAAAGCAATGCTCACCAATCATAATTTCGTGTCCGGCCATGTTACTCGAAAGAAGTGAACGCACGTGGGGACGTGTCGATACCAGCACCTCAGCACTCGATTGACGACGGGAGCCAATGGGCAGTTCCAGCATTTGATTGAAATCGCAATCGTACAGATATCCCTGCCAGTCTATGCTGACAAGGTCTTTGCACATTACGGTTTCAAGATTAGATGGCGAGAAGCTGGATTTAAGTAAATCCATATAGCTATCGTACTCGCCCTGAGCGAGCAGCACCGCGCCGAATCGGCTAATTGGCATGTTGGTAATGGTAAAGAGCTGATTGAATACAACCCCATGGGCATCACCGAGATTCTTTTTGTAATCAGCTTCCAGTTGATCCTGCGCGGGAGGTAGATTGGGGCCGACCGGGTTATACACTAGATTTAATTGTTTATCGGCATCTTTGCCGTAGCCGAGTTGATTGAGCAGTTGCAAGGCATCGATGCTCTTTTCATACGTCCCTTTGCCGCGCTGCGCCGAGACGTTCTCCTCTTCGTAGCATGGAAGGCTCGCTGTGATCGTAACGCCATTACGTGCAAGAAACGCGGCAAGATCGGCCTGCCCTTCCTCAAACAGTACCGTTAAATTACAACGGTCGATGACTTCCACCCCCAGGGAGCGCGCCGCCTCCACGAGGCGTCGAAAGTGCGGATTCAGCTCCGGTGCGCCGCCAGTTAAATCGAGCACCTCAATCTTGCGCTGTGCTAGAACCTCTATCACAACATCAATAATTTCGCTGGACATTAGCTCTGTGCGATTGGGGCCGGCATTTACGTGACAATGCACGCAGGTCATGTTGCACAGATAGCCAAGGTTAACCTGCAGCGTCGAAATGCCGCGACGTTTAATAGCGGGGAAATCGGTGGCTGCCAGCAGCAAGGGAGCGGTATTCTGCAAACTGTTTCTCTCAAGTTTTTAGTATTGAGCCAACGCCTTGAGCGTCAATGAGCACTGGCGTTGCAGCATTTCACTTAGCATTAAGCTTCCAGTCATACTGATACTTAACCTTGCCAAAACCGGTTTCCAGCTGCAGGAGGCGCTCGGCAACCTCCGGGTCTAGACACTCGGCCAGATGGGGCTTTAATGCTTCTACACTGTCGCCGAAATCCTCGATATACCATTTGTATATACTGGACAAACGAAGCTTGTCGCCGCTTATCTGCACTCCTCTCGGGTGCCGGATGAACTCACATGCGGCAGCATCCAACTGCTCGCCCAAGGTTGCGCCCTGATAAACCGCTGGCGAAAGGTTCGGACAACCAATGCTGGCGCAGTTTACTGCATAGTGGATTCGTTTGTCTGCAAAGACCGGCCTAATAATCCTGTGTTCGATATCGTTCAATGTAAGATCTTGACCCTTCACAGACACAACGGTTTGATTCCAGGGGCCTGGGGCGAAAAAGCTGCCTCCGATTTTTCGAATACTTGTGACCGGATAGTTCTCCAGTATCACGCTAACTGTCAGAGCATTATACAAATTAATCCAGTACGCCAGCTGCTCTTGAGCATTGAACTCATCGATACGAACCATAGCCATACTTTCAATGTAGGCAGACAGCTTATTGCGATCGGCTGCCGTAACATCTGTATAGGCAAACAGATTGACACCGGACTCTGCCAGATGCACATGGCTACTCAACAATTCACCCCAGAGATCATGGTTGATGATGCTAACAGATGAATTATCAGATGCCCGCCACAAATCGGTATCTGTTTTGGCGTTCGCCGTTAGCGAAATAGTGAGCAATAGAGTAACTATCAGTTTTACGGTTAGGCTTTTCATACGTCCGTTATGGGTTTTTCAGAGTTTTTCAAAAATTCTGCTCTAATTCTTGAGCTCGCAACGATTTCTCGCTCCTTCGACCTTAAATTATCCATTTGGTTCGATTTGCACTCAGCTAAAACACCGAATATCTACACGCATAGCAGATATGCAGACGACCGAAACGCTTACAGGTTAGAATAGCAAGTAGTCACGCGAACCCGCACAATATCGAATTGCAGTCTCAGGCAAAAAGATAGCAACGTTTCAAGCCGGTAGCTCATGCTGGTCGCGCACCAACCATTCAAAAGATATAAACCGGAGTAAGCAAATGAGCGTCATTAAAGGTCGCGTGGTTATCATAACAGGCGCAAGCAGCGGAATTGGCGAAGAGGCCGTAAAAAAGCTATCGGCGAAAGGAGCTCGCCTGGTGATTGGCGCACGCCGCGTGGACCGACTAGAAGCACTAGCAGCGGCCTTAAATGAACAAGGCAGTGAGGTCCTGGTTCGTAAAACTGATGTCACCCAACGAGAAGATGTCGAAGCACTTGCCAGCCTCGCAATGACTGAATTTGGCCGAATTGACGCGATTATCAACAACGCCGGTTTAATGCCGCTTTCATTCTTGTCCCAGACAAAGGTCGAAGAGTGGGATCAGATGGTTGATGTAAACATCAAAGGCGTACTGTACGGGATAGCGGCTGTTATTGGACAGATGAAGGCTCAAGGATCAGGGCACGTTATCAATATAGCGTCTATCGCAGGGCACACTGTGTTCCCAGCCGGCGGCGTCTACTGTGCCACCAAGCACGCAGTCAGAGCGCTATCAGAGGCGTTAAGGCAGGAAGAGCAGCAGATTCGCACGACCCTGATTTCACCTGGCAGCGTAGCAACAGAGCTCACCACAACAATCTCTGACCCCAAGTTAAGCGCTGCGATCAACAAATCCTACGAAGATGCGATCAGCGCGGAGAGCATTGCGGACAGCATTGTCTGGGCGATGGAACAGCCTGACGAAGTCGATGTGAATGAGATTTTGCTAAGGCCGATTGGGCAGAAGACTTAATTTTTTGCAGGTAGCGACTGTAAATTTGCATAGCAAGAAGTGGCCCGCCCGGCTGGGTTAATCAAACGTCTTTAGCAAAGCATCGCTTTGCGTTTGATTAACGACCCAAATCTTTAATTTGGGGATGGCATTCCTTGCACAGGAAGGGCGCACAAAGTGGCCCGCCCGGCAGGAATCGAACCTGCAACCTTCCCCTTAGGAGGGGGACGCGCTATCCAGTTGTGCCACGGGCGGAGAACCAAGATTCTAGAGCTTTTGCCGCCACAGTTCAGCAGTACTATTTTGGGATTGTACGAGTCACTAAGGTAGGCCGAAGCAGCCTTCCTGGCGCGACACTGCCTTCTTAACTCACCCCGCCTGCGGCATCCACTGCCTTGGCGTTCAAAGCTGGTCGAGCAGTGCTCGCCCCGAGACGCTTTGAACCCAGTTGTGCCACGGGCGGAGAACCAAGATTCTAGAGCTTTTGCCGCCACAGTTCAGCAGTACTATTTTGGGATTGTACGAGTCACTAAGGTAGGCCGAAGCAGCCTTCCTGGCGCGACACTGCCTTCTTAACTCACCCCGCCTGCGGCATCCACTGCCTTGGCGTTCAAAGCTGGTCGAGCAGTGCTCGCCCCGAGACGCTTTGAACCCAGTTGTGCCACGGGCGGAGAACCCAGATTCTAGAGCTTTTGATGCCTTAGATCAGCGGTACTATTTTGGGATTGCAAGGATTTTCAATCAGCAACCGCTTCTTTAGCCGCTAAAGCTCATCTATCGTCGCGATACGTCCATCCAATGGATGACACTAGACACTCGCAGCAGATCGCAGACCCTCGGCATCAAGAATGCTAATCGATTTACCTTCCACGGCAAGTATTTGGTCGTCTTTAAATCGACGCAGCACACGACTTATGGTTTCGACGGTTAAACCAAGAAAATTGGCCAGATCCTGGCGTGACATTGGCAATAGAAATTCAGTAGCACTGAGCTGCCGTCTGGCCTGCCTCGCCGAAAGGCTTAGCAACACCGATGCAACCCGCTCTTCTGCCGTACTGCGGCTAACAATCGAGAGCATCTTTTGGTCATCGGTAATCTCCCGGCTCATCAACTGGAACATATATCGCTGTAAGGAGGGAAGCTGAAGGCTCAGCTGCTCGATACGCTCAAAGGGTATCTCGCAGACGGCAGACGTATCGAGTGCTATGGCCGACGTTGCATAACGGTGACGACTCACCCCGTCAATACCGACGATCTCGCCAGGCAAGTAAAAACCCATGACATGCTCTTCACCGCTTTCGGTGACACGATAGGTCTTCAGAGCGCCTGAGCGCACCGCGAAAATCGAACGAAAATCACTGTCCTGCTCAAACAGATGGCTACCCTTGCGTATCGGCCTGCCCCGTGTAACGACTTCGTCCAGTTTTACCACCTCGTCACCAGACAGTGCCAAAGGCATACAAATTGAATTCAGACGGCAATTACCGCAGTTAACATTGCGATCATGAGCACAGCTATTTACATCAGCCCCCATCGGCACGCTCCGAATATCCACAAAAGGATATTAAGTATAAACGTTTAAAAGCCCAAACGGTCAGCAAAAGGTACCGAAACACAGCAATTTGATAGGCGAGAAGAGCTTAGTGAGTAATGTTCAGACTGTCTGGGAAAAGCGGGTCTCGGTATATTGCAGTGTGCTGTCAAAGATCATACAGATGTTTCGAAGCAGTAGTCTTCCTCGCTCCGTAACGATAATTGCCGATGTGGAATCCGCAAGCAGGCCATCTTTTTCGGCAGACTCAAATTTGCCCTTGAGCTGCTTGAAATAGCTGTCAAAGTCTATATTAAACTCGGCAGCTATCTCTTGTTTATCAGCGCGCAGTTCGCAAATTAGCGATTGGATAACTCTCCGTCTGACCTGGTCGTCAAATGAAAGCACGACTCCTTTAACGGCCGGCAACTCTCCGTGATCAAGTCTCTCATAGTATGCTTCGAGCGATTTCTCGTTTTGATAATAGACATCATCGAGGCTGCTAATTGCAGACACACCAAGCCCGATTGTCTCAGGCGCAAATTGGATAGAATAGCCTTGAAAACCGCGGGACAACTTACCTTCCCGCTCGGCTATTTCCATATCGCTACCTTCTCTCGCGAAATGATCCATACCAATGTAACGATAGCCATTCTCCTGCAGCCTGCCTGCTGCACTGCAGAGCATGTTCAATTTCTCACTTGCAGCCGGTAGATTCAACCGGTCTATCGCCCGCTGGCTAACGAAGCGATCGGGCAAATGCGCATAGTTGTAGAGCGCAACCCTGTCTGGCTTGTGTTCCAGCACTACGTCAACCGTATTCGACAAAGATAGACTGGTTTGAAATGGCAAGCCATAGATCAAGTCGTAGTTGATCGAACGAAAACCACTTAATCGCGCAAATTCAATCACCGAGCGAACCAGAGCCTCGCTTTGCACTCGATTAACTGCCCGCTGGACTCTCTCATCAAAATCCTGAACACCGAGACTTAGACGATTAAATCCTAGACCGCTCAGCAGGCGAATCGTATCGAGGTCGATACCGCGAGGATCTATCTCGACGCTGAATTCTCTGCTATCCCTGTCGCTCAGATTAAAAGTCGACGAAAGCAGATAAACCAACTCCGTAAGCTCTCCGTCGTCAAGCCAGTTTGGCGTTCCGCCACCGAGATGTAAAGACGTAATCTCGCGGCCACCCCAGTGCCTGCCATATAAATCGATTTCTTTGCTGAGATAATCTAGATACTGTCTTCCCTTTGCGCGATCGCGAGTGACCAGTTTGTTACAAGCACAGTAATAACAGATATCATTACAGAAAGGCACATGAACATAGAGACCGAGCGTCTCCGGTGAGCGCGCCCTCGAACTCAAATGGGCATCAAGGTGTGTTTCGACCGACAGAGGCTCAAACATATGTGCACCTGGATAAGACGTATATCTCGGCCCACGACGGTCATATCGCTGAAGCAGCGCCTGGTCCCATCCAACATCCGTTAAATCGTTCATGAAAAACTCGAAACTATATCTAAAATCACAGCGAAAACTAGAGCCTGTAACTTAGGCCAAACATGTACACCAATGGATCTATTCGCACTTCAAACTCCTGACCACCATCCAGCGACGCATCGGTATCAATATCAAGCCACCAAATCTGTACCGACGCCCCCCAGTATTCATCAATAAACCAATCAACTCCAGCCTCCATAGCAAGGCCGAAAGATTCGTCAAGTTCCAGATCAACACCTTCTAGCGGGCGAGATGTCTCCTCCTCGAAGAACTTCGTATAGTTCATCCCAATGCCAACATAAGGTTTTCCGCTATCCCGCGTATTAAAATGGTATTGCAGGGTAATCGTCGGGGGCAGATGCTTGGTAGAGGCAACTTCCCCAAGAACAGAGTGGTCAATATCGTGCTTGAAAGGTGATGCTGCCAACAGCCCCACTCCCCAATTCTCCTCGAGCATATAGGTGACCGTCAGTCCAAGCGCATTTCCAGAATCGGCCGCCACTTCACCACCGGCACCGGGGACTGTCTCGCTGTTAGAGTTCGGGTCGACAGCGGCATACCCCGCTCTGACAATTAAGCCTTTCTCTTCAGCGATCGCAACATTAAGAAATGTTGCTGCCACCAAAAAAAATACAAGAGAAATAGATGCGCTCACCGATTTTTCAATTATTTCACGATATTTCATTAGCTGCTCCTGCGTTGAAGGTACTGTCATTACTTATAGTATCCTTCCATTCCAGAGCGGCCTTGATATACATCAAGCAAGATTGGTTTAGGCTAACTACCGTATTATGGTCCGTTTAAACGATGGCACATCGCTAGTGACAAACATGCACCGAGCTATGTTGCAAAGCGTCGCGATCGTCGTTTTCATCAGCGTGGCTAATAAAGGCTCCATATGCTGAAAAAATCGTCCAGATACTGAATACGATCACCGTGAACGACGCAATAATGCGAGCCTTGTCCTGATTCACTTTTTTTGACACATTATGGAATAGCAGGCCTGAGCCCAGCATAGCTGGAAGCGTACCCAAGCCAAAAAAAAGCATTGTCATAGCACTGCTAAACGGGTCAGTCTGTAAAATAGCCCAGGCAAGTACGGAATAGACCACGCCGCAGGGTATCCAGCCCCAGGCAAAACCGAAGGTGAACGATTGTCCCAGGGTTTTTAGCGGAAATTGCAGGCCAATGCCGTTTTTAATGACGCGCCAGATTTTCTCTCCAAGCACCTCAGCGCCAAATCTTCCACGCCAACCAAGCATCTGCAAACCAATAGCAAACAGCAGCACCCCGGAGAGAATTCGAGCCCCGCTAAACCACAATGCGCTTTGAGTAGTCAGAGAAAAAGCCAGCGCCCCGAAAGCTAGGCCTGCGAGACTATAACTTAGTAACCTTCCAACGCTAAAAACTAATAGAAATACAGTCGGTCGCAGTCGAGCGTCAAGTTCTGATGCAAGTTGTGATATGCCGGCATTGGGAACTGAGAGTGCGGAACCTTTGTCATGTACAGAATCGCTTGCAATCAGCATCGACGAATTTTGTGAATGATCACCTATCACCGCGTGGACACCACCACACATCGCCAGACAATGCGCACTGCTACCCAAGCCAATCAATAGCGCCGTCAGTAGTGGCGAAGGCGTTTCTAGAGATCCAAGATCGATCATGGCAACAGTCCTTATTTCGTAATGCGTCCGTCCGCTTCGCGAACCCGACCATTGCCAGGAGATTTACTGATTTTCGAGTCGTGTTTGTCAAACAAAATCTGACTAGATTCCCTGTCAAGATCAAGATACTGACCATCGTTGATCGCCCAAATGTAAAGTGCGATAGCAAGCCCAACCAGTAACATCGCAATTGGAACAAGAATTAAGAGACTTGTCATAGGTAAACTCCTATTGTTGAGTATTCCTCTCGATGAGTATTCGCTCCGGCTTCTTTGGTGGCGTCTGTCTCGGAATAGCCACTAGAGGATTCCTGAAACCTCCATATGCGTTTTGAATTAAGTAAGACGATGAGTGAACTCAGAGTCATACCAATCGCAGCCAGATAGGGAGGTATCAAGCCAAAGGCCGCCATTGATATTGCTGCAATGTTGTACGCAAGCGCCCAAAGGCAATTTACAATAGTTGTGTCGCGAGTCGCCTTTGCGAGCTGCAAAGCCTGCACGATAGCGAGCAGGCTCTCGTTGCACTGGAGAAGGTCTGCTTTAGCTGAGGTAATCGCGCTGGCATTGGCTACTGCAACTGACGCATCAGCAGCCGCTAGCAGCGGCGCGTCGTTAACCCCGTCACCAATCGCCAGCACCCTTCGTTTTATGGCCCCGAACTGCTGAAGGGCCTTAAGTCCCTTTAGCTTACCTTCTGGCGTGAGACCTCCCTCAAAAGAATCGACTCCAAGGGACGCGGCAACTTGTGCAACCTTTACTCGGGAATCGCCGCTAAATATGTGAACTGCTATCCCTGCAGATTTAAGAGATGAAATTACCGCGGGGGCCTCTGGCCTGATGGACTCTCTCACGCGAAAACCAGCAACCAACCCATCGGCGCTAACGAGTAATGCATCATACTCAGTGCTCAGCGCGCGAAGGCTGACCGAGTTCCTCTCCAGCGCGAGGGCCCATTCCGGAAAACCAAGGCGACATCGCAGTCCTGATACCACTCCCTCAATACCGAATCCGTCGACGACCCTGAAATCTGCAACGTCGTCTAGAGGTTCTGTGTTACTTTCCAGAAAAATTCTCGCGAGGGGATGCGAAGAGAGCACTTCGAGACTCGCAGCAACACGCAGCGGACTATGCTTCGACTCGCCATCGGCCAAGATTGTTGTCTCAAGCTCTACCGGGTCCGTCAGCGTTCCCGTTTTATCGAAAATCACGTCATTGATATTATTGAGTCTTGACCAGATATCGGCGCGTAATGGCACAAGACCGAGTCGGGATGAGACGGAGTTTGCCACGGTCACCGCGAGCGGTGTCGCTAGAGACAGGGCGCAAGGGCAACTGACAATAAGTACCGCAATTACAATATCCAGAGTGCGGCCGCTTTCTCTGGCTGACCAGTATGCAGCCACCAAAGCTGCTACAAACAAAACCACCAGAGTAAAGTAAGGGCTTATTCGATCAATCAGTTTTTGATAATCAGGCTTCTCGAAGTGAGCTTTCTGGGCCAACTCACGCAACTTATCGTAGCTGGTTTTGCCAAAATCACTGGTTACTGTGACCCAAAACGAGTCTCCCAGGTTTATAGAGCCTGCGCATATCTCCTGCCCTGAACGTATCCTTACAGCCTCACTTTCACCAGTGAAGGCAGAAGTATCCACATCTACAAACGAATCCTTCACGATTCCATCGGCGGCCAAGGTATCTCCACGCTTACAAAGCAGATGATCACCCGGCGCAAGATCACGTAATGCAATTGTCTCGATGCATGCATCGTCCTCAGTTGAAACCTTTCTGGTGACAAGCTCTGGTAAAGACTGGGACCCCCCGTGTTGAAAACGTCCGCGAGACTGATACTCGAAAAAACGACTCAACCACAGAAAAAAGAGAAACATTGTGATTGTGTCGAAGTAAACGTGCTCCTGGTGTAAAGCTGTGGAATACAGGCTATACCCACCCGCTATTGTCAGTGCGAGAACGATCGGTACGTCCATGTTAATGACGCCCTTTTTTAAACCATTGAAAGCACTTCGATAGAACGGCGCACCGCAGTATATGAGCGAAACAGCGGTCAGTAAAAAGCAAGCCAACCGTAGCACCGACAGACTTGTAGCCGTCATACTGCTAGATAGCTCTCCTGCGTAGAGTCCTATCGATATCATTCCAACCTGCATCATGATGATGCCAGACACACCGAGATAACGCATTATCCTGGACGCATCCCGGCGATGCTTGTCCCAGATCGCATTCTGACTCCAGCCTTTTGATGAGTAGCCGAGGGACATTAAGGTCGACATCAAGGTCGAAAGTTTAACGGTCAACTGATCCCAGTAAACGGTTAACTTTTGATTGACAAGATCGACGCGTGCTGCAGTTACGCCATCAACGCGTAGAAGTGATCGCTCAACAAGCCAGGCGCAGGCACTACAACGAAGACCCTCGAGCAATAAGGTCGCGTTGTGTTGAAGGCCCCCATCTTGCATAGGCTCAGATTTCACGAAGTCCAGCTCATCGAGTAAATCATCGGCCCAGGAAAAATCCATTACCTCCTTATTGAGCCGACTGCCCTGGTAGTCCTCAACTTTAATCGCCGCTTGCGTTCGATAGCGGTAGTAGTCACCACACCCGGTCGTATTAATCTGCTCGTACACTGCCTTGCAACCCGAGCAGCAAAAAACAGGTTCTCGATTACCCGCGCCATTGTTTTTCTGCTCATTCAGTTCGGGGTTACTCTGAAAACCCGTAACAGCCTTTATGGTTGAAAAAACGCCAGAACCGTAAACAGGCTCCCCGCAGTGATAGCAAATATTCGACTTCATAGGCGATCTCCCTGCGGTTGCAGCGATGTCGCCTGCTTACCATCTCGATTTTCTTCAAGAGAAATCGACTCAATCGCCAGCCCGACTTTGCGATAATTCCCCTCAGCTGACAGATCGGGATTTTCGAGCCCCACTTTAATCATAAATAAGCATGCTATAAAAACAGTAAGCATTAGTATTGCGATAAACCATATCCACGGCTCTCGCAAAGCATGGTCTCCCTTTGATATGTCTCGTCGAAGCTGACTGGTCCGCACCATAGCAATACTTCTATCTCTCATCGCGACAAATACACAAAGCGGCTTTCGCTTTGATAGGTCACCCCATCAAATATGAGTTCAAAAACCAAGGGTATGACTGGAATAGTGGGCACATGATTATGCTCAGTTGGCGCGGCCACCCGAACCGGAAAGCTCAATACTTCGAAAGGTTGGAGCATGAAGTTTCGCGGTCCGATCAGTTGCAATCCCGAGTCCTTACTCAGGCTAAGTGTCGCGCGCTGCAGATTGTCTCCTTTGTTCACAATCTTCACTACGTAGCGATTTTCCGCGCCTACACCGCTATATGAAGTCAAGGCGAGACGATCTGGTGTAACTGTTATTTCAACTGGAGCGATTGACCCAAGCCGGAAAGCAAGAAGCGACAGTACCATTACCAATGCAATCGCATAAGCAATGACCTTCCATCGTTTGAACACTGAATCGAGCTTAACAGTACCGCCCTCGGCGAGCGCTTGTTCGGTGGTGTAACGTATTAGATCACGCTGATAACCCATTTTTTCCATTATGCTATTGCAGGCGTCTATGCAAAGCGCACAAGATATGCATTCGTACTGCAAGCCTTCACGAATATCGATTCCTGTCGGACAAACCTGGACACAAAGCCTGCAGTCCACACAGGAGCCCTTGCCGGAATCATCTTCACTTAGCTGTCTCTTACGCGCTCCTCTGGGCTCCCCCCTGCCGGCATCGTAGGAAATAATCAGGGTCTTGCGATCGAACATCGCTGCCTGAAATCGAGCATAAGGACACACATACTTACAGACCTGCTCACGCGCCCAACCCGCGTTAATGTAAGTGGCCAGAGTGAAAAATAGGATCCAACTCCAGGTCATCAACGGGACCTCAAAAGCGACCGTGTCTGAGACAATTCCACGAATTGGTGTGAAATAGCCGATAAAAGTGACACCGGTGAGAACGGCAAAACCAAGCCATCCGATATGCTTCATCGACTTCCTAATGACTTTTTCTCGGTCCCAGGGTTGTTTATCTAGCTTAATTCGCTGATTTCTAGTTCCCTCGGTATGCTGCTCGATCCACATAAAAATTGCAGTCCAAACTGTTTGCGGACAGGTATAACCACACCAAACCCTGCCGGCAAGGGAGGTAACAAAGAACAGCGCGATAGCACTTGCCACCAAAATAAGCCCAAGAATAGAGAGATCTTGAGGCCAAAATGTATAGCCAAACAGGTGGAACTTGCGGGCGGGAAGATCAAAAAGAATCAGCGGCCTGTCGCCCAGCATTAACCATGGCAATGTAAAATAGCCAAGCAACAAAGGCCATCCCGTGTAGAGGCGTATACGCTGGAAGAACCCCTCCATACTACGGGTATATATCTTTTCTCTCTTCTCATAGAGATCTAACTCCGCAACTTCAGCTGGAGCCGCGGAGGTAATGAGATCAGAATCTTTACTTAAATCTGGCTTCGCCATTGATTCAGAAGTACATGCTCTATCGCTATAAAATACAGGTTTCAAATCGGCAACTCGCTATCAGGATCAAACAAATGAAATTCCCGAAACAAGCATCTAGCCATCATCATTAGTCGAGAAGCTAAGCACATAGGCAGTCAGTAATCGTATCTTTTCATCACTGAGCAGCGATTCCTGAGCAGGCATAACACCGGCCCGGCCTTGTAGTAGCCCAGCTTTGACAGCCTCGAGACTAGCACCATAAACCCATTCACGATCGACCAACGATGGCGCACCAAGTGCTGGATTACCTTTCATTGTCGGACCATGACAGGCAACACAATAGCTGCTGTATAGCGCCCTACCCTTCTTCGCGATTAGTGTTGGAGCTTGCTCTTCTGATGCTGCTTCGCCACTCCCAAATTCTCTCTGTGCTTCGACCAGCAGGTACTCAGCCAGAACATTAACATCCGTCTCGCTCATCACCGCCGACCAGGCCGGCATCGCAGCTTTACGCCCATACTTGATCGAATGCGTTATTTGTTCAACACTCCCCCCCCACTGCCAAATGTCGTTACTTAACTGCGGAAACCCGATGGCTCCTTCTCCGCCAGCGCCATGACAAACAGCGCAGTTGTTAATAAACAGACGGCGCCCAGCTTTATTGGCCGCTGGCGAAACAATCAGTTCCTCAATCGATAAAGCAGAAAATTCCGATGCCGTGACCGCGAATTTCTCTTCGAGATACTGCGCGTCCCGATCGTGCTGGGACGCAGAGCTCCAGTCCAGGGCACCTTGATATGCTCCAAGGCCGGGGTAAGCTGCAAGGTAAGCGACTGCAAAGATTATCGAAACGACAAACATCACCAGCCACCACTGTGGCAGTGGGTTGTCTTCTTCTATGATTCCATCGAACTCATGGCCTGTCGTGTTTTCATCATTGTGCGACTTCATGCGCCGGGTCGCGAACAACAGCCATGTGATCAATATCAACGTCGTAGCGGTGAGAACAATGATCCAGCCGCTCCAAAAACCTGTCATGATTTGTTAACCCCGCGCCGGTTGATGGTATTCGTCGATAGATTGGCTTCAGAAGGCCCGTGTTCTTCGACCTCATTAAACGGCAGCAGCGCTGCCTGCTCATAGAATGACTTCCTGCCGCTGCGATAAACGTTCACGCAAAGCAGGATGAAGCTGACGAAAATCAAAATCGTCGAGACACCTCGTAAAAATTCAAGCATCCACTGTTTACTCCTCGTTCGATTTGAGTGTACCCAGCTGCTGCAAATAGGCGACCAATGCGTCAATCTCCATTTTTTCGTGCACATCACTACTCGCGCTCTCTATCGCAGCGTCGCTAAAGGGAACGCCCACAGCACGCAGGGCGCGCATTTTGTCGGCAGTTTTTTCGCTGTTCAGCTTACGTTTGAATAGCCAGGGATAAGCGGGCATATTGGATTCGGGAACAACATCTCTGGGGTTGTAGAGATGGAGACGATGCCATTCATCGCTATACCGTTGACCAACTCTCGCGAGGTCAGGGCCTGTCCTTTTACTACCCCATAAATGTGGGTGGTTGTATACCAACTCGTTAGCGGTGGTAAAAGCCCCGTACCTCGCAGTATCAGAGCGCAAGGTTCGAATCATTTGGGAATGACAATTGTTGCAGCCTTCGCGGATATAAATATCCCTTCCCTCAAGCTGCAAGGCGTTCAGCGGTTTAAGTCCTTCCGCAGGTTCCCTGGTTTGACGCTCCATCATTAGCGGAACCAGCTCAACCAGAGTGCCAAAGCTGATAGCCACGAGCATCAACACAATCATTAGCCCGAGATTTCGTTCGATTGAATCGTGATTCATGCTGGCGCTCCACCTCTGACCAAAGCTGCTTCCACTGGCTCGGATTCAAGTTCCTCAACCGTGTCCCTTGGTGAGGGCTCCACAATCGTTTTGTAGACGTTGTACGCCATCAGCACCATGCCAAGGAAAAATATGCCACCACCGCCCAGCCTCACCATATAACCCGCGTAACTTGCCTGAATGCTTTCGATAAAGCTGTAGGTCAGAGTTCCATCAGTGTTGTAAGCTCGCCACATCAGACCCTGAACAATTCCATTGACCCACATCGATGCAATGTAAAGCACAGTTCCCGTGGTTGATAACCAGAAATGAAGGTTGATCCATTGAATGCTATACATCTGCTTGCGGCCAAAAAGAACGGGGATCAAGTAATAGATTGTGCCTATCGAAATCATCGCAACCCAACCGAGCGCACCTGAGTGCACGTGACCGATAGTCCAATCCGTATAGTGTGAAAGCGCATTCACCGTTTTGATCGACATCATCGGACCTTCAAAGGTAGACATGCCATAGAAAGAAAGGGATACGATCAGGAATCTGAGTATTGGATCCGTCCGGAGTTTGTGCCATGCCCCACTGAGCGTCATAATCCCGTTGATCATGCCCCCCCAGCTCGGCGCCAGAAGAATCAGGGACATCACCATACCCAGGCTTTGCGCCCAGTCAGGCAAAGCGGTGTAGTGAAGGTGGTGCGGGCCGGCCCAGATATACACGGCGACCAAAGCCCAGAAATGGACAATCGAGAGCCGATACGAGTAAATGGGTCGGTCAGCCTGCTTGGGCACAAAGTAGTACATCATTCCTAAAAACCCCGCCGTCAGGAAAAACCCTACCGCGTTATGCCCGTACCACCACTGAACCATGGCATCAACCGTACCGGAATAGATGGGATAGGATTTCCCCAGACTGACGGGAATCGAGAGACTGTTTAGGATATGAAGAACTGCGACCGTAACGATAAAGGCCCCGAAAAACCAATTCGCCACATAAATATGCTGCACACGCCTTTTCATAATGGTGCCGAAATAGAGTACGGCATACAGCACCCATACAACCGTAATCAGTATGTCGATGGGCCATTCCAGCTCGGCGTATTCTTTGCTGGTTGTTATACCGAGGGGCAATGTGATTGCGGCGAGAATAATCACCGTTGTCCAGCCCCAGAAAACAACAGCGGCAAGACCATCAGACAGCAGGCGGGTTTGACAGGTACGCTGAACCACAAACAATGAGGATGCGAACAGAGCCGACCCCCCGAAGGCGAATATTACGGCGTTAGTATGCAACGGCCTTAAGCGGCCAAAGCTCAACCAGGGCTGATTAAAGCTCAACTCCGGCCAAATCATCAGGGCTGCGATGTAGACACCAACGCCCATACCCACGATACCCCACACCACCGTCATCACGGCAAACTGTCGTACAACCTTATAGTTGTAGAGCTCGGAGTCAGCGTATTCAGTCATTGCCTTGGTTGCCTCGATTGAAAGGAAAACGGATATTTGTTGAAAACTAGTCGGTAAACTCTGGCGCAAATCCTAGATCCCAAAGCAGGACACTGGATACAAGTATGCAAATAAAGATCACGAGCCCCACACCTGCAATTGCGCTGGCGTACAGAAACCCGCGATCTGAGGGCAACTTCATCACTGCAGGAATGCCCGTATAGAGCAGATATACTGACCAACTGATAGCAATAATCCCAACCGTCATATTGAGCCAAAGCACAGGCCAGAGGCCTACAACACCTGCAAGGAACAGTGGCGTGGCGAAGAAACCGGTTACGCTGACGCCTTTCGCGATGCTCGTCTGAGCACCGTAGGTCTGTGACATCCAGTGTGTCATGTAGCCAATAACTGCGACCGAGATAACCATTGCGAGATAAAAAAGCACCACAATGGGTAGCGCAGATTCAGGGGTCACGCGGATTGCATCTCCGCCCGCTACACGCCAGCCAACCTCAGTGATCCCCCGGTACCAGGCAACCGCTGGCACTACCGCCAGCAAGAGCGGATAGACCGCATGAATCCGGTAGTGCTCAAGCGGACTGTTCGCAAGATTCGCCCACTGCGCTGCGGGCCGGAAGAAGAAATTGAGTGGGTTAAAAAGAACCGACATGAATACCCCTCGGTCATCAGCGATTAAATCCGAATTTTCATTAGTATAAAAACGGAGCGCTGCGAGGTATTGATCTGGATCAAGTGCTCGCCGATATTCAGGTGCTACTATTCATCCAAACTGATGAGGATGGCTATGCACAACATTATCGAGCAGCTCGAAGATGATCATCGTCGTATGATCAGCCTGATGTATCTTCTGGAAAAAGAGCTAAAGAAACTGACGGGAATCGCCGCCGGCGAGTGCCAATATGACAAGCTGTTTGAGATTCTGGACTATGTCAAGACGGTGCCCGAGCGCTGGCACCATCCGATCGAAGATATTATCTTCGATCACTACATTGCGATGTATGGGCCCGGCGACGCTATAATCAGCCAGCTGCAACAAGAGCACGTACTGCTTGAAGTACAAACTGCGCAGCTAACTGCCTTACTATCTAGGGCAAGGAACCTGCTTAACCGACCAAAAGCAAAAATCATGCAGCTGGCTACGAGCTTTCAGATGCTACAGCTTGAACACATAAGGAAAGAACGAAGATTGCTCGAGGCTATCGATATCCAGTTTAACGCCCGCGACTGGCAAACTATCGATAGCCTGATTCGCGAGAAGGCGCTTGAGGGGGCAGATCTAGATCCATTTTCTCTAGAGTACTATCGTGAAAACGGCAACTCACTCTCTAAATCACAGCTACTGAGTGAGCAAATTAATCTCGCTAGGCGTGAAGCTGGCTGCGGCGCCAAAACAGACGCATACGACCTGCAAAGTCATATTCAAGCGCCTACTCTGTAACAGCGAACAAGTCGCTTGAGGCAGTCCTGAGCGTGGAAAAAAATGTCTGTCAGGTCTTACTACGACTTCGCGCCTGCACAGATTCACGGCGCTGTTTGATCGCATCTGCACTTTGCGCCGCGCCGTGTAAATCCATTGCAAAGGTTTCGTAATCAAGCGCGGCACCTAACGGCATATTGCCCCCTTCGCTGACCACGCGCTTCATTCGTTTTAATGTAGTTCTGTCACAGCTCGCAATGTCTGCCGCCAGCGCCTCGCACTCTGCCATCAGCGCTTCAGGCTCAACGACGCGATTGACCAAACCCCACTTGTCCGCCAGCTCTGCGCTAAGTGGATTGCCCGTGAAGTGCAATTCGCGCGCGCGATTCACGCCAATGATGCGCTGTAAACGCTGACTCAAACCCCAACCCGAAACCAGGCCAACACGGGCATGGGTATCAATAAACCTAGCACTCGTCGAAGCGACCAACAGATCACACCATAGCGCCACTTCAAATCCACCGGTGGCAGCCACGCCATTGATGGCGCCAATGATTGGCCGGTCAAACCCTAAAATTGCCGAGGCCATATCGTACTCGCCACTGAGCTGAAAGCCTTCCAGCCCCTCTTCACCCAGCTGCTTGAGATCGAGCCCCGCGCAAAACCCACGCCCTGCGCCAGTCAAAATCACACAGGCTATGTCTTCGTTTTTTTGTAGATCCCGGAAGGTCGCAGCCAAAGCAGCCATCAACTCTTTGGACAAGGCATTCATCGCGTCTGGGCGGTTTAAAGTCACAATCGCGGTGGCGTCCCGTTGCTCCACTAACACTAACGCTTCACTCATAGTACTTACCTATTCGAACACTAATTTTTTCCGCTTTTTTACTGCCAGGCCAACTAACACTTACCGAGGTGTTTGCCCATCATCAACGACGATATTCGACCCAGTCACACAATCTGATGCCGGCGAGCACAAATACAGTAAGGTGCTGTCAAGCTGCGCAGGGTGGCCGACTCTTTTGCGCGGGAAGTGAGATGCAAGATCGCCCATTCGCTCGATCATGCCATCACTCATTTCCGACTCAAAGACACCCGGTGAAATCGCATTAACATTAATATTAAAACGAGCCCATTCAATCGCCAGCGTCTCCGTCATGCGAACAACCGCCGCCTTCGAGGTCGAGTACAGCGCCGCACCATTGCCGTTGTAAGTATTGGCGGCGACACTGGCGATATTGACGATTCTACCCGGGAGCTCATTGGCCTTTAAGCGGCGGGCAACCTCACATGCCAACACAAAGGGCCCTTTAACATTCGTATCCAGAACACGATCGATAAGCTCCATCGGCATCTTCATCGCCATTTGCGCATCCGGAACACCCGCGTTATTCACAAGTATGGTAACGGGACCGAGCTGGTCCTCGACCTTGCCGACGACACGCAATACCGCCTCGCTATCTGTCATATCGAGTACAAACGGAGCGCAGACTCCGCCCTCCTCTGCAATCAGTGCTTGAAGCTCCTCCAGCCTTGACTCACGGCGTCCGGCGATCGCGACACTGGCTCCCGCGGCTGCTAGCACGCGCGCGAAGCGCCAACCGAGACCCGAGCTTGCCCCGGTAACCAATGCGACCTGTCCAGACAGGTCGATACTATTATGCGGCATTGGGTATTCAGACATGACTTTCCTCTCCACGTTTTTTTAATGTTTAATCTGCCCCAGCTATTGTGTCATGGACGCTATAAGCTCAGCTTTCTCAACCAGTGCCTCTGCCTGTTCGAGGTGGAGCCTCTCTGTCATTTTGCCATTGACCTTGATCACGCCGACGTCCTTATTCGTGGGGTCATTAAATGCGCTGATAACGGCCTGTGCCTGAGCGACGGCCTCTGCCGATGGTGAAAAAATTCGATTACTTGTTTCTAGCTGGCCCGGGTGTATCAGGCTCTTTCCATCGAAGCCCAAAGTCAGGCCCTGTAAACACTCGGACTCAAGCCCCGAGTCGTCTCCTATCTGATTGAACACACCGTCAATCACGCTAAGCCCATATGCCCGCGCTGCGATCACACTCTGACTCAAGGCTGGAAGAAATGCCAGACGATCCGCTGTCACCATACAATTCATTTCTTTGGCCAAATCATTAGTACCCAGAACAAAACCGCACAAGCGGGTTGTTTGGGCCGCTTCGGCTATTGCTGCAAGATGAAGGATTGCCAAAGGCATCTCGATCATTACCCACAAGCCAAGCGCCTCTGACGCCCCCGATTCAGTGAGTGATTGATCAATCCGTTTAACCTGATCAGCCGCAACAACTTTGGGGAAAAGAACGCCGTCTGGCTCCGCCGCAACGACCGCCTGCAAATCATCCTCGCCCCACTCGCTGTCTAGCTCATTGATCCGCACGATGACTTCGCGATAACCAAACACCTTCTCGCTAACAGCCTTAACCACGCTCTGTCGAGCTTCCACTTTACTCTCTGGCGCAACCGCGTCCTCCAGATCCAGAATGAGTACATCTGCGTCAAGCGCTCTTGCCTTTTCGAGTGCGCGCGTATTGGAGCCTGGCATATACAGGCAAGATCTTCGGGGGCGATTTTTTACAGGCATTGGAGACACTTCTCTGGGAGCGTTCAAATAAGAGGAGGAAATAGTAGCAGAAAGCGATTCAATCTGCGTAGAGCTGAACAGTTCGCAATCTCTGCCTAAGGCTTTCTATCCTAGAGACTGAGTACCAAGAGAGACATGATGTCGGGAAGCTAAGAAAACAGTTTTTGGATACTGGAAAAATCCTTCAGACCCTGATCGTCGCTAAGATTTTTAACTTTCTCGTATAAGGACTGCGCCATGCTACCCATAGGCGTCTGCGCATCAGCTGACTCTGCTGCATCCATCGCAAGCCCCAGATCCTTCAACATGAGATTGACCATAAAGCCGCCTTCATAGTCTCTTGACGCGGCGGAACCTTCCATCACACCGGGGTAAGGGTTATATACTTCCAGCGACCAGTTGCGACCAGAGCTGTTAAGCATAATTTCGGAAAGCGTCGCGGGGTCAAGCCCGTTGGCGACGCCTAGCTGCAAGGCCTCTGCCGTACCAGCCATATGAATCGCTAACAGCATATTGTTGCAAATTTTGGCCACCTGCCCTGCACCGGCATCGCCTGCGCGAAATATCTTGCTCCCCATAGCTTCAAGTACGGGCTTTGCAGCCTCATAATCCTCCACCTTTCCGCCACACATAAAGGCCAGCGTACCCGCCGCGGCCGCTGCGACACCACCGGAAACGGGCGCGTCTATAGCGCGGATCCCAAGCTTGTCAGCTTCAGCAATCATACGCCGAGAGTTTTGCGCAGCCACGGTGGAGCAGTCGATCACCAGGGCAGACCTTTCGACCTTTTCGAGGAGCTTATCGCCATCAATGTAAACACTCTCCATAATCGCACCATTGGGCAACATGGAAACGATGTAGTCGGCGCCATTAACCGCATCCTCTGCGGTCGAGGCCTGCTGGCAACCAGCTTCAACTGCCGCCTGCAAAGCTGCCTCTGATAAATCGAAAGCATTGACGGTAAAGCCGGCTCTAACCAGATTTGCAGCCATGCCGCCGCCCATGTTTCCGAGACCGATAAATGCAACTGTCGCCATGACTCTCTACCCGTAAAAAACCATTTTCTTTGTATGTGACACCTGATAAATCTAAGCGCTTTAGCGTCGACTCTTATAAATCCGCCAATGGGTTGCTGTCCCAGGGCGAATTAAAGAAACTCTCCACCAGGTCTCGTTCAACCGCCTCAACAGAAGAGAACTGCCACTTAGGCTCGCGATCTTTATCGATCAATAGCGCACGTACCCCTTCTGCAAACTCCGGGTAACGTACGACATTGGTTGCTAAAAGCAATTCCGAACGGAAAACATCGGCTAGCGATGCATCTTTGCTCCGCTTTAACTGTTCATCGATCCACAGCGCCGCCAAAGGAGAGCCATCGAGCAATCCGCTCTTTGCTTTTGAGAGCCACTTATCTTCCGTTTCAAGTCCGCGAACCGCCTCAACAACATCGAGGGTATTGCTGAACTTGCACAAGGTATCAATTTGTTCTTGCCTGGCGTCGATTTGCCCAACACGCTGCTCAAGTTTGCTTTTCGCGATAAACGGCTCAAGTACAGCATCAACGTCATCGTCGCTAGAAGGTGCCACATCGACCAGCGCAGCCTCAACTGGGTCGTAATACTCCCGCGCAACAAAGCTGTCGGCTATACCCAGATAAATAGCATCTGAAGCGTTGAACGATGCGCCGGTCAGGGCAAGAAAACGCCCGCTCTGGCCCGGGGTTCGATTAAGAAAATAGCTACCCCCCACATCGGGAAACAGCGCAATCGTAACCTCAGGCATAGCAAAGCGACTGGTTTCGGTGACCACTCGATGACTACCGCCGGCAAAGATGCCGAGACCACCGCCCATGACAATACCATCACCCCATACAATCACCGGTTTTGAATAATTATGGAAGGCATAATCCATCCGGTATTCCCGCTCGAAGAAAGTCTCGGCTTCTACGCAGGGGCCACCAGGCGTTTTAATGGCACTTGCATGCAGGGCTTGCACATCGCCGCCGGCGCAAAAAGCCTTGCCTCCGCTTCCGGACACGATCAAACAGGCGATAGATTCATCCTCTTCCCACTGAGCAAGACGCTCAAGCAAGAGCTCGACCATCTCCAGCGTTAGAGAATTCAGGGTTTTGGGAATATTGAGAACCACCTTGCCAATTTTCGAGCCATTGTTGGCCGGCAGTTCTTCAAAGAGCACTACAGATTCTGACATGCATATAACTCGTTAAGATTTTTTACTTTATTGTGGATCTTCGGTGCAGAGCGTTTGTCCGTTGCGCTGTCAGGCGTTTTTCCATTCCGCTTTTCGCTTCTCAACGAAGGCAGCAACCCCTTCTTTCTGATCTTGCGTGTCCCAGAGCTTCACAAACATCTCCCGCTCTGTCGCAAAATTCTGGTTTATCGGTGTGTTGCGCGCGGCCATGATCAACTGCTTACAATAACGGACTGATGTCGGACTTTGCTTTTCAACATTCGCACAAAGCTCAAGTGCTTTATCAACAGAAGTGCCCGACTCAACAACTTCCGATACCAGCCCGATTTCAAGCGCCTTGTCGGCCTTAATGCGCTCGCCCAAAAGAATCATCCGTTTTGCCCACTGTTCGCCCACCAACCACGACAGGTGCTGACTGCCAAGACCACAAGGCAGGAGCCCTACCGTTGCCTCTGGCAAGGCCATCTGCGCATGCGCCTCGGCAATGCGTATATCGCAGGCCATAGCTGCTTCGAGACCTCCTCCCATCGCATAGCCGTTAATCGCCGCTATCGACACGCCGTTGTAGTCGGCGAGAGTTTCAAAGCCATAGCCGAAAGCATTGGCGAATTCGAATGATTTACCCTTATCGTTGTGGTTGAAACGGTTTAAGTCTGCACCGGCGGAGAAAAACTTCTCGCCGTCGCCCGTAATAATCAAAGAGTAGTTTTCCCTGTCTTCATTGAGCTCAAAAACAATATCGGCTAATTGATTGAGGCTTTCAGGAGTCCAGGTATGTGCCGGCGGATTATTGAACCTTACGATTGCGGTGTGGCCATGCTTTTCTAGTTTTAGTGTGTCACTCATTATTCAACTCTCTTTCTCGTTAATTCTCTCAACGTTCGAATTTTTACCAGCTGGAATATACTTTTTCTAACGAATGGCTTCAGTGCCATCCTCGGCGAGAACGCGCCGCGACGTGATCAACCTCATAACTTCATTCGTACCTTCCAGAATTTGATGCACGCGAGCATCACGGAAAAAGCGCTCGATGGGGTATTCGCGAATGTAACCGTAACCGCCATGCAACTGCATCGCCTGGTTGCAGACCTCAAAACCGGTATCGGTCGCGAAGCGCTTTGCCATTGCACAGTAAGTGGTTTTTTCCGGATCGTTAGTGTCGAGCTTGTACGCAGCGAGACGAATCATCTGTCGCGCAGCGACTAGCTCAGTGACCATGTCCGCAAGTTTGAACTGCAGTGCTTGAAAGTTTGCCAGTGACTGACCGAATTGCTTGCGCTCATGCATATAAGCCTGTGCATGGTTGATAGTCGCCTGCGCCGCTCCGACAGAACAGGTAGCAATGTTGATACGGCCACCATCCAGCCCTTTCATGGCAATCTTAAATCCTTCGCCCTCGCTACCCAACATGGCGTCGGCAGGAATTCTCGCATCGTCGAAACTGATCGTCCGCGTGGGCTGGCTGTTCCAACCCATTTTGATTTCATTCTTGCCAAACTCAATGCCCGCCGTATTGGCAGGTACGGCAAAAGCGCTAATGCCCGCCGCGCCAATTTCTGTGCTGCCCGTTCTCGCCATCACAATGAGAACATCGGTTGAACCTGCGCCACTGATAAAGACTTTACTTCCGTTGAGCACATAATCACCGCCATCCAACTTAGCCTGCGTGCGCAGGTTTCCTGCATCAGAGCCCGCGCCAGGTTCAGTGAGGCAGTACGACGCGAGTTTCTGACCACTGGTCAGCGCTTCAGCCCACTCGCCTTTGACTCTATCAGAGCCCCAGGTCGATAACATCCATGCACACATATTGTGAATGGATATAAACGCTGCCGTGGACGTACAACCCGCGGCCAACTCTTCAAGAATGATCGCTGTATCCATGCGGCTAAGCCCAAGGCCGCCGCACTCGGACCCGCAATACATCCCCATAAAACCAAGCGCACCCGCGGCCTTGAAAGCATCTACCGGAAAGATCTTCTTCTCGTCCCACTCCTCTGCCTTTGGCGCCATTTCGCCCTGGGCAAAGTCGCGCGCCGCTTGCTGAAAAGCCAGCTGTTCCTCTGAAAGATTGAAATCCATCACTACCTGCCTCTATCTCATCGTTAAACGCAACCGCGAAATTACGATTGAAGTCGTAAAGCCGCCGACTCTATGCAAGCTTTTCAATCACTGATCCAAACAGCTGATCGTCAGATGGAATGGTTTTGGGTGTTGCCAGTGGTTTGGAGATCCAGGTCACATTAATCAGATGTTTCCAGTTAATATTTTCGTTGGTGGAGTTACCCCCCCAGGTACCACAACCTAATGAAAAGGTCTGGCGCATGCCGTTCCACAAATTGCCACTGTTTGAAGGTGCTTGTGGCTGGTTCACCATCACGCGAGAGGTTTTGGTACCAAAACCCAGTTTTAAAATATTCTCATCGGAGTTCGAGTAAATACCGCAAGAGTGGCCCATACCCTGATACGCCTGAATTCGATTGGTCAACGCGATCGCTTCATCAATATCAGCGACTTTGTAGAACGCCATGATTGCGGAGAGCTTCTCACCAGAGAAGGGGTGATCCGGACCCGCTCCCGTTTCCGGCACGATAATGAATAAGCGATCGTCAGGAATCTGGAACCCCGCTTTTTCGCACAGTACCTGAGGCTTAAGAACTACCGATCTGGCATTCAAATGACCGTCTTCCCAAAGTTCATTGGCAATCATTTGCGCCTCTTCCGGCGAGGCAAGGTATCCGCCCTGCGCAATCAATTTTTCGAGAAACTCATCGTAGATAGATTCAAATACGATGACTGAGTTATCTGCCGAGCAGGAAGCGGCAAGATCTAGCGTTTTGGATATGCGAACTTTCTCAGCAGCGTCATCCAGATCGGCGGTGTCATCAACGGTGATAACCGCGTTACCAGCACCCACACCTAGCGCAGGTGTGCCGCTGGAGTAAGCAGCCTTGACCATCGCAGGGCCGCCCGTTGCGAGAATCATGTCGCATTGCTTCATGAGCTCCTCTGTTTTTTCGAGCGAAGGTATTTCGATTGCCTGAACAAGATCTTCAGGCGCCCCCATTTTTTTGATCGCCGCACGCATGCGATCAATGATCAGTTTGTTGGTCAACTTGGCCCTTGGGTGTGGCGCAACGATAATCGCGTTGCGACCTTTCACCGCATTGATCCCTTTGATCACAGGCGTCGCCTCTGGATTTGTCGACGGCGACAAAGCACCAATGACACCCACGGGCTTTGCGATCTTGACAATATTGCGCTCGGTGTCTTCCTCGAGAATACCCACCGACTTGTCGTCGATGATATCCATCAGAGCGGCTCGGGTTTTGGTGAAGATCTTCTTGAACTTTCCGTCGTAGTCTCCCAATTGAGTCTCTTGAAGCGTGTGCGTTGCAATATCCTCTGCAACACCAGGCTGGGCACAGGACCAGACCATCGCTTTGATCAGCTCGTCTACCTGCTCCTGGGTGTAGCCTTCAATCTGCTGCTGCGCGATTCGCGCCCTCTCGACCATCGCAGCGATCTCAGCCACATCTTGCTCGCTAGCCCCACTGTCTGTACCTACTGCATTGTTTTGACTCATCTTTTCGCCTTCCCGAAACCAAATTTGCAAGCTTAAAATTCGGCGAAAAGATATCAGCACTCAGCCGCTTGAGGCAAGGGGCAGGTTGCGAGATTTATGGATAATATTGCGTTACTATCAACCTTCATCCGGAACGAGGCGATATTCAAAAACCATGAGCAAACCCTCCAACTGGCCGCTGGATGAATCCAGTACGCGACTGGTCGCACCTGTGGTTATCCGCGAAAAACTCAAGGATCACCCGCTGGCGAGTGACTGCTATCCGCTGGCCGTCGGGCATTATTCAGTTGCACACCAACATCAAATGCTGCGGGTAAAAAACGACGACAACATTCTAATTTTATGCGTCGCTGGCAGAGGCTGGTTGGAAACGCCCCAGTGGTCGGGTGAAGTGAGGGGTGGTGATATTGCGCTGATAGCCAGCGGTGTGCCTCATCAATACCATGCCGATAATGAAGAGCCATGGACAATCTTCTGGTGTCATTTCTCCGGCGAACGCGCTCGAGACCACCTTGAGAATATGGACTATCAAGCTGATCAGCCCGTGCAGCAAATTGGCGTACAGCCGGTTGTGCAAACCCAGTTTCGAGAGCTGATCTCGATTGCCAGCGGCGGCTACAATCTCAAACTGATGGTGCACGCCGCGAACTCTCTGAAGCAGCTACTGACTCAAATTGGGGTGCTGATCTACGAGACGGACAATCAGAAAAGCCGCCAGTTCGAGGTCGACCACATACAGAAGTTTATGCTGCAAAACCTCGATAAATCGCTAACGCTGCAAGAGCTTGCAAATCTTAGCGCGCTATCCAAGTATCATTTCAGCAAACGCTATCAAGAAAAAACGGGCTTCTCGCCCATCAAACATTTCTTACAGATGAAAATGGAGTACGCGCGCTACTTACTGGAAACTAGCGAGCTACACATTTATGAAGTCGGCTTGCGCGTTGGCTTTGAGGACAGTCTCTATTTTTCTCGGGCATTCAAGGCGGCTACCAACACCTCGCCAAAACGCTACCGAGAAATGCATCGGAGTAACCGGTAAAAAGCGATGAACTGCTACCGTGCTGCTTATGCTCGATTAAAAGATCTGCTTCGCCTTGTACCAGACGGGGGAACTCCATGCCCGCTCCTGTATCACGGGCTTATGCTCACTCGAGCAACAAAGCTGTAGATCCGGCGCGACTGATTGAGGATCTGAACAATCAACGTTTGCTGCCAGGCACTCGTACTGACTCCAGCGGCAGGTTGGGTTTTCCAGAACCCTCGCATAATAAAACGCTTGCTGTTCAGCGCTAAACTCGTCATCCGTCCAGACTGTACAGAGATTTTGATGACCCTCACCGGTTCGCTCACAAGTATTGAGGTCGACACCGGCTGAGTTTGGCCCGCCGGCGACATCAAAGACTTTTTCATATAACTCGCCATCTTCATACCAGCCTTTCACCAGCTGGATTCGCTGCAAGGGTGCACCGGGATATTTTTCGGTACCGGGATCCATACTCGCAGCCACCAGCACATTGAGCTGGCTCTCGCTATTGGGTTGAACGGGGACATCTCCACCCATGGGCACACCAAGCTGGTAACCCTTGCTAGCCATATCCGGGTCTTCGCAGAGATTTTCAGGCAAGTCCCAGCCCGCAAACAGGCGCAAGATCGGGCGCGTGCCGGTTGTCGCATAAGCTTCACGACGCTGCATCGCTGCAAAAAGTGCATCTCTGGTATTTTCTTCAGCCCAAAGCACGGTATGCCCGCCGGGGCCGTTCTCGATATCATCGGAAAGGCCAACTATCTCCTCTCTCGCACCTTTGCCTGCACCTCCGTGGCCGGGGTGATCCTGTTCCTGTGTCAATCCGGGTGCCGCGATATGGGTATCAGTAGAGCTGATAAAACCATATTTGAAGGGATTCGCGCCCTCTTCAGCCTGCAAGCGCAGGCCCTCTTTCACGGCATAACGCAAAAAATTATCAGGGCCCGGGGCGACTTCCTCGGCCTGTTCCAGGCCAAGAACATTGGCCAGAAACTCGGTAGCGAGCGTTGGATTACCTCCGGGCCCAGTCGGTTTGCCCCCGAATGAGTTATAGGTAAACTTTTCGAAATCGCAAAACTCATCTTCAATCCAGAAAGTTCTCGAGTCACATTCGGACGACCCCTTGTGCTGCATCATTTCTGCAAGCGGCTCCCAGCGCGCACGGCGGAGCATTTGCTCCCGACTAGCGGTCTCTGTTAGGCCGTTCTCATCTTGCAACAAAGCATTCTGGAACATCAGGCCGGAGCTAATGTTGGAGTTATGCGGGATTGTAATCGCATCGCAGCCGGCAACACCCTCGATACAGTTTTCTTCCAGGCTATCCCACAAGTCAACAGCAGACGGCGTATCAAGCCAACTTGCCGCGTGACTGGGGACGTTCGCGTTTCGGAATATCACGTTGCGATGCAGATTGCTGCCGGCGGCACCGACGGTTGCCGTCCACTCGTAGCCTACAAAACTGGTAAATGAACAGCTCTCGCTACGGTCGTACGCATTCTCCGCGGCTTCGATAACTTCTTGCCAAACGGTATCGCCCTCGGCAAGACAATTTTCATTATTCTCACCACAGAATCCCCAGCGCTCTTTATTGATTAAACCTTTAACCCCAAATAAGAGAAACGACAGGCTTGGGCGATGGCGCGTAACAACACAGGCCGGGTGCCAATAGCCCTTCTTACCCGGCGTTCGACACATCGTCACCTCACCCAGAAACTCCGAGTGATCGGTAACAGCGGCAAAGTCAAGCGGGCGATCAATCTGAATGACCCTACTTGCTTTGCCGTCTTTGTCGTAGGGTTGAATACCCATCGGCTCACCCTGCGCAAACCGGTAAGCGTCGGACGGCCGGTTGCGCGTGTCTTGCGTAGCTGCATCAAATGAGAGTGCTGTGTGAACATGCAAATCACCGAAAAATGCCTGTCTCTGTGGTGCGAAATTCGCGCACGGCGTTCGCTCCTCGGTGAGCGCATAGGGCCGGGCTGGCGAGACATCCTGAGCACTGACACCCACGCCTTGATCCGTCGAGGCGAGTGCCTGTGCGGACAATAAGACAACCAGCAAACTGCCACCAGAAAGGCATCGTTCTAAATAATTTTTATCCATTATTGTTCCATTATTCTGTATATCGATGAGCAACGACTTTGCCTTCGCTAACTGCTTCGAACACCGATCGCAAACGGCATGATAACCCAGGCTTAAACTCATATTACAAGCGGCAAACACTTGTTTATAGCAATCAGTAACGCCGGTTCTCTAGAGCGGCTATTGCCTGAATAAAACGCGCGCAAAAGCTAGCGATTTCTGCCTAGCCTTTCGTGCGCCTCAACCCATTCATTCGCGCCGGTATCCTTTTGAGTCCTCGTCGCTGACATCAGCGAAAGCTCGCCGGCAACGACGAGCCCCGCTGCGATCTCGAGTAATTTATATGCCTTACCCTTGCCGTAACACCCCATTAGCTCAAGACATTCACGCTGTGTCGCCAAAGCCGTGCCGCCGCCATAGGTCGCCATAATCAACGCTGGCAGGGTCACCGAATAATACAGATCACCCGCCGTCGTGACATAGCTATACACCGAACACTGATTGGCCTCACCGATATTCGCCATGTCCTGCCCGGTCGCCATAAACAGTGCTGCGAGACCGTTTGCCGGGTGCGCGGCATTGTTTGAGGCTCCGGTAAGAAACGCCGCCAGCGTATTCGTTGCGGTACTGTTGCGCAAATACTCTGGCGAGACGTGAAGAACTTCTTCCAGCACGTTTTTTGGCAGGGTTATCTCCGCTGTGACCTTGCGACCGCGTCCCTTTAAGGAGTTTACAAAAGAAGTCTTTTTTTCCGAGTCCATGCCACCCGAGAGGCCGTAGTGCTTTAGCGCCTTAAACTCTGCTCTAATCCACTCGCAGGCAATATAGGTCGCCTTACCCGTCATGTTTTGCCCAGCGGCATCGCCCGTGCTGTAGTCAAAACGCGTGTAAACCATGTTATGCACCGCGTACCGCTCGATTTCCAGAAGTTTCCCAACCGATGTCGTGGACTCCGCCTGCGCCTTGATTAAAGCAAAGTTCTCGTCGAGCCAGACGCAAAAGTCTCTGGCGTCTCTCGCATTTCTGAAGAGAAAAACGGGGGCACGCTGCATAGCTTCGCCCATCACGGTGGTTGTAACGCCGCCGCTCTCACGAATAACTTTCATGCCACGGTTATAACTTGCGATCAGCGTTCCCTCTATTGTCGCCATAGGCACGTAAAATTCGCCCTGCGCATGCTCACCATCAATCAAGAGCGGGCCGGCAACGCCGACCGGTAGCTGTGCTACGCCAAACAGATTCTCACAGTTTCCCGCCATGCTTTGGGGGTCAAAAGAGTATTGCCTGACATGAGAAAGCCGGGCACCAGACTTTTCTTCAAGGAACGACTGTCTTCGCGCTATTGCATCTTCGCTGTAATCATTGCCGTGTGAGCGCGGAATTTTATTATCCAAGGAGAACCTCTTATTCGCTTTTTTGTGCATAACGAGAGTTTAGTACGGCAAGTCCCCGTCAATTGTTATGCGGTGAAGCTGCCGATGCGCAGGAAAGTAGTCATTGATTGGCTTGTGCTGCGTACTGCGGTTATCCCACAGAGCAATAGAGTTTTCCCGCCACTTAAAGCGGCAGGTAAATTCAGGCGTCCGAATATGCTCGTAGAGAAAACTAAGCAATGCGTCGCTCTCCGCTCTCGCGAGACCCTTGATATGGGTTGTGAACAGTGAGTTTACAAACAGCACTTTCTCGCCGGTTTCCGGATGCGTCCGCACGACGGGGTGTTCAACCGGCGGATTGTCCGCAACTGCCTGCGCTAGCCGCTCTCGCCCGCCGGGCTCGGCAAGACTTTCTTTGAACCCGCAGCTAAAGTCGTGGACAGCGATGAGCCCCGTGAGAAATTCCTGCATGGGCTTTGAAAGCGCATTAAACGCCGCTACCGTGCTCGCCCAGAGCGTGTCTCCACCTTTCTCGGGAATGATTTTAGAGCGCAGAACCGTTCCCAGTGGAGGATGCTGGCGAAAGGTCATGTCAGTATGCCAGGCTTCAATCTTGGTCGGTTTATCTGGCGTGCTTTCGAGCACAGTGATCTCGGGAAAACCCTCAACCGTACCGTAAGCCGGATGCGTTTGTAAGGGGCCAAAACTTTCAGCTAGCTGTTTTTGCTGCGCCGGCGAAATATCCTGATCCCTGAAAAACACAACACCATACTTCAGCATCATGCGACGAATCTCCGCGCAGACTTCATCGTTTAGAGATGTGGCAAGATCAACACCATGAAGCTCTGCGCCTATCGCGCCGCCGAGGGGAACGACGTCAAACATATTTATGTTACCTGTACTTAAAAATCATCCAACAGGCTGGATACAACTTGTTAAGCTGCGTCCAAACTCCGCATGATTGTACAAACAGCATTCTGCTTTGCAAGCTTTTATCGCACGCAGTGAAACCGCTACTTTGATGCACAGCTGAGCTGGTTTCGGTTCAACAACTATCACTGGCAATTAGCCATACGGCAACAGGCATCAATTTAACTCGCAAAACCTCTGAAGGTGCGACTGCGTTGACCCGAATTGCGCAATCATGACCTCAAAATGCTTAAGGTAATGTCCTATTTTCAGCTCATCCGTAGTGCCAATACCGCCGTGCAGTTGCACTGCGAACTGAGCCGTTAAACGCGCCGCCTTGTCTGCCTTGACCTTGGCTGCAGCAACGTAACGCCTGGCGTCATCCGCACCATCGCGCAGCTTGATCGCGGCGGCGAAGAGTATCGATCGAAGTAATTCGATCGCCATAAACATCTCGACCATCTTATGCTGCAAAACCTGAAACTGCGACAGGGAAGCACCAAACTGTCTGCGATCTCTCGTGTACTCAACCGTCGCATCTAACAGCACCTGCATTCCACCAAGCATCTCTGCAATTTGTGCTACCAGCGTATTATCGAGTAGCTTAGCAAGTACTGCTTCTGCCAGGCTTCCGGATAAGAGCAGTTGATCTGCAGCTAGAGAAACCGTTTCCAAGGTCACATCAGACGCTTCTCGTCCATCAACAGTTTCATAGCTACGAACCGATACCCCCTTTGAATCTACCGGAAGCAGAAAGATCGCTCGCTCTCCTTTCAGGTTTGCGGTCACCAATAGTCCACTGGAGCAGGCCGCGTTGAACACCAGCGATTTTGTGCCGCTTAGTGTAAAGCCATTATCGCACTCCAGAGCTTGCGTGCTTAAGGTGGCATCAAAGTCACGTTGATAAGGCTCGAGATGCGCCAGCGATAAATGGAGATCTCCGGCCATTAAATCGCGAATCATAGTCTCCTTCTGCGGGTGCTCACATGCCTGCAAGACGCAGGCAGACTGAAGACCAGCCTGTAAGAAAGGCTCGACGACAAGATGCCGGCCTAATTGCTCGAAAAGCACTGTCGTATCTATCGGCGTTCCACCAAACCCATCGTACTCTTCCTTGAAAAACAGGCTGAGCCAGCCAAGCTCGGCACAGTCTTTCCACATCGAGTGACTATAGGGTGCTTTCGAGGCTACTGTTTTTTGCCGGCTATCAAAGTCGTACTCCTGCTGCAGAAACTTTATAACGCTTTCCTGGAAAGCAATTTGATCGCCTGAGAGTTGAAAATTCATTAGCAAGCTCCTAAAGCCCCAGAACCATCTTGGCGATGATATTGCGCTGTATTTCCGAGGTGCCACCGAAGATTGTCGCAGCTCGATTGTTCAGGTAGTGATTCATCATCTTTACGCCCGCCTCACAACCAACGGCATCGTCGGTGTAGTCGGGCACTAGCGCCTCATTCTGCTTAACTGCAACGTAGGAACCTTGCGCTTCCAGACTTAAATCATCAATAGATTGACTCAGCTCGGATCCTACTATCTTCTGCATCGACGTAAGTGCGCCCGGATTACCTCCCCCCGCAGCTGCAGCCGTGATTCGGTACTCGAGGAACTTTAGCGCCATGCTATCGATTTCGAGCTCTGCCAACTTCGAACTAAATGCTGGATCGTCCCCAAGCGAGAAACCATAGCTTGCCCTCTGCTCCTCAATAAGATCGCGGATCGACACCAACTGACGCTCGATGAAACTGTTGTAGGAAGATCCACCTCGCTCGTGCTCCAACAAGAACTTCGCCACGGACCAACCCTGATTTTCCTCGCCGATACGGTTATGCTTGGGTACACGTACATCGTCAAAAAATACCTGCCCCTGCTCGACCTCACCATCTAGCGATACAATCGGGTCGACTTTGACGCCCTCAGCGTTCATATCAATCAAAAGAAAAGTGATCCCCCGCTGCGGCTTGCCATCAGTGCCTGTACGCACCAGACAGAAAATCTTATTGGCGTGCTGCGCACCCGTGGTCCAGATCTTGGAACCGTTGACAATATAATCATCACCGTCACTGACTGCTTTTGTCTGCAGCGATGCCAAATCAGACCCCGCGCCGGGTTCGGAATAGCCCTGACACCAGAAATCCTCACCCGATAGCAACCTTGGCAGCAACTCGCTCTGCTGCCGCTCACTGCCATATTGCATCAGCACAGGACCCAGCATATTCAGACCCATCGGATAAAGCACTGGCGCGTTAGCAGCAATACACTCCTCCTGAAAAACAGTCAGCTGCTCCAGGGTCCAATCAGCGCCGCCAAATTTTTTTGGCCAGGCGGGCGCTACCCAGCCTTTCTGGTGGAGTATTCTTTGCCATCGCATGGACGCAGAAAAATCTGGGAAAATACTCGTCGCACGCTTACCAGCTCGAATCAAATCGGGAGTTAGACTAGCCCGAAGAAACTCCCTGACCTCGAGCCTGAACGCCTGTAACTCTTCGCTAACGGAAAGATCCATGATTAACCTCGATAATTGACAGATCAACTAACTGGAATTGGCAGGAACGCGCCTGCATCGATTTTCCTACTACCACAGCAATTAGGGACATACTGTATATGGAACTGGAGCAGATCTCTACCATTGCTCTGTCGCCAGCCATAATGCGGGCAGACTGGCAAAAATCGGACTTTACACGCAATGGACCGTACTGTTTATTAACAGAAAGTCTTAACATCTTCCTCCAGCAAGTCATACGAGCTGCGAAGATGGCATCGATAAATAACAACAGCCTCGCTCTCGCCAGGAGTTCGCGGTGCTATGATAAGTCTAAAACAGCAAGCTGATTAAGTACTAGTTAACGACAAGCAATACTAAGGGATGATTGAATTGAGAAGCATAATCACCTATGAATAAAAAATTTCTATTCAGCATAACAGTGCTTGTTATCATTAGCGCGCTTTACGCAAAACGTTCTGAAGTCGTCAGCACGCTTCTACAAAAAGGTATGGAGCAACAGTTTGCCGCTAATACACTTAACGAGTTGAGCGACGGACTGCATCTCGCGCTCTGCGGTGCGGGCGGACCAATGCCCGCCCCCAAGGCATCTGGACCTTGCGTTGTGGTGGTCGCGGGAGAGCAGCTATTTATCGTTGATACAGGAACAGATGGTCCCCGCAACATTCTACGATTGGGCTATCAGCCCGACGAAATTAAAGCCGTATTCCTGACACACTTCCACTCCGACCATATCGATGGCCTGGGCGAGCTCGGAACCTTTCGTTGGGCTGCCGGCGCCAACACCGCTCCACTGCCTGTCTACGGACCTGAAGGAGTCGTCGAAGTGGTCGACGGATTCAACCGCTCTTACAGCGCCGATTTTGTGTATCGGCATGAACATCATGGCGATGCTGTTGCACCGGAGAGCGGTGCTGGCTTAAGCGCCCGCCCATTTGCGCAGCCCGCGGATGGGGAGCTGGCAATACTGATCGATCGCGATGACTTGCGGGTCGAGGCGTTCCGGGTTAATCACTTTCCAGTCGACCCGGCGGTTGGATATCGCTTCAGCTATAAGGATCGCTCGATTCTAATCTCTGGCGACACGATAAAGTCCGAAAACATACGCCGCTTCGCCAATGGCGTGGACTTACTTGTGCATGAGGCACTCGCACCCAATCTGGTCAACATGATGAACGAGGCCGCAAAAAGGATCAACAACCTGGTACTCGAGCAAATCACTCACGACATTCTCGATTATCATGCGAGCCCTTCAGACGCCGCTGAAACAGCGCGTGATGCCGGTGTTGGCCACCTGCTGTACTACCATATCGTCCCTCCGCTTATTGTGCCGGGACAAAAAGATTTATTCCTGGATGGCGCCGACAAGATTTTCAGTCAGTATACGATTGGTGTCGATGGCGTCGCCTTCTCAATGCCCGCTGGCTCAGACAGCGTCATAAAGACCAGCAGTGGCTTATAGTACCTTGTTAACCACAAGGCCTCTTAGCACATCCAGCCGACCGATAAGATCAAGAGTTCTCCGAAACAGTAGATTTCGCTAAGAAGCCTTCCTGCTACCGTTAGTGCCGCTGGTAAGGTGTTGGATGAGTGACTCGTAGGGCAGCGGTTTTGAAAAATAGAAGCCCTGGCAACTTTCACAGCCTGCCGCCTGAAGACTCTCTAGCACTTCTACGGTTTCAATACCTTCCAGCACTAGATTTTTCTCCAAACTCTTGATCAGTCTTATCATTGCATTGACGATCAAATGGTCAGACTTGTTAGTCAAATAGTTTGCGACAAAGGAGCGATCTATCTTGATCGTGTCGACCGGCATATCCTTAAGATAGAGCATAGAAGAAAAGCCGGTCCCAAAGTCGTCAATCGCGACAGAAACGCCGAGTTCCTTTAGCTCCGATAGCACCCGGATCATGCGATCAGGATCCTCAATCTGCAGGCGCTCAGTGATTTCAAGACGCAGGCATTCCGCGGGCATAGCGTTGGCAGCGATAATTTCCGATACCTTGTCATAGAATCCCTCTGCCAAAAATTGCTTCGGTGATACGTTAACGCTCATATGCTGCGTCGTATTCATGTATCCCGATTCGACCAGACGTTTAAAGTCTTCGCAGGCTCGCCGCAAGACCCAGCCACCCACTTCGATAATGCGATTCGACTCTTCAAGCGCCGGGATGAAATCAACCGGCGATGCCATTGTTCCGTCCGGCTGCCGCCAGCGAATCAAGGCCTCAAGCCCCTGACACTCGCCGGTCTTGAGCGCTACTATCGGTTGATAGAACAAAACGAATTGTTCATCTTCCAGCGCCTGGTTGATAATCACGTCGATATTTCGACGCATCGCCGTTCTTTTCTGAATATCCTCGTCATAAAACTGGTAATCGTTCCCGCCGTTTCTCTTCGCTTCATACATTGCTGTGTCAGCCTGATGCAAAAGCGTGTTCAGGCTCATTGGCTCGGCGGGGCAATTATCAAACTTTGCGACACCAATGCTGCACCGAGGGTTAACGTGTCGCGAGTACTCCTCCAGATAAATAGGCTCAGAAAGTGCCTGCTTGAGCCGATCCAGCATAGCCATCAGCCCTTTTTCGTTTTCACTGTCCTGCTCTATCACAATCGCAAATTCATCCCCTCCCAATCTGGCAACAAAATCGGGTGACCTGAGCAAGCGATTAAGCCGCTGAGCCATCGTCGAGAGGAACTCATCTCCAGACTGATGGCCGTATACATCGTTGACCTGCTTGAAAGCGTCAAAATCCAGCATCAGCAAATAGATATCTGTGGTGTAGCGACGCGCTCGATTAAGCAAGTACTCGATGTGCAAGTTGAAACTAAGGCGATTTGGAAGCTGTGTCAGCTGATCAAGGTGTGCCAGGGTTGATATCTCGCGTTGATGCTGCATGCGATCGACGGAGTAGGAGATCGTGCGATGCAAAAGTTCCGGGCTATAGTGGCCTTTGAGCAAATAGTCCTGCGCACCTGCGTTGAGGGCCCATGTAATGTCCTCGGTGACCTCATTCCCGGTTAATATGATGATGGGGATCAGTGAGTGCTTGGCTCTTAGGTGACGAATGGCGTCAAGGCCGTTAGCGTCTGGCAAAGAGAGGTCAAGAATAACAACGTCGTAATGACTGTCGCTTTTGGACGCCAGTAGTTCTTCTGCGCTTTTTAAGGAATCAGAGTGATCCAGCTCATATTTACTGGTGTCGATTCTGGCAATGGCATTCTTAAGTAACTCAAAATCCAGTTGATCATCTTCGATGTGCAAGAGCCTGATCAGCTTTTCGTGCTCAGGTTTACCCAAAGCATCTGCTTGCTGCACAGAACTAAAGTTTGTTTCTCGATCACTCATAAGACTTCCCTGTCGAACGCATCCGGCGTCGAACCTCCTCCTAACTCTGATTAACTATCTGCTCTGGCTCACCCAGATCACATTCTGCAAGCGGCAACAGAATTAGGACAGAGGATCCGACGCTTGTAGCGCCCGCCGGAGATCCGATCTCCAAACGGCCCGCGTATACTCCCACAATCGCGCTTGCGAGTGCGAGTCCTATACCCTCTCCATCCGACTTATTGCTGAACTGGCTGAAAACACGCGTGCTATCGGGAATATACGACTCCTCAAACCCGATACCATTGTCGGAAAACCTCATCAATAGCTCACCACCCTTCGAGCCGATCTGAAGAGTAACGTGTAATGGACGATCGCTACTCCTAAACTTGAAGGCGTTATCAAACAATACGTCCATAAGCTCGCTTGCATGCCCAGGGTCAAGGCGGATCAATCCATCGCTATCGACCTCAAGATCCAGCGTCGCTTCTATGTTGTAAACGGCAGCGCACCGATCGAAAATCGCTGTTGCTAGATCTCGCGCATCGATGTAATCAGGCTCGGGCAAACTTTCCAGAACGCGGGCAAGCCGTACCAGACCGCCAATCATATCGTTACAACGCTTCGCGCTATTCTCAATAAAGCCCAGATAGCGCGATTGCTGCTCCGTGGGAGACTCCAGGGAATCAGAAAATATTCTGGAAAATTCTGTGAGATGCCGGATAGGCGCACGCAAGTCATGAGCCAGGCGCGCTACGAACTTAGAGTTGACGGTATGACATCCTTCCATGGAAAAGCCAGATATATAAACGAGCACATCCATTGCGCTCAAGTTGCGTGGTGATTTTTTGAACACTCAAAAATAAAGCGCTACTAAGTAGTCTAGTTGAGATGGCCAATTATATGTTTTTCGACTTAACTTATTTATGTCGAGCATGAGAGCTCGTACTCATCGCAGGATTAGAGCGTTTTTTGGACAAAATCAAGCAAGGCCTTACTTTGCCTTAGCTGGGCCTTATCTCTATCAGGCGAGGCTTGCTCAGACTAGCAGGCACAACAATCATAAATGAGACCGCAGAGATACAGGGAGGTATCGTGCCAGCGCACTCTTGTACTCCTTTCTCTTCTTTTCTCGCGTTTTACCGCTCCTATGTATTCAGAGAAAATCTGAATTTTGTGAGCGAGATACTCTTGTGGGTGCACCGTTAAATGGAATTTCTAAAATGAAGATCGCTATCATCATTGCTCTTCTTTTGTGTGGCCAGCCTGCGATGGCGCAGGAAAAAGTCATCCGAATTTATCAAGATGCTGATTTATCCAATCACCACGAATCGTCATGGGCGATACAGAAAGGCATTGAGGTCGCGTTTGCCGAGATCGGCAACGTGCTCGAGGGTTATCAAATTGAGTACCGTTACCTTGACCATAGAGGCAACGTCGTTCGCAGCAAAAATAACTATCAGGAGTTTCTTGAAGACGACCGTGCATTGGCCATTTACTCAGGCATTCATTCTCCACCTCTAATAACCAACAGAACATTCATCAACGAAAGTAAAGCTTTGACGCTGGTACCGTGGGCAGCGGGAAGCCCTGTGACACGTCACCCCGCAGAAGAAAACTGGATCTTTCGGCTTTCAGTTGACGATAAGAAAGCCGGCCCTTTCATTATTAAACACGCTATTAACCGAAAGCGCTGCGGAAGACCGTACCTGCTACTCGAAGAGTCGCCCTGGGGTGATTCAAACTTTGAGAGCATGTCGATGGCGCTCGAGAAACATCATATTGACGATTTTAATGTATCGCGATTTGGCTGGAATATTGGCACTCAAGGCGCTCGCATCATCATTCGTGACGCTAAAGATAAAGGTAGTGACTGCGTAGTTCTCGTTGCCAATGCGATCGAGGGATCAATCATCGCTCAAGCAATGATTGAGCAGAACTTCAATGTACCGTTGATCAGTCACTGGGGTATAACAGGCGGGAACTTTCACCAACAGATAGATGCGAAAAAACGATCCTCACTGGATATTTCATTTATTCAAACCTGCTTCGCATTCACTAATCCGGAGCAAAGCGATTTCTCTAACCACGTATTTGAACAGCTAAACAAACTAACGCAGGGCGTTATCTCATCTCCTGTTGATCTACACTCCGCTGTAGGCTTTATTCACGCCTATGATTTGACTCGATTGCTGATTTCCGCTGCAAAGCAAGCTGGACTCAGCGGAGACATTGACTCAGATCGCAACGCTATTCGGCTAGCTCTGGAAGATCTCTCTCAACCGATTCAGGGCTTGGTCAAACGCTACGATAAGCCTTATTCAATATTTCGCACCTTCAACAACACCGATGCGCACGAAGCGCTGGATGAAGCCGATTACTGCATGGCTTACTTCGGGGAGAAAGACGAAATCCTTATTATTCCAAGGACCTGACAGGTACACACAGGCTAACAGTCCATGGTTAAAGAAGATATAACTCTTAACGTCACGCGGCGTCAGTACGCGCTGGTGTTCTTCTGCTTTTTTCTCGTTGTGACGCTGATATCTGTCAGTGTGGTTTTTCCGCAATTTAATCGAACTCTGCACGCGCAAAGTATTAACGATTCAAAAGTCACGTTACAAACCGAAGCTGAAATACTTCAGCGCTATATCGGCAATCTAAGGTCCAATCTTGAAGATCTAGCCAGCTACCCTGCAATCACAGGGGCCGTGCTTCTATCTCAATCTGACAACAGCAATTTCACAAACCTTGTTGATAACCATCTTACAAACGGTAAGCGCAGCACACTTGTCGTACAAAATATTTCAGGTGAAATCCTATACCAATCCGATGACAGCCTGATGTGCACATACTCGCCTGAGCATCCTCGCTATAAAAGCATTATCGAAAATGACTCAAGCGGCTACCTACAGTTGCACAGTCAGTCCGGCGATAAAATCAATATTATTCTTTCAGTTCCCGTGAAGTATCGCGGTCATACCGAGGGAATGATCAGCTCCGAAATTACGGTACCGATTAAATCCATGTTTAGTGCGCAGGCGGTCGACAGCGGTAGTGCGTTTGAGCTTAGGCAAGGCGAGACCATTGCAGAGACCCCTCTGAAAAAAATTGAGCTACCCAGACGGATTTCGCAGCATCTAGATGATGTTAACCTGACACTGACTTATATATATGACGAGCAGAAACTTGTACAAGCGAAGAATGAATTCAGGAATATGTTCATCGCCGCCCTCTTCGTCGGCTTAGTACTATCGTTCATACTTTTAGCGATATTTAGCTTCGAAAGCTTTGATTCTGCATTAGAAGAAGTCAGTGAAAGTGCAGGTCGCCCTTTTAGGATCTATATCATTCCTGTCGTAATAGCTGTCATTGGAGTTGCTGCTTCAGTCAGCGGCTTTCTGCTGTTGCAGGAAAGCGGCCAGCAGCGTGCGCTCAGCAAAACCCTCGCGACGAACCAGGCCAAGATTTCTGCTATTGAGAGCGACATAGAGTCAGGACTCAAGACTCTTAGTGCTTTAAAGGTTGTATTTGAAAACTCCGATACAGTAACCCGAGAAAGCTTCTCGACGTTTGCTGGCGCCCTACTCCCCAACCATCGGTCGATCCGCGCATTCGTCTGGGCACCTGCGGTGCCGAAAACCCAGCGCAGCGCGTTCGAGCAGCTCGCAGCCTATGAGGGCCTGCAAAACTTTCGCTTTATCGAACACAACGATATGGGCGAGATCATTAGTGCGGAACCAAGACACACCCACTTCCCCATTTACTATGCAGAGCCAGTCTCGGGCAACGAAAAAGCCATAGGTTTTGACCTAGCCTCACATCAGCAGGTCATGCCCACGCTCCACCTTGCTAGCGACTCCGGAGCACAGGTAGCGACCGGTAGCGTAGATTTTCTTTACGGTAGCAACGCAGGGCAGACAGGCGTGCTCGTCGCTGACCCGATTTTTGTCGGCCGCGAGCTAAAAGGCTTCATCCTCGCCGTACTTCAGATCGGCAACCTTACTCACGGTGCAATCCAACATTTTCGCGAAAGCTCCTTTGTTCGCATAGATGATATTACCGATCCTGGCGCGCCGGTATCACTGTTTTCATCGACGAAAAATATCGTGGATCTTAAGAATGATGCACTATCAGAGTCAAAATTTGACGTCGCAGGTAGGGTCTGGAGGATCAGCGTTTCACCAATCGACGAAGCCCTGTACTCGCCACCAATATTCATCCCACTTTCGATTCTGGTTGCGGGTTCCTTAGGCAGCCTTTTTATGGCATATATGATTCTCCATATCATCCATCGCAAAAATGCAATAGAAAACATCGTAGCGAAACGCACTCAGCAAATAACACTTGCGCACGAGTTCCAGGATCTCATTATGAAACATGTTCCTGATCTTCTTTTCGTTAAGGATCAAGATTTCAGGATTATCAATGCCAATCAGGAGTTCCTTAATCTCTATCCCGAGGATCAGCGCGGCGAGATCTTAGGTACCACTACAATCGAAAGCTACGAACCAGAGGAGGCGGAAGAGTTTCTTTACCACGATCGTGTTGCTCTCGATACCGGGCAGTCTGAAGTCGAAGAAACCATTCTATTTCCTGATGGCAAACAAAGAACACTTCTGACCAAGAAAGTGCGATTTGAAAATGATAAGGGCGAACGCTTTATTCTTGGTATTGCTCGCGAAATTACTGCGATCAAACAGGCAGAGAAAGAACGAGAAGCATTGAGAACTGCAATGGAAAATACCGTCGAGGGGGTAGCGCAAATCGACACCCAGGGTTTCTATACCTATGTCAACGACGCTTACGCAAAGATGTGCGGCTATCAACCCGAGGAATTAATTGGTAGGCACTGGAACGTAAGCGTGCACAGAGACGACATCGGCATGATGAATGATGCATACGAGTATATGCTAACGACGGGTAAGGCCACAGGCGAACCGCGGGGCATACGAGGTGATGGTTCGATGTTCTACAAGTCGATAACGATGATTAGAAAGCTCGATGAAAACGGGCTACTGACCGGTCACCATTGCTTTATGTCAGACATCACACAGCGGAAACAGCATGAAGAAGAGATTCTGCGCTCCAACCAGGAGCTGGACGACTTTGCCTATATCGCCTCTCATGATCTCAAAGAACCGCTACGAGGCATGCGCAACCATGCAAACCTACTTGCTGAGCAATACCAGGACTCTCTCGACGATGAAGCCAAGCATAAAATAACGCGAATTACCGTTCTATCGGAGCGAATGGAGAGTCTGATTAAAGACTTACTACACTACTCCCGTTTGGGTCGTGGTTTTGAGCCTGTCGCTGAGACCAATCTGAACGATGTCGTCAACGATGTGCGAGAACTAATGGGCGACTCGAGCGATGTCACGATAGACATCGTCAATGAACTACCCAGCGTGAAGTGCGATAAGAGTCAGATATCGGTGCTATTCAGAAACCTGATCAGCAATGCAATAAAATATAACGAATCGGATAACAAAGTTGTCCAGCTGGGCAGCCGCCACACGGATAAAACCCATCTTACCGGCGAAATTTTGTTTTTCGTCAAAGATAATGGCATTGGTATTGACGAACGGTTTCATAGCGATATATTTAAGATCTTTCGCCGACTACACAAACGTGACGCGTTTGGCGGCGGTACTGGATCCGGGCTCACTTTTGTAAGAAAAATCGTGAGTCAGCATGGCGGTGATATCTGGCTGGAATCCACACCAGGAGAGGGCACCACGTTCTTCTTTACGCTCGCTCCAAAAGAGATCGATGTGTTACCAGACCATGAGCCCCTAAAAAGCGCCTCCTGAGAGCGTTCGCGGCCACCTCAGTAGCGTCAAGTCTTGTGGTCTCATCAAGGTGACATAGGGTCACGGCGAAATACGAGCAAACGGCCACAAGCTAGCGAAGAAATAAGGATAGTTTCGATGGAAGCAGGTTTTCACAAGCAGGTGATCTTGATCGCAGAGGATAGCGACGATGACTACGAGATCACCGTTTACGCGCTGAAGAGATCCGGCAATCTGTCCAACCAAATTTTGCGCTGTGAAAATGGGCAGGAGCTGCTCGACCACCTCGAACAGTGCGTGACTACCCCTTCCGAGCAGCCGGGCTTGCAATACCCCGGCATCATCCTTCTGGATTTAAATATGCCGGGAATAGACGGATGGACGGCACTGCGCGAGATTAAATCTACAGAGACTCTAAAACATATACCAGTCGTCGTACTGACAACTTCAGACGACGAGCGAGACATAAAAGAGTGCTACGAGCTGGGTGCAGACACCTACCTACAGAAACCTGTTAGCCTTCCCGGCTTCCTTGACGCAATCAAACGCCTGAGCAACTACGAGGTTGAAATAGCGATTCGACAACGCCCGGTAACGAGCAGCTAAGCAATACGATAAGGTTCGATCAATCGTTTAAAGCCAGATCGGAACTGCCTTCTTGCCGTCTCCGCATCAACGGCCAGCGAACCCGACAGATAAAACGCTGAAAAGCCGATGCACCAGGCCAGCACATCGTTGGTCATATGCCTGAGATTATCGACCTGTAAGCTATTAGCGTCTCTGCAGGCCTTTATTGCATTTCTTGCGACGTTATAGGTGGGTTCCTGCACTGCTCGAATGACATTGAGATCTGCTATTCCCGTGATTGATCGGGAGGTCAGAAACATCAGCTCAAAGAAAGCGCCTTTCTCTACCGCAAAATCAAAAACTCGCGCTGCCAGCGCTTCAAAGTGCTTAAGTTCGCTCTTAACGGGCTGAATATCCAGGTAGTCCGCATAGTAGTCGAAGCCCCTTACAAGTAAGGCAGCAATCAATGCCTGCTTGTCTTCAAAATGGCGATAGATTGCCATTGGTGTGAGCCCCGCCTGCTTTGCGACGGCGCGCAACGTGATCGCAGCGATGCCTTTTTCCAAAAAGAGCTCTTCCGTAACTTGCAGAAGTCGCGAGCGCGTGTCACCAAATTGAACTTCCAGGGCTTTATTAGTCAACAGAAAAATCCGGTGTATTCTTAATTTCGCTCAGCATATCCTTGCCAAGAATCGCTGAGGCACAGATAACTCCTCCGAAGAGTGCACCGATCATACCATCGCTAGTAACATCTTGCCCCGACAAAAAGAGATTGGGAACTGGCGTAGTGGCTCGCAGCCAGTCCTGCTGGTAGCGCTGGGGGGAGCTTTCCACGCCCAGAAAGTCTCCGAATTGCTTCTTTATAAAGGTCTCGTAGGTCAACGGCGTAGACGCTTCGACGTAACGCACGGCGCCTTCAGCTTGCGGAACAAGCCGGTATAAATCCTTTAGCAATCGTTCCTCGATCGATTGCTTTAAGCGGTCATACTCCTCGCCACGTTTCATCCAACGGGTACCGGCAAACTGCTCGAAGTGCCGATAATCGGTAAACGCATAGAGCTCTATGGTCGACTTGTTGGGAAAATTCTCGTCCCAGGTTGGATCCTTGGCAGAAGCAAATGTGACGAAATGATAGGGGAAAGGCGCGGCGAAATCTTCTTTGTGTGCTTTCAGATTTGCATCAAAATCCGGCCCTGGGTGCGCCCAGATATTAGACGGTTCAAAGCCCAAGGTCTCAGCACTGCCCTCAAGACCAATATGCAACCCGACAAAAGCACCTGTGTAAGTGACTGACTCTCGCTTGCGATCAATATCAAAAGCGCTGCGATCCGCTTCGCTCATAAGCCGACCGTAGGTATTGCGCAAACCGGCATTGCTGACGATTTTTTCCGCCAACACCGATTCACCAGACTTTAATCGCACGCCTGTGGCCGTACCACCCTCAACCAGAATAGTTTCAACCTCCGCACCGTAGTAGACCTTGCCGCCTGCGCGTTCAATGATGGGTACCATTGCATCTGCGAAAGCCCTCCCTCCCCCGTGTGGATAGGAAGCCCCATTAAGGTAGTGCTTTTTGAGCATCGCGTGCATGGCGAATGAGCTGCGGGAAGGCTCCAGGCCATAGTCACCCCAGTTAGCACAGAGCACGGCCTTTAACTCTTGGTTGTTGGTTAGGCTATCGATAACCTCTGCCGTTGTTTTGGATGCGAACTCATGAAAAGGCTGAGAGGCCTGCTGCAAACCTGGCTCATTAAAGCCGATGGGGAATGCTTTCATCGCAAAAAACGGGCCCGAGGATTTTGCCGCCTTAACAACGTATTCCAAATATTGGTTAATCGCTTCGACTTCGTCGGGAAACCACCCGGCCAGTGCTTCGCGGTAGGGCTCCAATCCTGCGGGAATACGGTATGTTTTCCCCGCGACCACCATACGATTATAAATTGAAGGTAGGTGCGCCCAGGTCAGCCCGCCCTGAGTCGCGTAATCAAACATCTTCCAGGTGAGCGTCGCCCTCGTTCCGACGTCGCCAACGTAGTGCATACCGACAGACCAGCGGTAGCCTTTGCGATCGTAACTCTGGGTGAGCCCACCCACCACATTATGCTGCTCAAGCACAAGTACGCGCTTCCCCTGCTGCGCCAATACTGACGCCGCGCCAAGCCCACCCATACCGGAGCCAATGACGATGATGTCATACTCACCAGTTATACCCTCGCGCTTTTTATACGCTTGCCCCATCGTGTACATACTCAGGCCCTCAGTTTTAGTATACGGATGTATACCTCAATGATACAGGGCTTATAGCGAAATGTATACACTCGTATACATCGCACTGATTTAATAATGGGTTTGTGCAGAAAGGAGCCAAAACCAATACAATGCCGATCCACCAACAAAAAAAATGACTATCTGAGCATAATGACTGGCGCCAATCTCAAGATTAAGAACCGAACATTCGTCCTTTGCATGCTGACACTGGTCTATGGATTCAATTTTATTGACCGGCAGATCGTAGGCATCCTTGCTCCATTCATACAGCAAGATCTGGAGCTGAGTGATACGCAACTGGGCCTCTTGATCGGCTTTGCGTTCGCGCTGTTTTATACCATCATGGGTATACCATTGGCGCTGCTGGCCGATCGCATTAATCGAGTCACGCTGCTGTCAGCTTCACTTGCGATCTGGAGCGGCTTTACCGCTTTGACAGGATTTGCTCAGAACTTTCTCCATATCGGGCTGGCACGAATGGGCGTTGGTATCGGCGAAGCTGGTGGAAGCCCCTCTTCCCACTCCATCATCTCCGACCTGTACGCGAAGGAAGAGCGCGCGGGCGCTCTGGGCTTTTATGCCCTCGGTATTCCCATTGGCATCATGTCGGCCTTTTTTATAACCGCCTTTCTGCTTGGAGCAGATCCCTCGACGGTTAACTGGCGACGTATTTTTATTATTCTGGGGGTCAGCGGCGTGATACTTGCCGTAATCCTTAAATTAGTCGTCGAGGAACCAGTACGTGGCGCAATGGAAGGCAACAATCAAGCTACCAGGGTGCCGTTGAAAGAGGCGGTTACCGTACTGCTAAAGATCCCATCCTGGTGGTATATGTGCATAGGCATATCCTTCGCGACCTTTGCGTCCTACGCGTTTGGAGGGTTTCAGACCAAATTTATCCGAACGCTGGATCCTGACTACGACTTCCAGATGGTGGTGATCTACCTGGGCATCATCAACGGAATCGCCTACGCGGGCGGGACTTACTTTGGCGCCAAGTTGGTCGATATCCTCAGCAAGCGCGATGTTCGAGCCTATGGCTTTGTACCAGGCATCTCACTTTTGCTGGCGTTTCCAATTGCCATCGTGACGCTCAATGCCGATAACGTCGAAAGCCATCTGCTATGGAGTGCTTTACTACTATCGCTGATGGGCACATATACCGGGCCAAGCTTTGCGGTCGCACAGACACTCTCGCCCGTACAAATTAGAGCGACGTCTACCGCCCTGTTTTTCTTTATTTTTAATCTGATTGGGCTCGGAGGAGGCCCAACAATGGCTGGGATTATGATCGACTACTTTGGAAACTCTCATCCACCGCTCGACGCAATCCGGCTCGGCCTTATATCCGTCGCAGGCGCCTTTGTTGTTTCTTTCCTGTTTTTTTGTCGGGCGGCTTTCTCAATGCCTAAGGACTGGGCAGACGCCGAAGCTCGTAACCGGCAATAAGACTCGTCGCGACTGCCATTCACAAACCGCTACATCCCATTGCCGTACTTCTTGTGATCAATCACATTACTACTGCGAATCTGAGTAAAGGCTCGCCCATACTCGATGAGTAAATCAACACAATACTCGGATCGCTCGATAAAGTAGCTGTGCGTCTCAGGGTTGTTTTTACTCGGGTCTTCATTAAAAATTTCGCCAACGTTGCGATAGACCAATTGCTCAGGCAAGTAACAAATCCGGTTGTTCTTATAGCTGCTGGCACGAAGCTCTGCAATAACATAGGCACCACCATCAACAACGGATACGGAGCAAAGCAAGGCGGGTTTATGGGCCAGCCCCTGACCCGCAGTCGCCACAAGGAAAAAATTCTTTAAGGCCGCAGTCGCCATACCATGCCACTCAGGGCTGATAAAAATAAATCCATCACAGTCGGCGAGCTGTTGATTCATCTCGCTAACGAATGCCCATTTCCCTTCGCCGCTGCCAATATCTTCATCCCACATGGGTAGCGGCTCCTTGCCGAGGTCCATAATCCAGACCTGGTGCTCACGCTGCTCAATCAGTGAGGCGAGCTTATTCGCAACTTTTGCGCTTTGTGATGCCTTCTGGTGACTGCCCGCAATGATCCCAAACTTCATGCCTGATTGAACTCCTGCAAATAATTTTCTTCGATGCCACTTTTCTATTCGATTTGCTAACGCTTTAATCGCTCTGCGTGCCAGCCAATATGAGCACTGATAAAGCTGGAAATAAAGTAGTAGGAGTGGTCATAGCCTTCACAATAATTCAGCGTCAATGACTGGCCCGCTGATTCGCACGCTCTTTTCAAAAGCTCTGTTTTTAACTGCGACTGCAAAAAGTCGTCGGCATCGCCCTGATCAACCAGAATCGCGGGCACCCTGGCGCCATCTTCGATCAGCGCACAGGCGTCGTACTCGCGCCACGCAGACTGATCTGCGCCAAGATAACCAGTAAGGGCCTTATGACCCCAGGGGCAAGCCAGCGGACTGACAATCGGTGCAAACGCGGACACAGACTGGAAGCGCGAAGAGTTTCGCAAGGCGATCGTTAAAGCGCCATGACCTCCCATTGAATGGCCCGTTATGCCCTGTCGTTCTGGATCCGCTGAAAAGTGCTTAAACACCAGCTCGGGCAGCTCCTGTTCGACATAGCTGCGCATTTGATAGTGGTGATCATAGGGAGGCTGTGTGGCATTGACATAGAAGCCAGCTCCCAGACCAAAATCGTAGGCTGCTTCGGGGTCGTCCGGCACATCGCTGCCACGTGGGCTAGTGTCGGGAGCGACAAAAATAATTCCGTGCCTGCTACAGGCTTCTCTAAACTCACCTTTCTCTGTCACATTCGCGTGGGTGCAGGTCAATCCTGACAAATACCACAGCACAGGCAAGCGCTCATCTGGATTGTGGTCCGGCGTGAACACCGAGAATGTCATCTCAGTTTTCGTCGTTTCCGCGCGATGCCGATAGACGCCCTGCACTCCGCCGTGACTACGAACTTCCGAAAGCACTTCCATTTCAATCTAACCTAGTAAACAACGACGCTGCGAATGCTCTCACCTTCATGCATGAGATCAAATGCCTTGTTAATATCTTCCAGTGCAAAGGTGTGAGTAATCATTGGGTCGATTTCAATTTTTCCGTCCATATACCAGTCGACAATTTTGGGGGTATCGGTTCGACCTCTGGCGCCACCGAAGGCTGTTCCTTTCCAGACCCGACCTGTTACCAGCTGGAAGGGCCGCGTTGAAATCTCCGCACCGGCCGGCGCCACACCAATAATAATGCACTCGCCCCAGCCGCGGTGACAGCACTCCAGAGCCTGGCGCATCACATCGACATTGCCGGTGCAATCGAAACTGTAATCGGCGCCACCATCCGTTATCGCAACAAGCTGCTCGACAACGTCGCCAACCTCTTTCGGGTTGACGAAGTCGGTCATGCCAAATTGGCGACCCCAGCTTTCTTTGTCGCCGTTGATATCGACACCAACGATTTTGTTGGCACCTGCCATGCGCGCGCCCTGTATCACGTTAAGACCGATTCCACCCAGACCAAACACAACCACATTGGCACCGGGCTCTACTTTCGCAGTGTTCACCACCGCACCAACGCCAGTCGTTACGCCACATCCTACATAACAGGCTTTGTCAAAAGGCGCGTCTTTGCGGATTTTAGCGAGGGCAATCTCCGGAAGCACGGTGTAGTTTGAGAAAGTCGAGCAGCCCATGTAGTGATAGAGCGGTTTACCCTGATAACTAAAGCGGCTGCTACCATCGGGCATCACACCCTGCCCCTGTGTTGTGCGGATGGATGTACAGAGATTGGATTTTTGACTCGTGCAGGTTTTGCATTGGCGACATTCGGGGGTATACAGCGGAATGACATGATCGCCTTCGACAACCGAAGTCACGCCTGCGCCAACTTCGCGCACAATACCCGCGCCCTCATGACCAAGGATTGACGGGAAGATACCCTCGCTATCAAAGCCGTCCAAGGTGTAAGCGTCGGTGTGGCAGATACCTGTAGCTTTGATTTCAACAAGCACCTCGCCGGCACGAGGCCCTTCCAGATCGACTTCAACGATTTCCAGGGGTTGTTTTGCTTCGAACGCTACGGCTGCGCGAGTTTTCATAAGTCCTCCGTTTGAGCAAGATTTATGCTTATTCGCGTTATTTTAATCCGAGTCAAAGCGAATTGGAATTAAAGGGGTCAGAACCTTTTTTTGTCGCTCTCCTACTATTGGCTTGCAAACCTCCCATCAAACGGAACCAAAGAAAAAGGATTCTGACCCCTTTAATTTAGCCTTGGCGCAGCGACAGGATAAGTCTATAGGTAATGAGACTGAGCACACTCAAACCGACCGCTGGTAAAAACAGCGCGAGAGACGAGAGCAATGCGAGCAGTGGTGTCGAAGGCAAGGTTGTTACGCTCGCATTGTTGCGCACAACGCCTGCACGCTGCCTTTGAAACCAAAGCCATAAGCCCATGATTCCGAGGGAGGCAAGACCAATCGCAGTGGCGAGTGCCAGAATCAGATTAGGCAAACCAAATAAGGCGCCCTCATGCAACGAGATGCCATGAGAAACTGCCCTCTGAACTGGATGGTGATCGGCAAAGCCGATTCGCATAATTTCCGAGGCATCATGCTGATCATAATGGACAGTGACCCGCTGACTTCTATCTGCCGGCATGGCACGAACAGTCCAGACACCGTTATCAGGCTTGGGCGGCATGATGTAGATCGGGTGCGGCAAGTTCTCCAATTCCGGCTTTACCACAATATCGGCGAGCTTGATGGTCAGTGCCTTGTTGTCAAAAGCGCTGACGGCCGATCCTTCGTGGCGGTGGTGATGTTGCCCAGCTTTTTGACTCTCATTGATTTCCCAAAGTGACTCGGAAGGAATATCGAGCGGCGCACTGTGCGCTATAGAATTTGATTGCAGCGTTACAAACCACTCCTGACCGGGCCCTTCCCAGCCAAAAGTCTCTTTAGCCGCCTTAAAACCATTGCCCCAAAACTGGGTCCAGGGCAGACCGGTTAACAGCATCAACAATACCGGCAAAGCCAGAATCAGACCCCAGTTGCCGTGCCTGTTCCGCCAGCTAGCCGTACCCGCACTCGAATTGCTGCTTTGCGCGCGTTTCTTCACCTTTAGGTAAATGCCCAATACCACTAGAACAATCGCCCAACTCGCAACAAACTCCACAAGATAAGACCCCCAGGAGCCTAAAAGCAATTCGCTGTGCAGCTTCTTGACGATATGCAGAAACCGCCGGTCACTGTTCTTTTCGGCTAGTATAGCTCCCGTGTACTGATCCACCCACAGGGTAAGCTTCTTACGCTGCTGATCTTTCGATACCAGCAGCTCAAACTCTGCCGTGCGATCATCCCTTTTCGGCAACACATAGCGAATAAGCCCGGCTCCCTGATGTCTCGTCATCACATTCGACAACAGCACATCGGCCGATATCGCAACTTCATCGCCACGCAAGGGAGACGCATGACCATGAATACGCGCCTCTTCAAAGGCCTCAATCTGCGGTTTGAAGAGATAAATCGAACCTGTAACACAGAGCAGTACAAGCACCGGCAGTATCAGCAGCCCAATTGTATAGTGTAGGCGCCAGAGCAAGGCCCAACTCCCGCGGCCTTGCTTTGACGAACTCTGCATTACTTCATCGACGTGAGACATACCCTACTCAGCCAGCTCGTACTTAGCAGTAAAGTAGTAAGTGCGCTGTGGATACGGGTGATGAACAAAAGCTTCTTCGTTGAAAAGATTATCTATCCCCACACTCAGCTTGAGATCATCGGTGGCCTGAACATTGGTTTTTACACCTACAAAGACGTAGTCGGTGAAAGATCCAAAGCCGCCATCATTGGTATCACGATTATCCAGATCGCCAAAGGTATCGCTGGCATAGCGAATAGAACCACCAAAACCTACTTTTTCGTTGAGCTGATAATCGGCAATCAGATTCGCGCGATACTCAGGAATTCGCGGAAAGTCCTTACCTTCGAACTCAGGATTATTGAAGTTATCAGTAATTTCTGCATCAACGTAGGTAAGGTTAACGCGCAAATCAAGCTCAGTTAAAAAAGCCTCATCAAAGGTAACTTCCAACTCCGCGCCTTTAGTGGTCACCTCGCCCACGGTAAGGAATGTAGTTACACCATTTGAGGATCGCTGATTGAAAATAACATCGTCAACCACATCGTAGAAAACGTTGGCGCGAAACTTATAGTTCTCTCCAGATTTTGTATACGTCAGGCTATGAAAAATCCCATCCTCAGGTTTCAGATTAGGATCCGGTGCACTGACCGCTTCAAGGTTCAGATATAACTCTTCAACGATGGGAAATCTCACAGCGCGGGCAATTGAGTAACGCAGCTCAGATTCATCTCCCGGAAAGTAAGCAATCGATAACTTAGGCGATAGTTTATCGCTCTCACGCTTCGCAAACTCTTCGTCGGCATTGAAGCCCTCTTTAGTTTCCCAATCTTCATAGCGCAATCCAAACGACAAGTCGTATAACTCATTCGGTCTAAACCCATACTGCAAATAAACAGCGGTCGTTTCGGCCTTTCCTCCACTATCTCCACGCCCAGTTGCGGGATTACCATCTAATTCGTCTGAGTCGCTAACCCCGTTTATGCTGTCATAATCATCAGCAGTTATATCAAACTTATAGCTACCATAATGAGCGCCGAGTGACAGTCTCTGCCGATCGTCACCCAAAAAACTCTCAGTGCCGAACTTAGCATCAAATATTTGCCAGTTCGTATTATCGAAGTCGGTTAGACGTCCGGCAAACGCTGCATTCCGCGCATCAAAGTTTGGAGCATCGGGGCTTTCACCAGTTCTAACCTCTTCATCTTTTATTACATCGAAAACACTGTAGAAGAAGTCACTTACCCAATCGTCGCCAAGCTCAAAGCTTGCACCAAGCCCTACAAGTAAGCTCTCACGCTCCGATAGCCGTCCTTGAAAAAGACTTCGACCAAATTGAAAAGTGTCGATCTGCTCGCCGTCGATGTCGACCCGTCGATCATAGATAGTGGTTCCCGATGCATCTTCAAGATAACTAACAGCGCCATTTGCATCTCTTTCACGCCTTTCATAAGCGATATTAGCTCGTAGCTGTATTGACTCGAGATTTACAAACCACTTGGTGCGGAACAAATCGGTGGTCACCTCTTCCACTCCAGTGTCACCAAAAAAGAAACCGTCTTCGCCATACTCATTTTTCGCTGCGATAAAGCCGGAAGCAGCCGTTGCGGTAGATGGATCACCGGGCGCAGGGTCCGCCACGTCATGGAAAAACGTCTGCGGCTGGCTATCGTTCTCGAGACGCGTGTAGGAAAACAATGCGCTCACCGTATCGGTAAGCTTATCCTCAAATGCTGCATAGAGCCGATAGCCCTCATAGTTATCATCCGCACCCAGGTAATCGAAATCCTGATTAAAGTAGCCGGCTTCTAGCGTCACTCGCCGCGACTCGGGGCGTTTGGTCTCTATGTTGACCACACCCCCCATCGCGTTGCCGCTGTACTCGGCAGAGAAAGGCCCATAGACCACCTCTGCCAGCTCTATTTCGTTCGGGGCAACCAGCGACCAGCGAGGTGCACCGTTGAAGCGGGTTCGCAGATGATTGTGCAACGGCATACCATCAACAAACACCATGCTGCGCGACGTCTGGAACATATTGCTGCCGCGAATACCCAGCACGCCGTTCGCATCGCCGATAAAGCGCTTACGAATGGCAACCCCTGGCGAGAAAGCAAAGGCGTCTTCGGTATTCACCACATTGATTGCCTCAAGCTCCTTCGCAGTAAAGCTTGATGTTGGGCTCACTCGCGTTGTATCGGTAAAAAGCTGTTCGGCGATGATGGTAATTTCATCCAATTCAGCCGTTGGCGAACTGTTGGCAAGCACGGGCAAGATTGCCATGACTACAGCGAGAGGACGGACAAGCGCAGACGAACCCAACGCTCGATCGAGTAACTTCAATTTCATAGTATTTCCAGAGTTGAACAGCCAGCAATAATCCGCGCTGGCCTAATCTAATACAGCACCCAGCGCTCAATCGTGGAGCGCTGGAGACTTTCGAGTACGTGTTTCTGTGGAACTAGATGAGTGCTTGAGGCGGCGCGCGCTGCGCTTGCGCATGCCAGTGAAGCGACTGAAGGCTTCGAGTGACGGCCAGAGGGGCCGTTAGGCTAGAAAAGTTGTGTTCGAATGATTCTTGAAAAGTGTTTGCGGCAATACTCTCAGCAGTTGCGCCAGCTCCAAAGTCACAATTGCTTTGCCAGAGACTCTCATGCCCTTCTCCACCATGGCCTTGGCCACTATGAGACACCCCGTGAACGGCACTCGAGATCCCGGCATTGGCATGTCCATGGTGAGCGCTGCTTGAGGGGTGCGGCCCGGCATCTGCGAGCACTGGACTCTCACCATGATGCCCATGATGCCCATGATGCCCATGATGCCCGTGATTCCCGTGATTCCCGTGATTCCCGTGATGCCCGTGATGCCCGTGATGCCCGTGATGCCCGTGATCAGTCTGATCTCGCTGGGCGGCAGGGTCAATCGGGTTGTTGGTTTGAGAAGGCTGATGATGGGCATGGAGGATCGCCATCATCTGCGGCGACACACCCTGCGGGCAGTACTGGATAGGAGACCCTTGTTCCGCCAGTGACGCCGGCATATAGCCGACCGGCACCATCGCCTGAAGCGCGAACAGGCAGGCAACGACGAGTGAGGTGCCGCGCTGAGCAAGGGAGTCGTTCCGCCAGAGGCGCTGTTTAGGTCGAAAAGCGAACAAAAGTAGCCGTCAACGATCGATTATCGGAGTTGGAGATTATCGATGTATCGGCGAGCGGCGACAAGTTATTAGCACGGTAAATGGTCAGATTTCGCTGTTAGGCGATATAATTCGAGGCCGCTTTACTCGATTGATTTTCCCCGCCTGCAGTTGGCACACCGCCAGGATTTGAAATGTCAGACTACAAAGCCCCTCTTCGCGACATGCAGTTTGCGCTCAACGATGTGCTCAAGATGCAAGACCATTATTCTGCTTTGGCAAATGGTGGCGAGGCGACGCCCGAATTTGTAAGCATGATTCTCAACGAGTTCGCAAAGTTCGCGGAAGAAGTGATCGCACCGCTCAACCAGAACGCCGATAAGCAGGGTTGCAAGCTCGAAAACGGCACGGTCAGCACACCCGATGGTTTCAAGGAGGCCTATGCACAATATGTGGAAGCCGGTTGGCAGTCACTTTCTATCGGTCAGGAGCACGGCGGGCAAGGTCTACCACCCTCACTGGGCATCGTTTTATCGGAGATGCATTCCAGCGCCTGTATTGCCTGGGCAGTCTTTATCATGGCTGCCAGCGGCGCCATGAAAACGCTCATCGCTCACGGCAGCGAGGAGCAGAACAATCTCTACCTGCGTAAGCTGGCCGCGGGCGATTGGACGGGCACGATGTGTCTGACTGAGCCACACTGCGGGACCGATCTTGGCCTTCTGCGCACTGCCGCCGAACCACAGGACGACGGAAGCTACCTGATCACCGGCAACAAAATATTTATTTCCACCGGCGATCACGATCTGGCAGAAAATATTGTGCACATCGTGCTTGCGAGGATTCAGGGAGCACCGAAAGGCACCAAAGGAATTTCTTTATTTATTATCCCCAAAGTCATTAGCGACGAAGCCGGCAATCTCCTGGCGCGCAATCAGGTCAGTTGCGGCGGCCTCGAAGAGAAGATGGGCATGCACGGCAATCCGACCTGCAGCATGAACTTCGATGGCGCCCGCGGTTATCTGCTTGGAAAACCTAACAAAGGTCTTGAGGCGATGTTCGTGTTCATGAATGCCGCCAGAATCGGTGCCGCGATTCAGGGCACATCGCATGCCGAAGTGGGCTTGCAGAAATCACTCGCCTATGCGCAAGAACGCTTACAAATGCGTTCGCTTTCAGGTGCTAAAAATCCGGAAGGCCCCGCCGATCCCATTATTGTTCACCCCGATGTGCGTCGAATGTTGCTAACGCAAAAAGCGTTTGCCGAAGGCACGCGGATGTTCAACTACTTTATGGCCTTCCAGCTCGACAAGGTCAGTGATCACCCCGATGCGGAAGCCCGGGAAGAAGCACAAGCGCTATTGGATTTGTTAACGCCAATCGGTAAAGCCTTCGGCACAGAAGCCGGGCTTGAAGCGGCAAAAGATGCGATCCAGTGCTTTGGAGGTCACGGGTATATTCAGGAGTGGGGCGTGGAGCAAAACTACCGCGATGCGCGCATTGGCACCATCTGGGAGGGTACGACCGGTATTCAGGCGAACGACCTACTGGGTAGAAAAATACTTGCCTCGGGTGGCGCGAATTTAAAGAGGTTCATCGAGCAAATCCGAAGCTTCTGTCACGACGAGCAAAGTAGTACGCACGCCGCTAAGCTCATCAAGTTACTGGCGGCATCGGTAGATGAGTGGGAATCCGTTACGGCTACCATTGCGCACAATGTGCAGCGTGATCCCGAGGAGTTGGGCGCGGCCTCGGTCAACTACATGATGCTATCCGGTTACGTCTGCCTGGCCTACCTTTGGGCCAGAGCCGCCGTTGTAGCGGGAGAAAAAATAGACGCGGGTGATTCTGATAGCGATTTTTACCAGTCGAAAATCCATGTCGCCAACTTCTATTTTGACCATATTTTAATTCGCAGCAAAAGTCTGGTAGCCGGTATTGAAGCTGGCGCCAGCAACCTGATGGCGCTCGACGCGCAGCACTTCTGGTTCTAGGCGCGCAGCATCTCTGATTCTAGGCGCGCAGCTCCGGATAGCCGAATCGAGCTTTAAACCGAGCAATGCGGCAAGCAGACGAATACGCAAATTCAGCAATGACTTACCAAGAGTTCTAAAGGATAACTGTAGTGAATCAAAAGACAAAGAAACAAGCCGGCCGCTCCAGAATGCAACTCGATGAAGGCTTTCTTGAGCGCATTGTCGATCAGACCGTTAACGCAGACGAAAGCAAAATCATGGATTTCTCTCGTCGCTACTACCCTTTAATTAAGCTGATGTTTAATCCGCAGGTTATCGGTAGCGAGAATCTGCCGAAAAAACCTGCGCTGTTTGTCAGCAACCATTCGACGCTTGCACTCGATGGCTTTTTTCTTGGGCCCATCCTCCATCAGGAGTTCGGTATCTGTGCGCGGGGCCTTGGCGATGATTTTCTCTTTCGCAAAGAAGGGCTTGCCGAGCTGCTAATTGGCATTGGCGGCACTCTTGGTCACGAACAGGTCTGCACCGCATTGATGGAGAACAAGAAAAGCATGATTGTTTTTCCCGGCGGAGCACACGAAGCCAATAAGCCGGTTAAAGATCGCTATACACTTCGCTGGAAAGAGCGCAGCGGCTTTATTCGTCTGGCAGCCAAACACGGGTATACAATTGTACCGCTAGCGATGGTCGGCCCCGATGAGTGGTTTGACCGTTACATTGAACCTGAGGACTTTTACGAAACCCGTCTGGGAAAAATGCTGATCTCAATGGGGGTCCCAGAAGCGATGCGCCACCCGGATGTCACACCACCGATTATCAAGGGGCTTTTTGGCACCGCCATCCCGCGCCCCATTCAATCCTACCTGGGCATTGGGAAACCGCTGGACCTCAGTGAATACCAGGGAATGGATCTTGATAAGAAAACGCAAATGCGTCTGCGCAAAAAAGTAGCGGATCAAGTCGAGTCGACGATTGCAGATTTGCTAGTGATGCAGGCTCAGCAAAAAGAGTCCGCGGGCTTTATTAGAAAATTATTGACGATCTAACCGTCAGATTTTTAAATCAAGACAAGTCCTGCTGAGTCACCAAAGACGCGGGCACATCGATGTGCTTTGCCCGCAGATACTCACCCATCGATTTTGCCTGCGGGTCGCTGCGCACGGATGAGGCCACACCCTCACCTAGTATGCCAACAATAAAAAAATTCAAAGCCTTAACGTTGGGCAGCTCATAACGAATCACCTCGAATGGTGCCGCATCCGGCATAAGCGCTTTCAATTTGTCGACCGTCAGGTAGTGATACAAAAACGAGTAGGCTTCGTTGGTCTTTGCCCACACTCCAATATTGGCACACCCACCCTTATCGCCTGAGCGCGTACCAAAAAGCCGACCCAGTGGCATAGTGACGGTATCGCCAGCATCGGATGTTGCAACGTCGACCTTGGGTACCTCGTACCGGTACCCGCTGCAGCCCATCTGACTACTGGGCAAGACCTTTACTACCTCCCCATTGACATACACGTTTTCAACAATGTGTTTACTGTCAATCAGCGCTGGCCAGTAAGCAAGAAAACTTGCCCCGTTACCGATAGGGGTGAGAGGACCGATACCGGGAATATTTGCCAGCGTCATCTCGACCAACTTTGCATTAAACAGACGGCCTACCAAGTCTTTATTGTGCGACTTACAAATAATACGCAAGCGGGCAAAAGCCTCTTCGTTCACACGGGGATTTTCCTTATCGCAGCGAATGAGCTCAACCGATACATCGTCAAACTGCTCTCTGCCGCCGATATTTTGAAAGAAGGACTCAACCAACACCTTGGTTTTTTCTTCAATATCAAGACCGGTAATGAGAATCTCAAAGCCGTTGCGAAATCCGCCTAACGTATTTATGCAAACTTTGTGCGTATCGGGCGGCGAGGAACCTTTGCAGCCACTCACATAGACACGATCATCACCGACCTGCTCGATCGACAGTGAATCAAAATGCCCAATGACATCAGGGTTTTTATACGCAGGATCGCTGATTTCATAAAGTAACTGCGCAGTGACCGTTCCTACTGAGACCAGACCTGCCGTCCCGGGGTGTTTTGTGATTGTGCAATTACCGCTGGCTTCAATCTCGGCAATTGGATAACCGGGATTATTGAAATCCTTAACTTCCTGAAAGAACGCGTAGTTACCACCCGTCACCTGCTGCCCACACTCAATAATATGCCCCGCGGCTAATGCGCCAGCCAGCGCGTCGTAATCGTCTCTGGCCCAGTTAAATTTCCATGCAGCAGGGCCCATCACAACCGCAGCGTCTGTCACTCGAGGACATATCACCACATCGGCACCCTGATCCAATGCTTCTTTAATACCCCAGATACCGAGATAAGCATTCGCAGTCAGTAGCTTGTTTGGCGTATCTGCCAGCGCAACGCCGGTATCCATATTGGTGAACGCCTCTCCCTGTGCCTGAAAATCAGCCATTCTAGGCATCAAGTCATCACCGTCGATATAGGCGACGTTTACCTCTACGCCAAGTTCATCGGCAATCGCGCGTACGGCATCTGCCATGCCCGCAGGATTTAGCCCGCCCGCGTTGCTCACAATCTTGATATTTTTTTCTACGCAGCTTTGCAACACTTCCTTAACCTGCTTGAGGAAAGTGCCGACGTAGCCGCCCGTATCCCGCTGCAACTTTTGTCCATGCAAAATAGCCATGGTCAGCTCAGCTAGATAATCGCCGGTCAAGACGTCGATTGGGCCACCAACGACCATGGATTTTGCTGCGGAGAGGCGATCACCGTAGAAACCGCTACAGTTGGCAATCTTAATTACTTCAGTCATTACGCTGCACCGGCCTACTTGCTCTCGTTAAACAATTCACGCCCCACCAGCATGCGGCGTACTTCAGAAGTCCCGGCGCCAATCTCCATCAGCTTGGCGTCACGCAAAAATCGACCGGTTGGGTAATCGTAGGTATAGCCATTTCCACCTAGAATCTGGATAGCCTCGAGTGACATTTGTGTGCCGGTTTCCGCACAAATCAGAATGACCGCCGCTGCATCTTTTCGCGTGCAATCACCGCGATCACAGGCTTTCGCCGCCGAGTAAAGAAAAGTGCGGCACGAGGTGAGCTTGGTATACATGTCGGCGAGCTTACCCTGAATAAGCTGAAACTCTCCGATCGGTTGATTAAACTGCTTACGCTCATGTACATAGGGTAGAACCGTCTCGAGACAGGCCTGCCCAATGCCGGTGGATATACCCGCAAGCCCTACTCTTTCGTAGTCGAGCCCACTCATCATCACCGCGGCACCATTGTTTTCGCCGCCAAGCACGTTTTCTTCTGGCACTTCGCAGTTATCAAAAAACAATTCGCCGGTATTGGAGCCGCGCATTCCGAGCTTGTCAAACTTGGGACCTGTGGAAAAGCCTTTGAAATCTCTTTCCACGATAAATGCGGTAATGCCTCTGGAGCCCGCTTCAGGATTGGTTTTGGCATAAATCACAAAAACATCCGCGTCGGGGCCATTGGTAATCCAACACTTGGAACCATTAAGCAAGTACTTGTCGCCACTTTTTTCTGCTCGCAGCGTAATACCAACGGCGTCACTGCCCGCGCCCGGCTCACTGATAGCAAGAGCACCTATTGAGCTGCCATCTACCAGTCCTGGCAGGTACTTCTGCTTTTGCGC
>CAZDEW010000001.1:26342-161481 GCA_964504585.1 uncultured Pseudomonadales bacterium | reverse complement strand
GTGCAAAAGTCTCTGGCTCGGCCATCATGGAATAAATCAGAGGTTCCCTTAGCAACGGCTCTCAACGCGAAATTCCGTGGCCGACGCATGAACTTCCTGTTTGCAGGCCGAGCACAACATTTTGATTGCCAGTGGGCTGCCACAGCTTTTGTGCGTTAGCAACAGTGGCGGCCCCTCTGGAACCGGCTTCCATTTGTCACCCCAGGCCAGCAGTAGAATAACTATCGGATAAATATTGCTGCCCTTTTCCGTCAGCCGATACTTAATTTGCCGCTGGTCACCATCGACGCCTGACTGATAAATGATCTCGCTGCTAGACAATGCATTCAGTCGATCGGTAAGAATATTAGTCGCCATGCCGGTATCTTGCAGCAAGCTTTGAAACTGATTAACCCCCATAAAAAGCGAGCGAAGGACCAGCGCCGACCAACGATCCCCGACAATTCCAACAACTTCGTCAAATAACCGCGTATCGGTGACAACCGCACTGGACTGGCGTCGACGGGGACTATAGTGGGCATCCATCATGCCGACACCGGGGCCTGGCTGCCAGCTGACATCGTGGGGGTCAATCGCCTGCTCACAAGTGCCGCAAGCGGGAAATGGTTCAGAAATCTGACTACAGCTTGTGTGCGTGAGCGTAACGCTGATCGCATCGCGTTTCTTGCTCCACTTGCGCTCCCAGTACAGCATTGCCAGCGCCAGCGGGAAAAAGTCTATAAAACGCTCTGTGGCCTTATATTCATAGCGAGTCGGCCGATCACTATAGCGAACTTTTACGATACAGTCGTTGTCTATGAGGCGCTTAAGCCGATTACTGACCAAGGATTTGAGAAGGCCCGTTTGCTGGCAGAACTCATCGAATCGCCGTGCGCCAAGCCAGTAGCTTTGCATAATAAGCAGTGTTGGCGTATCGCCGACGATTTCTAGTGAGCGCCAAATCGAGCAAGTTCGTATGCGCTTGGTATTGTTAGCAGCAGTATTCAAAAGAGAAAAATTATTGACTATTGAACCGTCGATTAAATATCAGAAACATGGGCCTTACCGCATCACCCTGAAGGTGTAGAACACCTAGATACAGGAAAGGCTTGTAAAACATTGTCATGAAATTAATTTTTAAAAGCAAGAACGGTTAGAGTAGTGTCGAAGGCTGCCAGTTTATGGGTAGCATTAAAGTCAGATGAAAACATCGAGCGAAACAAGAATTAGACAACTGGAAGAATCGGGTGACTGGGGAAGCGATACCCTGCACGCGATGCTGGCGCACTGGGCACAACAAAACCCAAACTCGCTCGCCGTGGTTGACCAGCCTAACCGCGAAACGTTAACCGGAGACCAGCCGCAGTCGCTTAATTGGAGCGAGCTGGATGCAGCTAGCACCAACCTTGCTGAGCAGCTTGCCAAGCAAGGTATAGCATCGGGTGACAAGGTCATTGTCCAGTTACCCAATATCGTCGAGCTGGTTGTTTGCTATTTCGCGCTGAGTAAGCTTGGCGCAATAGTCTCGCCACTTCCCGTTCAGTATGGTGCGCACGAGCTGCAGCTAGCGGCATCGGCATTGAAGCCAAAGCTCTTCATTAGTCTTCCACATTTCAAAGAGCTACCACTTGCCGCTAATGCGCGAGCCGCTCTCCCTGAGGTAAACGTACTGGAGTTTGGCGCCGGTCTCGTTTTGAAACAGGATGAAGGCGTATCACTTGATCCTGTGAACAAGGCTGGTTTTACCTGCGCTAAAGACGCCAATCAGATACTCACCATTGTCTGGACGTCGGGCACAACAGGCAGTCCCAAAGGCGTTCCACGCTCGCACAATATGTGGTTAGCGAGCGGTAGGACTTCTGCAACTGCGGCTAGCGTTAATTTCAATGATCGCTTGCTATGCCCATTCCCCCTGGTCAACATGGCGGCCATTGGCGGCCTGTTAGTGCCCGCATTGCTCTTCGGTTGCCCGCTATTTCTGCATCACCCGTTTGATCCTGCGATCTTTCTGCAGCAGCTCAAACAGGAATCGGTCAGCTATACGGTGGTCCCACCTGCCATGCTTAATCAGCTCGCGAAGAACCCGCAAAGCTGGCGCCAGCTAGAGCTTGATTCAATCCGGACCTTAGCCTCCGGCTCCGCTCCTTTAGCACCGTGGATGATCAAAACCTTTCGCGAAGAGTTTGGCATAGAAGTCGTCAACATGTATGGCTCCAATGAAGGTATCGCCCTTTACGCGACGCCCGAGAACGCGCCTGATGCAGAAACCCGTGCCGGCATGTTCAAAAAGCCTGAGGACAGTCAATTCTCTACCACTAAAGTCGCCGATCCTGAAACCGGTGAGGTCAAACGCAACAAGGGTGAGCGAGGCGAGCTGCTTGTTAAGGGCGCCACTGTCTTCGACGGCTATCTAGAGCATGACAATAAAGACGTGTTTGACCCGCAAGGTTTTTTTCGAACCGGTGATCTTGTTGAGATCTGTGGCGAACATGATGAATACTATCGAATCGTCGGCCGCTGCAAAGACATTATCAATCGCGGTGGCATGAAAATATCACCCACAGAAATTGATCTACTTCTGGAAAGTTACCCCGATGCACTCGAGGCTGCAGTATGTGCCTACCCGGATGAGCGACTGAGCGAGAAGATTTGTGCTTGTATGGTGATGGCGCCCGGAAGCGCCGCTCCGACTTTAGAATCCTTACAAGCCTGGTTACTTGATAAAGGACTGGCCAAGTTTAAGCTACCCGAGCGCATCGTCCTGTTTGACGCACTGCCGCGTAACCCTTTAGGTAAAATCAAGCGATTCGAGTTGAGCGAATCGCTTGATTGATTGCAGCGCCGTCGAATTACTTCGGAGGCATGCGGATCCCGCCATCCATGCGAATCACCTCTGCATTCATATAGGGGTTGGTAATGCACTCCATCACCGTGAACGCCAGCTCTTCAGCATGACCAAGGCGATGCGGAAATAAAACCGATGCGCCCAACTTGGCCTTGAATGCCTCGGATTGTTCGCCCTCACCGTAGATTGGTGTGTCGATCAAACCGGGCGCGACCGTATTCACTCTGATACCAACCGAACTTAAATCGCGTGCAATAGGTAGCGTCATTCCCGCAACGCCACCTTTGGAGGCCGAGTAGGCCGCCTGACCGATCTGCCCGTCAAACGCTGCTACCGAAGCCATATTTACGATCGCACCGCGCGCGCCATCTTCGTTCATAGGCTCGGTTTTTGCCATTGCCGCTGCAGCACGGCTGAGCACGTTGAAAGTTCCAATCAGGTTAATGTTGATGACGACGCTAAAACCGTCTAACGGCATTGGCTCGTTGTTGCGATCGATGGTCCGCGCCGGCAAACCAATACCCGCTGAGTTAACGCAGCTTCGCAGCGGCCCCAGCGCGACTGCCGCGGCGACCGCTGCGTCGGCGTCTTCAGTTTTAGTGACATCACACTTGACGAAAACGCCGCCAATTTCGCTGGCAACCTGACTGCCCTTTTCCTCGTTTAGATCTGCGACAACCACTTTGGCACCGGCAGCCGCAAGCTGTCGCGCTGTTGCTTCACCGATACCAGAGGCACCGCCGGTAACGATGGCCGAACTTCCTTCTAAATTGACTCTTGGCATGCTAAACACCTTTATATTTGGGCTTTAAAACCAAGAAGCTTATAACAGAAATAAGCCATATGGGAGCCAGACTAGAAAAGAGTTACAGATAGCTGATCGATGGCAATCATCGCAGGTATGATTAGAATGCATTGCTCTCAAAGTCAGGGGGCCAACTCATTTTTAATCGAGAGAGTTAACCCGCTTTTTGATCTTATCCGTAATTCGCTTTAAGCTTAGCGTTATAACCATCTGCAGATAGCATTTCAATTAAAAGGAAACTCTATATGTCTCTTTCACTGTATGAAACCAGCGTCACCTCATACCTTCAAATTTTAGGCGGCGTTAGGGGCGTTCTCGACAAAGGCGCGGAACAGGCGGCGGCAGGCACACTAGATTTAGACGAGCTAGTGAAATTTAGATTGAGAGACGACATGCTTCCGTTCAGCTTTCAGGTTATTTCGGTATGGCATCAATCGCTTAACGCCATCAAGGGCGTCAAGGCGGGTGAGTTCGCCCCTCCCCCTAAAATGAGGGATATGGACTATGCAGCCTGCCAGACACTGGTAAACGAAGCCATTGATGAACTGCAGGCACTAAAACCTGAGGACATTAATAGCCTTACTGGAAAGCCCGTTATTTTCAAGATGGGCGGCATGGAGATTCCTTTTACCAGCGAAGGTTTTCTACTCTCATTCGCACTTCCCAACTTTTATTTTCATTCGACAACGACTTATACCATGCTCCGTCAACATGGCGTACCGCTCGGAAAAATGGATTTTCTGGCTCAGCTGAGGGTTGCCCAATCGTGAGCATGGAACTCTGGACTTCCCCTACTCCCAATGGCTGGAAGATCACCATCATGATTGAGGAGCTTCGGGAAGCGGGCGTCGCACTGCCAGAGATCGAACTGAAAGTGGTTGATCTATTTAATAGGGATCAGTTCACAGACGCTTTCACAGCCGTCAGTCCAAACCAGAAAATACCGGGGCTCCGAGACGGTGACAAAACCCTCATGGAGAGTTGCGCTATTCTGCTGTACCTCGCTGAAAAGTTTCCGTCTTCACTGCTTCCACAAGATGAGAGCAGATGGGAAGTGATTCAGTGGTTGTTTTGGCAGGCGGCGAATCTGGGTCCAAACTTTGGCAATAAACTGAGCTATACACGTTACATGGATGACGTCCCGGCAGAACAAAAAGCGCACCCACTGCAGCGCTTTAACAACGAGGCGCAGCGGCTTCTAACCGTGCTTAATAAGCAGCTGGAAGGTAAGTCTTATATCTGCGGAGAGCATTTTACTATCGCTGATATTGCATCTTACCCCTGGGTGCGTGGCTGGAAATGGAGCAAGATCGATATCACTGGCCATAGCAATGTTGTCGATTGGGTAGAGCGCGTTCGAGCACGGCCGGGTGTAGAGCGCGGACTCACCTGGGATTTTAGCCGCGATGAAGTCGACAAGTGGAGCGATGAAACCCGTCAGCGTTATCGCAGTGGCGGCGCTTCGATAGCATCGAACGACAGTATCGCTGATAGCACCAAGAGCCTCTCAAGCTAGCGCTATTCAAACTGCCTTGTTTCGCATCTTAGATGGCTCGATACAAGATACGGCGTGCGAAGCATTGGCGAGCTTATGCTTTTTCTAAATCGTCTACCTTCAAAAAACAGTGCATTCACACTCACTGCCTTAATTTAGCCTGTATCGTTTGAATGCCAATACAGCATTAACCGTTTGCAACCGCATGCGCAAAAGCCATACCCATAAGCTGTTTTTGTTCGCCGTATTGCGCCAGTGCCGTTTCGTTTTCTTCAAGCCAGCTATCGATAGACTGTAAGTTGCCCTGGCACCATCGCTGGGTCTCAGCCATGGCCTCGGGTATGGTATCGACGCCTGGCAAGAGGCACTGAAATGCCTCCATTGTGCCGCCCTGCCGTTGATTCCATAGCTCTCCGTAGTAGCGAAACGTTTCTACAATCGCAGGCGGGAACATCAAATTTTTGAGCGCGTTCTTCGTCATCGGCTCATAATCGATTTGAACATCCAGTTTTTGCGCCAGCTGGGCAATGAAATCTTCGAGCGATAAATCACTGCTTATCATCGTATGATGCTTACCGAGTGTTTCTTTAGGCTCGGCACATAGCATCGCAGCAACAGCAACTCCGAAATCGCGGATGGCAACGTGCGGCATAGTCAAAGGGTTATCAGACGGCAGCCAGCCCCAAACTAATTGCGAATCGTTGGCGTCATCTTTGCGAACGGCAGGCCAGGTATCGATAAAGTTTTCCAGATAGAAAGACGGTAGTACGGTTGCTACCGGTAACCCGGCGTCAACCAGAGCCTGTTGAATGATGTGCTTTCCTTCGCCTTCATCATAGTTTTCGCCGAAGGGCAGAGTCGAATAAAGTATCTGTCTGAGGCCGTCCTGTTTTTTTAATGCCTCGACAAAGTTCAGGCCACGCCGAGCCTCATCGGATGGGCTCTCGCCGGCCATTAAATTAAAGCGCGTCAACAGAAAAACACGGCTCACCCCCTCGAGAGCTTGCTCGACACTCGGCAGGTCGTCCATATCGCCGACGGCGACTTCTACACCTTTGGCTGCTAAAGCCTTAACGGAATCCGCTGCGGCATCACGCACAAATACTCTCAGCGCAACGTCGTCCGGGGCGCTTTCGATCAGCGCATTGATCACCGCCCCGCCCTGTTTGCCGGTTGCGCCTGTTATTAAGATGGTTTCACTCGCCATAATTTACCTGCAATTTACTGTTCCACGCAGATCGAGTCTAACCCGTTAAGTGACGGAATCAAACTCACAGCGCTATAGCGCCTGCGTTCCCTCTGGCGAGAGCGAACAACTGTTTTCTGATGCAATGCCGTTGAGCAGGGTTCGCGGGCAAAACCCGATGATTCTCCGCGCTAGCATAACGCCGTTAAGGGCTTTAACTTACAGGATGACCGCTTCATCTAGGAGTTATCAGTGCTGCATAGAACCTTGCATAACGCGGCGTCTATAATGAAAGGTCACAAGATGGTGTTTATTTGCCTCGCTTCCATGGAATTTAGTGGCGTTACAAAAATCCCTTAGGCGTTATAGATAGGCCGACCATAAGAATTACACCGCAGGAACCAAGCTCATGCCTTCCACTTTTATCCGTAACGCCCTGTTTATTTTCTGGAGCATTTGCAGCTTAGTCGCGCCGGCATCAGTCACTGCCTACGATGTCGAAGCCGATAGCGTTAACAATACCGTCTACATATTGCTTCGCAATTTAAACGCGGGCGACAGCTACGATGCGATCAGCGTGAACAGCACGGCGCCTGGTATCGTAACGAGCGCAAGCGCGAGCATTGTGCCTGCATCGGTGGCGGCGGGAGGCAGCGACCTCGCAGCAGTCGACTTTGCGGTTGCCCCCTCCGCGATGATCGGCGCAGTCGGCGACCTTGGCATCACCGTCTCGGGAACGGTGAACGGTCAAGCCGTTGACGTCGAGATTAGCGTGCCACTCGAAGTGGTCGCCACTGCTCCATCAGCACAGGGTTTTGTTGGCGTCGGCATACCATCGCCTGATCCCGGTGGTCTTGATAGCGATGGCGACGGCGTCAGCGACTCGCTGGAAACAGCCTTTGGCTCCAACCCCAATAGCGCCGATTCATTGCCGGGCGATCCAGTTATTGAAATGAATGTACCGATGCTTGGCGCACTGGGCTTAGCAGCACTGGCGGCGCTGTTCGCCGGTTTTGGCTCAAAGAGCATGCAACGTCGACACGCCACAACGTTGGCGGTTGGGATATTAGCGTTTGCTCCATTTGCGTTGATGGGTGGCTCAGCGACACGCATCCAATTGGTCGCCGAGATTCCTGTGCCACCGCCAATGCCGCAGCTGCTTACCATTGCAAGCGCGACCGCCAGCAATGGCACCGGCAATTTCGGCCCCGACAAAGCTTACGACGGCAATATGAGCTCACGCTGGGGCACCGACGGTTTTCAGGGCGACCCCCAATGGCTCGCGCTTGATCTAGGGGCCACCTATGCGCTCACAGAAACCATTATTCATTGGGAAGCCGCTAACGCCGCGACTTATGAGATGCAGGGGTCGGTTGATGGCATTAACTGGACGACGATTAGTTATGAAACAGGCGGCCAGTTTGGTAACCGAACTGATACCGTCGCTCTCACAGGCAGCTACCAGTACCTGCGCATGTACGGCACTACCCGTACGAGTGTTTACGGCTACTCTATCTGGGAAATCGAAGTGTATGGCTTGGCAGCAGCCGATGAGGATGGGGACGGTATTGATGACTCAGCAGATCAATGCGCTGGAACCCCGCCTGGAACCGCAGTGTTCGCCAACGGCTGTCCAGACTCCGACAGCGACGGTGTTGACGATGCGAATGATCAATGCCCCAACACTCCACTAGGCAGCACGGTAGATGCGACAGGTTGTGTTGTTGTTGACTCCGATAACGATGGGGTGCCCGACAGCGCAGACCTCTGTCCGAACACGCCTGCGAACTCTGTTGTCGATAGCACAGGATGTATCGTTGTGATACCCGTCAATGAGGTCTCGTCGGTCAATGGCATTTTGGTTGGCGGCACCGGCGGCAGTCAGCCAGGCTTCGCCTTGTATGTTTTCGATGATGACCTCGCCGCGCCAGGAACCAGCACGTGTAACGGTAGCTGCGCGACCGCATGGCCGCCTGTGTTAGTTACCGATGGCGTTGCAACCGGTGTCAACGACCTGGGTACAATCGTTCGCAACGACAACTCGATACAGGCAACTCATAATGGTCGGCCTCTCTACTACTACGCAGGCGATAACGCGGCGGGAGAGACCAATGGAGACAACCTGAATGGGTCATGGCATATCGTTGCCTACACCCAGCTCTACACGCCACTGTTTGATGCGACAACAGTCTTGGAGCCGGTGACCTCATTTGTGCGCGGAGACGGCGTCGTCGTCACTCGCTTTGGCGACCGCGGTCGCGACAGGCACGCTAAGGACATTGGCTACTACGGTGGCACCAACTGGGATCACTATGATCACTATCTCGCTGAGTACTGGCATTACCGTACTGCGCGCATCCAGCTGGAGGATCACGTACCCAACGGTACTAGCCTGATCAGAGCAACCTATATCACCGAAGCCCAACTTGGCGCGAGGGAGTTTAGAGTGTGGTTCTCGGGCGTGACCACAACCGGACAATTCCACTTCAACCCAACTGCGGTGGAGGTTGATAGCGGAACCTTCGACGACGACTTCAATAAAATTAGCAACTCAGGCATCCAATACAAATACACCGTCGACATTACCGAGCAATGGAAGAATGTCGCGACCTTCAATGAACCGCTTCAGGTTGGCGTCAATATGGAGTTTGAGATCAGCCAGTTTCTGCTGAATCCACCTTCAGGGACCCGCCTGAATTACTACGGCACCTCCTATGTCTACGTCATCGGCACGCCAGGTCTTGCTCCATTTGAATGGGAACGCGGGGTTAACAATGCCTTCAGCGTCAACGACGGCACACCCATTCCTGCAGCTGGCTTGCTGGGCGGCGCCACCACGCTAGGCTACAACTACAGCGAAGAGCCCGCTGGCCGCTTTATGCAAATGGCAACCAACTTAAGCCATATCAATGCACAGCCATTTGTTGAAGGTCGACGTGTTCACCACACGAACTTCATTGATGGCAGCCACGACGAGCGCGACGAAAATCCAATATGGCCGCAGCAGGTTGGCAAGGCTGGCAATCACTACATCAACACGTCCTGCGCCAACTGCCACGTTCGCAACGGCCGCGCCCTGGTCGCAGATGTTGGCCAGGATCTCGATAAATGGGTATTCAAGGTCGGCGACAGCAGTGGCAATCCAGACCCCGCAATCGGCAGCGTGCTGCAACCGAATCAAACCGGCGCTGGCAGTGAAGGCGATGTCACCCTTGGCCCGTGGACGGATCTACCCAACGGTCTGCGCTCACCGAACTATGTCTTTACCAATGGGGCACCTGCCAGGTTCTCGGCGAGGATTGCACCTCAACTGGTGGGCATGGGCTTATTGGAAGCGATACCAGAATCACAAATTCTGGAACGAGAAGACCCGACTGATTCCAACAGCGATGGTATTTCAGGCCGCGCATCGCAGGTCATTGATCCCGTGACTGGCGTGTCGCGTCTGGGCAGATTCGGTTACAAAGCATCGACATCAAGCCTGGAACATCAGGTCGCATCAGCACTGAATACCGACATTGGGGTTATGACAAGCGTACTTCCAAATCCTGACTGCGGTAGTGCACAAACAAGCTGCGGCTCCTCCGGCGCCGAGCTATCTGATGCAGATCTGGAAGTCCTTGTTAAATACATTGGCCTGCTCGGTGTCGGCGCCCGTCGCGACTACGCAGAGACCGCTGGAGAGACAATATTTAATAACATTGGCTGTGAGAACTGTCACCGAGACACCTACACCACAAGTGCCTATCACCCGTTGAACGAGCTGCGTAACCAGACCATTCACCCGTACACCGATATGTTGCTGCATGATATGGGGCCTGGCCTGGCAGACAGCCTTGGTGAAGGTAGCGCCAATGGCGCAGAGTGGCGTACTGCGCCGCTATGGGGATTAGGGCATGCACGAAGCGTGATGCTGGGTGACGTTAAGGCTAACGATTCGGTAACGCAACCTATCGATCCTAACGATGTTAATCGTATCGGTTATCTGCATGATGGCCGTGCTAGAACGATTGAGGAAGCCATCATGTGGCACGGAGGCGAAGCCGCCGCATCACAGGCAGCGTATGATGCGCTGTCTCAAAGCGATAAGGACGCACTGTTAGACTTCCTCAACTCCCTATGAGGTAGAGAGCAATCTCTGGCGGCCGATGCAATCAGTCACCAGAGATCCGGAAGTCTTTTGATGAAGATGCCAGCGGTATAGGCCCGCGCAGCATTAATTGCAGCTTTTTCAAGGCCAATTTCTCGAACGTAGATCGCGGCGTCTAAAGAATGGCGATAAGCTCGATTTCAAAAATTAACGCCTGATAAGGGCCGATAGCGCCACCCGCACCACGCTCACCGTAGGCGAGCTGATAGGGAATATAAAGCTTCCATTTAGAACCCACTGGCATCAGCTGCAAAGCCTCGGTCCAACCTGCAATCACACCATTAACCGGGAACTCTGTCGGCTCTCCCCTGCTGTAAGAGCTGTCGAACTCTTCGCCATTGATGAGCGTGCCTCGGTAGTGAGTTCTAACCGTCGAGCTAGCCGAAGGTTTGTCACCGCTACCCGCATCCAGAATCTCATACTGTAGGCCGGAATCTGTAACGGTAATCTCATCGCGCTTTGCATTCTCAGCGAGAAAGTCTTCCCCCTCCTTCGCATACTTCTCGGCATTGGCGGCGGCTTCAGCTTCTGCTGCTTGCTGGATAACGCGAAACGCCTCGTTGATCGCATCGGGATTAACGCGCGGCTGCTGGTTGTTAAAACCATCTTTGACACCTGCCACCGCCGCTGCGAGAGAGACTTGCTCAAACATCGACTTGAGTTGCTGCCCCATTTGAAGCCCTACGCCGTAGGATGCTTTTAATTCATTGGTTGATAAGTCGATGTCTGCCATTAGTGATTGGTATCCGTAGTTGAAGGTTTGTTGTCAAAAAGGAGATCAGTGAGTAGTAAATGGTGGGCCCGGAAGGACTTGAACCTTCGACCTGCCGATTATGAGTCCAGCTAACAATAAGAACCGAACTCCATAAGCTCAAGAAAGGTAACGATTTATTCCTGAAGATGGTCACCCTTAGACCGAAACCGAAACATACCCGAACCCGACAGCGAATAATTTTTCTTCCGGGTTGACTTTTTTCTATGGGTATCTAGTAAGTTTGATGGTGGTCCGCCGAGCTGAAACCGAACCGTAGCTGGGTTGGGGTCAATTTTCGGGTTTAGATAGTACCCGTTTGCTCGTACTGCTGCGATTTAGGCCAATTGCTGAGTCTATTATTGCTCAGGTTGCTCTATAGCGTTTAACTCCTAACAATCCACCCAGTGCAGACAAGAAAAGCCAGACCGTAGTAGGAATAGGAACAACAGAAGCTCCATGATCTCCGTCCGCAACAAGCCAGACGTTTAGTGTATTCCATTTAAAATCCCAATCCTGGTTTCCACCGCCACTAGTTGGACTAACATCAAACGTATACGCTGTATCCTCAGTCTGCTCAGTTCCCAGCCAATAGCCAAAGGTTTTAACGTTATTAAACAAGTTGATATTGTAGGTCTTTGTTCCCTCTAGAATTGAATTTCCCACACTAGCGCCAAAGTTCTGGTAAAAATGATACCCAAATTCATCCTCAGAAGCTGCAGTGGAATTGCCGCAATTGAAACCTAAGCAACCTGATGCAGTTGGCAGGCGCCAGCTATCTACTGCGAGGTAACCCGAACCGTTATAACTGTTTGCTGCATCAACAAACGTTTCAGCAGTTGACCAACTCATAAAACCTATTAAGGGGCCTTGGAGATCAATGCCAGTTACAGAAAAAGTATTGGTTGATGCTAGGTTGCCATCGGCTAACCAAGTTATATCCAGCACATCGTCATATACACCCTCATGACCATTAGACCAATCACCGTCAAGGTCTCGGATATGTAATGCTGCTGCAGAATAAGAAGACATCGCCATGGCAGCGATGAGAATTATTATCTTGTTCACTATGATACTCCTAATTTCCATTTAGGAGCCAAGGGGGATTAGAAGATATCAGAACTTGCTAGTCTTGTCAGCCCTCGGAGGAGAGGCCTGCCGACTATGGGTCGGACGAACGGCCCATAGAGTCGAATGCTCAAGGTGTTATAAGTCTATGAAAGGAAGGGGATGGTGGGCCCGGAAGGACTTGAACCTTCGACCTGCCGATTATGAGTCGGATGCTCTGACCAACTGAGCTACGGGCCCCATTTTGTACTTGATCTTTGCACCCCTGGCCGCGTTGCTGCTCTTCAATCGATCAGTCACATACTTTATGTATGCTCCTTTACTCTCTCATCGCGCGCCTCGCCAGAGGCACAAATCTCTGCGTCCAAACGACTTAGGTGTTTTTGTTGCTAGCTCGGTACGCAGGGTCGCGCATTATAAGTGCGCGGCAAGCAATTTCCAATACGGTAATTTGCGTGAATCAGGCTGGTGATGCTGTAAGCGCCTCAAGGTCACTCATTGCCGTTTGCTCGGTTTCGCCTTCGCCAAACATGCCCTCAAATAGCGGCGTGCTAAGGTAGCGCTCGGCAGAATCGGGCAGGATAACAACAATATTTTTGCCCTCGTTACCGGGCTGTTTGGAAACGCGATCGGCTATTGCCATGGCAGCGCCCGAGGATATACCTGCCAGAATTCCCTCCTGCGTCATCAGCTTGTGTGCCCAGACGATCGCTTCTTCGCCGCTTACGCGTTCGACCTGATCGACCATTGCCATATCCAGATTAGGCGGCAGAAAGCCTGCTCCTATGCCCTGAATTTTATGCGGTGCGTGCTCCGGTTCCTCGCCCTTGAAAGCAGCGGTTATCATGGTGGTCGTATCGGGCTCAACAGCGACCGTGGTAATCGCCTTGCCCTCCTGCTGCTTGATATAGCGCGAAATGCCGGTCAGCGTTCCGCCGGTTCCAACGCCGCTAACAAGTATATCGATCTCACCCTGAGTATCTTCCCAGATTTCAGGCCCAGTGGTGTTAAAGTGGATCTGCGGGTTGGCCGGGTTATCGAACTGGCTGGGCATCCAACGGGTATCGGGCGACTCTTCAACCATTTGCCTGGCGGTGTCTATACAGAGCTTCATACCTTTGGCAGCGTCGGTGATCACCAGATTTGCACCAAAGGCTTTCATGAGCTGTCGGCGCTCAAGACTCATGGAATGTGGCATGACTAACGTTACCTTATAGCCGCGCGACGCACCCACAAATGCCAGGGCAATGCCGGTGTTACCACTCGTCGGCTCAACGATTTCCATGCCAGGCTTTAGAGCACCCGACTTTTCCGCCTCCCAAATCATGCTTGCGCCAATTCGGCACTTTACGCAGTTAGCCGGGTTACGACTTTCCAACTTGGCATATATATTGGCGCCACTGATTCGGTTGATCTTGACCAAGGGTGTTTCACCAATGGTCAGGCTATTATCATCAAACACATTCATTGCTCTTACCCCTTCCTTTAATTTTACTAACGAGTAAACGACACACTCGCGCTATCGGCCTTTTTGCGATTGTCGCCGCACATACCAGCCAACTGCCTTATCTAACAAACTTTTACTGCCCGCAGCTTCTGCGCCAGCTCCGGCAAGATTCATCTCTGCGCCACCCGCCTGGTATTGGCTGGAAAACATATCGAGCACCTGCTTTCTGACCTGACCACGCAGCGGCACATGGGCGATCATTCCATAGGTTGCAGCGCTGCCCTGCTCGGCCAGTTCCGGATTAGCCCTCACAATATCGACGCATTCCCTGAGGTCCGCTAGATAATCGTCAACAACATGAGCGTGCTGCGCCGTCACCATGGCGTGCAAGCCTTCCGGAAACTGGTTTCGATTAACGCTCCAGCCACGGGCATCCATCTGATCACCGACGGCATAGATACTGACAGCCGGATCAACCGATCGGTAAGAGAAAATGGGGCCAATGGGCCTCCCCATTACCGCCAGCCCCTCTATGGCTTCGATTCCCTCTTTGAGCCGCGTTGCAGCATCGACAGTTTGCGCGGCAAGTTCGCGATAGCCGGCCTTGCCCATTTTCTGCATGCTGCTCCATGCAGCAGAGTAAGCACCGCCCGGCCTTGTACCCAGAAGGCCCGCTGATGCAAAGACGCCGCCAGGCCAATCCTCATAGACAAACATCTGGTGCCGCAGATAATCCATGCTGCGGTAAGTGATGGTCGATGCACCTTTGGATGCATATCCGTATTTGTGTAAGTCCGCCGAAATTGAAGTAACACCTGACACACGGTAATCCCAGCGCGGGACGTCTTCACCGTTCATCTCGATAAAGGGCATAATCATGCCGCCGACACAGGCATCTACGTGCAAGCCAATCCCCCTGGACTGAGCTATCTCGCCCATTGCTTCAATCGGATCGATAGTTCCATGCGGATACTCGGGGGCGCCCCCAAGGATCATGATCGTATTGCGATTGACGAATTTCTTTAACTTGTTGAGGTCGGGCGTCATATCCTCAAGCAGGGGCACTAGCCTTATTTTGACGTCGAAGTACTCGGCAGCTTTGAACCAGGCGACGTGCGCGCTCGCCGAGATAATCATTTCGGGCCGTTTAATACCAAGCTTGGCTCGCGCGCGATCGCGGTAGGTCTTGACTGCGAGAAGGCAGCTCTCCGTTCCACCGCTAGTGACAACGCCGCATACCTCCTCGGTGCCATGCAGAAGATCGGCCATAGCACTGATGATGTCGTTCTCCATCTTCTTCAGGCTTTTGAACGCACCAGGATTCAGCCCGTTTTCGCTTTGGAAGGTGTGATAGGTCTCTTTCAAAAAGTCCTGGTGCTGCTCATCGAGGTAATAAACCAGGCTCCAGAGCTTTCCATTCTTATAGGCGGGATCATCTTTTTTGAACGCCCCAAGCTGGGCAAAGATCTCGGACTCTTCAAGGCCCTGTTCAGGTAGAGGTTTATGATTTGTCATATCGGCGACTCGAATGATTGATTGCGATTATTATCTTGCCGCACAAGCCGCTCAGCAAGCTTTATCGGACTGATCGTCCACCTACAGGACACTGCGCAGCGCAAGGCCGACGGCAATGCCCAGATAACTGCCCAACACGTAGCCTAAGATCCCTGCTGCCATGCCTGAGAGTATTGCCTGCGAGTTATTCAATGCTCTCGCGATCATCGGCACGAATGGCGGGCTACAGATCGCTGCCACCGAGGTTACCATAAAGGTGTCGGCATCAACGCCCGCCAGCTTGCAGAAGAGCATGTGCAGGAACATGGTACCGAAGACCGCAGCAAATACAAAAATGACCGTGTCGAAATCAATGCCAACGAAATCCGAGAAACTCACCATCGCAGCCACCGTTAAGCAGAATACGTAGATACTGTACATACCTGCCAGGTAGGAAAAGCGCAGCTCTCTTACGCGCCGGTTGATCGACAGCAAAATCGAGATAGAAGTCAGAAGCACAATAAAAATCGCACTGCTGTCTCCGATGCCCAGAAAGTTTGAAAACGTGTAGGCCAAAACATAAGAGACCAGAACGACCAGCAGAGAGAGCAGAATTGAACACGCCAACTGCGGAATGCTAGAGGGTTTAAGCAGGCTTATATAGTCCTCGGACTCTGCGCCCATCGCACCCTCTTCCTCGCCACCGGAACCATCAACCACTAGCCGTTCACGTTTGCCAAGATATCGCCGAATTAACGGTACCGTTGAGAGCAAGAACAGTAGGTAAATGCCAGTCGCCAGCGTATCGATGCTATGCACGACGATGAAAAGGCTGTGCGAGATATCTAACGCTTCCTTCACAGCGGCGAGATTGGGTGTGCCACCCGTGTAAACGCCGGTCACAAGCGCCGCCATGTCGGCAGCTCGCGCGGGATCCTCGGCGCGAAACATATAATACAAAGCGGTAGCCGTACATACGGCTGCTGCCACCGCAAACAGCATCGAGAGCGCCGCACTGCCGGCTTTGCTACGCCACTGCTTCAAGTCCATCCCAAAGAGCAACAGCGGGATAGCTAGTGCAATAGCAGCCGTCATCAGCCCCTGCTGCACCGTAGCAAGTGATTGCGGTAGAAGACCCGAACCTCCAAGCGCAAGGCCTGAGAGGTAACACAGCAGGATCACGCCTATGCGATTAGCCCAGCGCTGATATCTAGTCAATAGAATAAGCAGCGCTGGGGATACGATGAAGATCGCAATCAGAATTGCGCTCATGAAGGTACGGCCCTCGATCTCAACATTACGCTAGCAAATCTATCACATACGCCGATATTATTTTATCGAGCGCATAAAAAAACGCGCCGATCGGCGCGTTTTTTTATTAACTCAACTATTCATCAAGGAATGAGCGCAGATGGTCAGACCGTGACGGATGACGAAGCTTGCGTAAAGCCTTGGCTTCGATCTGACGTATACGCTCTCTTGTAACGTCAAATTGCTTACCAACTTCTTCGAGCGTATGGTCGGTATTCATCTCGATACCAAAACGCATGCGCAAAACTTTGGCTTCGCGAGCAGTCAAGCTACCTAACACATCGGTCGTGGCGTCACGCAGGCTTTGATCGGTCGCCGAGTCAACCGGTGAGTCGACGGTGACATCTTCGATAAAATCACCGAGGTGCGAATCTTCATCGTCACCAATAGGTGTTTCCATCGAAATCGGCTCTTTCGCGATTTTTAGCACCTTGCGCACTTTGTCTTCCGGCATCTCCATACGCTCTGCCAGCTCTTCGGGCGTTGGCTCACGACCAATTTCCTGCAGCATCTGACGAGAGATTCGATTGAGCTTGTTGATAGTCTCGATCATGTGGACGGGAATACGAATCGTGCGAGCCTGATCAGCAATCGAACGCGTAATCGCCTGACGAATCCACCAGGTGGCATAGGTTGAAAACTTATAGCCGCGACGATACTCGAATTTATCGACGGCTTTCATCAAACCGATGTTGCCCTCCTGAATAAGATCCAGAAACTGCAGGCCGCGATTGGTGTACTTCTTGGCAATCGAAATTACCAGACGCAAGTTGGCCTCAACCATTTCTTTCTTCGCGCGTCGCGCGCGGGCTTCACCCAATGATATCTTGCGGTTAATGTCCTTGATCTCACTGGTTGTGAGGCCTGTCTCTTCCTCAACGGCGAGCATCTTTCTTTGCGCGCGTTCAATCGCCTCCATCATCGATCCCAGGCGGCGAGCGTAATCCTCGCTACCTTGCTGGATAATCTCGTGCATCCAGGCGCTATCTTTTTCGTTGCCGACAAAAGACTTCAAAAACACTTTGCGCGGCATCTTGGCTTTTTGTACGCAAAGACTCAGGATCTCACGTTCCTGACTGCGAATTTGAGACAAGGCCTCGCGCGGTCTCTCCATCACAGGATCGATCACTCTGGGAGTGAGCTTGAAGTACTTGAACAATTCGCCGAGCTCGGCCAGATTCTTTTTCGCAGAGTCTGCATCGCGCCCGTAGCGTTTGACCGATCGATCGGTTTTAACCAGCTGCGCACCAAGCGCCTCAAAGCGTTCAGCGGCGAGCTCGGGATCCGGTCCATTGTCAGCAGCGTCATTGCTGTCGTCGGTGCTCTCACCTTTTTCAGCAGCTGCAGTCTTGGCGGCTTGCGCCTCAGCAATCTCCTGAGCAGTTGGGACAGCATCTGTCGGGTCGAGATAGCCCAAAAGCATATCGCCAAGCTTTCGCTCGCCCGACTGTACCAAACTGTATTCGTCGAGAATGGCTTGCACCGCATCCGGAAAGCAGGCTAACGCGGCTAGCTTTTCGCGAATACCTTCTTCAATGCGCTTGGCTATCGCAATCTCACCCTCGCGCGTGAGCAGCTCAACCGTACCCATTTCTCGCATGTACATGCGAACCGGATCAGTGGTTCTCCCCGCCTCGGTCTCTACCGCCGCAAGAGCAGCCGCAGCTTCAGCCGCGGCGATATCATCAGTCGAGTCATCATCAGCCAAAAGCAGCTCATCAGCATCTGGCGCCTGCTCAAAGACCTTGATGCCCATATCATTGATCATCTGAATAATATCTTCGACCTGATCCGGATCCGAGATATCTTCTGGGAGGTGATCGTTGACTTCGGCGTAAGTGAGGTAGCCCTGCTCTTTGCCCTTGGCGATCAACTCTTTAATTCTGGATTGTTTTTCGTCAGACATAATTACTCTGAAATAATTGCTCTAAGAAAACTACTTTAAAACCGTCAAGCTGTTCTGTGTCACTAAGGCATGCACTACGAGCCTGGACAACAGCTTGGACAACGCCGATGCCGCAAAGTGTGCAACCGGCATAAATACGACGACGCCCGGCAAAACCTCACCAAATTCGCGATCAGCACTGCAATGCCGCAAATTTAAAAGGCGCAAATTTAAAAATAGATTCTCGAGTTCGTTTTTTACCCGGCGATGCTACATTGGCCTAAACTCGGCAACGCGCATCGTCGACGCCCTGATCCTTTCGCTTGTTGCACTCCCTGACAGGTCACTCCAAAATGGCTTCTCAGCGTGCTACACCTGAGGCGACCAACCTCTGAACCTCGACTTTATTAGAGACCTGACCGAGCGAGGTGCATTAGAGCTCAAGGCTGTATGCTTTATTTGATTTCGGCAAGGTATTGGGCCGCGGGTGACAGCCCTGAAAGTAGCCGGTAATTATAACAGGAAAAGACCTTTTGCTGAATGTAAGCACCCACTTTCTGTGTGATTATTCTTAAGATCAGAAGCATGGTTCTGGCATCCAATCTGCATGGTTCTTGTCGGCAAATCCGGCGATCTGCCCGCCATAAGCCGGGTTCAGCCTGATTTTCCAAGCGACTTCAGGTATTCGATTTGATCGGCAGTTAAGCTGTCTGCTCGCTGGTTGCTGTCGCCGAGTGAGAGGAAGCGCTGATCCTGCTGATGCCGCTGGACAAGCTTGCGCCAATTGGAAAATATCTCCTCGAGCTCCTGCCGGGCTACATCGATGGTTTCCGCCACAGGGCGCTCCGCCCCGATGCAGCTCATCAGCTGCGGCTCAAGCTCATGATCGTGCCAATGACCAATCAGTGATGGTGTGGGCGGTACGTTGCCGAATTGCTCGTGCCGGCGCCTAACCAGCTCATATATCTCCACAACAAGCGTGGCGGCTGGGCTCAACTCAGCTGCCGGCTGAGCAAGACCCTCTGGCAAGGCCACCTCAAGCGCCAACGCCGGGTAGTGAATCAGGGTCGAAGTCGCCCAACGCAAATGCAAGTCACCGGGATCTGGCGCTTGCACCGCCGGCTCTGCCGAGAAATCGGCAGGTGAATTGATCCTGGGTGACACCTGCTCCTGATCACCATCAGGTCGCGCCTGCGCGCCTGGCCCCGGATCTCCGGGCTGCTGGCGCCCATCTTCGCCTCGACCTGAGTAGGACCTGGGTAACGTGGTTTTGTCTAACTGCTCCCTGAGCAACTCTAGCGGCAGGTGCAACAGATCAGCCAGGCGGGCCAAAAGGCTCTGCTGGTAAATACCGGCCGGGATCTGCTTGATCATCGGCAGCAGCACTGTAGCCAGCTTGGCTCGACCCGATTGGGTATCCAGATCCAGTTCTTCTTCGGCACGCTCAAACATATAATCTTCGAGCGGCTGGGCCTCGGATATTCGCTTTTCGAACGCGGCCTTGCCCTGACGCCTGACAGCTGTATCCGGATCATCACCATCTGCAAGAAAAAGGAAACGAACCTCGCGCCCATCCTTTAATGCCGGGAGGGCAACATCCAGAAGCCGCTGCGCCGCTTTTTGCCCTGCTTCGTCACCATCAAAACAAACGACCAGCTTGGCGGTATAGCGGAAGATCTTCTCCAAATGCGCGATGCCCGAGGCGGTACCTAGCGTTGCGACAGCACTGGTAATCCCGTATTGAAAAAGCGAGACAACATCCATATAGCCTTCGACCAGCAGCAGGTAGTCGAGCTGGCGATTGGCCTTGCGCGATTCATATAAGCCGTAAAGCTCCCTCTGCTTGTGAAAAACGGCGGTCTCTGGCGAGTTGAGATACTTGGGCTTCTCATCGCCCAGCACCCGCCCGCCAAAGGCGATAACTCGCCCCCTGTTATCTCGAATCGGGAATATAACGCGCTCGCGAAAACGATCGTAAAACGCTTTTGTCACATGGGGTTTTTTGCCCGCTCCCTGAGCACCTGCCTCACCCTCGCGCCGAATGATCAGGCCCGCTTTTTCCAGCTGGAGCAGACCTTGTTCTTGCTGCTCAGCCGGCACGCCCTGCATGCTAGCGCGCAAGAGGTTATCCCAGCCTGCGGGTGCGAAGCCGATCCCAAAGTCGCGGGCGATCTCCCCCTTCAAGCCTCGCTGCTGTAAATAGCTAACGGCTGTTTTGCGCTGCGGGTGTTCCCTCAACTGGCGCTGGTAAAAAACCGCGGCGCGGGTGAGTGTTTCATAGAGCGTCTCGGACTCTTTCTTGCGCGCAGCACCCGCCTCGCTGCTAGCCTCGCGCGGGACATCAAGACCGAGGTGGGCAGCCAGCATCTCGACTGCAGTTGGAAAGTCAACGTTCTCATAATCCATGAGAAAACTGATGACATTGCCACCCGCGCCACAGCCAAAACAATGGAAAAATTGTTTGTCAGCGTTGACGTTGAAAGAAGGGGTTTTTTCGTCATGGAAGGGGCAGCAGGCCTTGAAACTGTGGCCTGCCTTTTTCAGCGCCACGCGCTGCCCGACGATCTCGACAATATCAACGCGATCGAGCAGGGTATCGATAAAGGAGCGAGGAATTAGACCTGCCACATCAGCTCTTTGCTTAGCCGGTCAACTTCTTCTTGATAAGCCCGCTAACACTGCCCATGTCAGCGCGGCCCTGCATTTTGGGCTTGATGAGCCCCATCAGCTTACCCATATCCTGCATACCTGAGGCACCAGTCTGGGATATCGCATCTTCAATGATTTGCAGAATCTCACTTTCGTCGAGCTGAGTAGGCAGGAAAGACTGGATCACATCAACCTCAGCCTGCTCTTTGGCAACGAGCTCATCCCTGCCCGCATCGCTGAACGCTGCAATGGAGTCACGGCGCTGCTTGAGCATTTTGTCGAGGGTCGCCAACACTCTCGCGTCATCGACGTCGATGCGCTCATCAACTTCGATACGCTTGATCTCGGCCAGGATCATTCTGATTACGCCAAGCCGCTCTTTATCTCGCGCTTTCATCGCCTCCTTTTGTGCCGCTTCAAGCGTGAGTTTTTGATCGCATTTACTCATAGGATTTTCCCGGAAGGCTCAACGCAGAACATTGGGCAAGATTATACTCAGTATTCTACCGGCAGATGCGTGTCGGCAGGCGGAGAACAAAATCGAAAGCTATAGAAACAAAACGATAGAAACAAAAAAACGCCTGAGCATCGCACAGGCGTTTTGGGCCGAAAAAGCCACTGTTATCGTGGCAAGTCGGCGGGAGCTAGCTCACTAGCAGGTCAGTCGACAAGGATAGTGGCATGAGAGCTACTACCGGCCAATCTGCGCCCTTATCACTTTTTACGCTTAGGCCCTTTGATGGAGTTGCTGGCTAAAGCGCAGGCTGCTGCGGCCTTAATAACGACCACAGTAGCGAGCTAGATAATTAGTAGAGGCGAACCCTGGAGCGCATTTCGCGGTTAACTTTCTTCTGGTGGCGTTTGACGGCCGCAGCTGCCTTGCGCTTTCTCACCGAAGTAGGCTTCTCGTAAAACTCACGACGACGCACTTCTGCAATAATTCCAGCCTTCTCGCAAGATCGCTTGAAGCGTCTCAGGGCGAGATCGAAGGGCTCATTCTCTTTGACTTTAACTTGTGGCATAACTCAATGATTCTATAAGCTTTTTTGGTTTCGCGCACCGCGGCCGAGACAGGCTCTAAGCCAGTGCTGACGACGCACCGCGGCACGAGGGGCGCGCATTCTAATGCCTGAGCAGTCATTTTGCAAAGATCCGACCGAGCACCCACGATGAGAATAGTCGAAAAGCGTAAAAGTATGTTCAAAAGTTCAGCTATTTCATCCTCTATAGCTGTTTCAGCCCCTTGAAACGGGGATAATCGAGCCAATCGGCTTGTCTAAATCGGTGTTTTCTAATTCATCCGGCAAACTGGCGCCGCCATCCCTTCGACAAAAGGATCACGATCATGCAAATCTCAGCTCAGCTCCCACATTTAGTCAGCAGTCAGCAGCCTGCCCCAATCAAGCGATGGCTCGCGCTATCGGTGACCTTGATCTGCATTCTTGCGATTGCCGGCTGCATGCCCAGCAAGCAGACTGGTACGACCTATTCCCGCGACGAAGCTCGCAAGGTGCAAACCGTCAAACTCGGCCGGGTGGTCGACGTTACCGTGGTACAAATTGAGGGTACGCGCTCCGGGGCCGGCGAGGTCGTTGGCGGTGCGCTGGGTGGCGTAGCAGGGGCCTCGACCGGAAGTGGCTCCAAGGGTGATCTCGCCGCTATCGCAGCGGGCGTTGCCGGCGCGGTCATAGGCTCTCGCATCGAAGAGGCTGCAACAAAAAGCGAGGGCCGCGAATACACCATCAAGTTTGAAGACGGCGAAGTCAAATCCATTGTGCAGGCGATCGATGCAGATTCTGAAGAAATCGTTGCAGGTGACTCGGTCAAAGTGCTCGCGCAGGGCGGCACGTTCAGAGTCACCAAGCTAAAAGTCGACCTGTAGTGCGGGTGGGTGCCGCACCTAAACCGCAAGCGCTAGCGACAAACAAAGGCAAGCCGGTGATCGTACTGGGTATAGAGACCTCCTGTGACGAGACGGGCGTGGCTGTCTACGATACCGAACGCGGCCTTCTCGCAGACGCCTTACACAGCCAGATTGATCTGCATCGAGTCTACGGAGGTGTTGTCCCGGAGCTTGCCTCGCGCGACCACCTCAAACGCGTACTCCCCATGATCGATGCGGTGCTTGCTGATGCACAGCTGAGCAAAAGCGATCTTGACGGCATAGGCTATACAGCCGGGCCGGGTCTCATCGGCGCGCTCCTGGTTGGCGCATCGGTTGGGCGCAGTCTGGCCTATGGCCTTGGCATTCCCGCGATTGGCGTACACCACATGGAAGGTCATCTGCTCGCACCGATGCTCGAGGACAATGCGCCAGACTTTCCGCTCACGGCATTGCTAGTGTCCGGGGGGCATACCCAACTCTATGCGGTCGAAGGTTTGGGCCAATACGAGTTACTCGGCGAGTCAGTCGATGATGCCGCTGGAGAGGCCTTCGATAAGACCGCAAAACTACTCGGTTTAAGCTATCCCGGCGGGCCGGCTATCGCCAGGCTTGCGGAGCTTGGCGATGCCACCGCAGCATCTAACTACGGGTTCCCAAGGCCGATGACTAATCGCCCCGGCCTGGATTTCAGCTTTAGTGGCTTGAAGACCTTCAGCAAAAATGTCATCGCCAGCGAGCGCGCGAAATCCGATGATGGTCAGCTTGATGAAAACAGCACCGCTACTATTGCATTGGCTTTTCAAACCGCCGCAGTGGATACGCTCACAATTAAATGCAAGCGGGCACTGCAAAAAACAGGACACAAGCAGCTTATTATCGCCGGTGGCGTCAGCGCCAATCTCGCCTTACGGGAATCACTCGAACAGATGTGCAGGAAACTGAACAGGGAAGTTTGCTATGCAAAGCCTGCGCTGTGTACCGATAATGGCGCCATGATCGCTTACGCAGGGGCGCAGCGCCTGTTGGCTGGTCAATCACAAACGCTGGAGGTTGACGTGAAACCGCGTTGGCCGATGAACACATTGGCCGCACTACCGGCGTAGCTCGGCGCTAACGTTTCAAACTCCCGGTGCTTGAAGCCGAAATATTCCAGCTCAAATCAGACCGTGAAATCGCAAAAGACCTGTGACATGGCGACCATTTCAGTTAAAGCATTAAAGGTAGAGGCCATCATCGGCATCTATCCTCACGAGTTACATCAGACGCAACCGCTGATTTTCGATATTGATATGGTTTCTGATATTTCCCCGGCAGCAGCCAGCGACAACATCGAACACGCACTGGATTACGCAGGCGTTGCCAGTCGCGTCAAGGCAATGGCTGAAGAGAACGGCAAGAAGCTACTCGAGTCATTGATCGAGGATATTGCAGAGCAACTCATGCGCGAATTTTCCGCCATCGAGGAGCTAAGCCTTGCGGTGAGTAAGCCCCAGGCCATTGCCGAGGCAGACTGCGCGCGCATCACAGTCGTTAAACGTCGATCACGCTAGGCACTTTGTGCGCCCGATTGAGGTTGATAGGCTTGCCGGCTTTTTATCTGCTGCCACTGCCTGACATGCGGCGGCGTGTCATCTAACCATCTGGCTTGACCGCGCTCAATCACCAGAATCTCTTCCCATTTCGCGCCACCCTCCTCTGCACCTGCATGCGGCTCGACAAGCCATAGCCCATCATGCGGTTTGTGATCCGAAGATTTTGATGTATTCCAGAGCGGGCTACGATTCGCCAGCCGCATACTGGCCAGACCGTCCGTGAGGCGAAACCAGCTCAGCGATATTGCGTCGAAGCCCTGCAGGCGCATCGCTCCGGGTACGCGCGGCGTCTTCACTGCGCGATGCCCCAGAACAGCGCCCGGATGCTTGCCGTGAACAGGTTCATAGCCTGCTCGAGACAAAGATGCATTGACGTCGAGGGCAATCTGCCTGAACGAGTCCCCGCGATTGACCGCCTCACATACATGCTCCCGGTAAGTGGACAGATGCTGCATCATGCTCCGATGCGCCGCGCTGCTTCCAAAACAAAAGCTGTAGGACGTATCAACCAGATAACCCTGGAAGAGCGGCGCGGCGTCCAGTATCACACCGTCATCCCGCCGCAATCCGTTATCTCTGGGAAAGAATTTACCGATACTCCACTCGCCGGGTAAGGCAGTCCTCTTGCCGAATAACACTACGGGCAAGTGGAAAAACGACTCTACGCCCTGCTCGCGATAGCGTTTCACCAGTTCCCGCGCAACCTGACGTTCCGTCACTCCTTCGGTTAGATTCGAGGCGGTCTCCTCCAGAATCTCAAACGATAGGCGCTGATAGCCCTGAAAGCGTCGCAACATGGCATCGCTAAAATTCTTCGTCTTTACCAACATAGCTCTGGACACCCAAGGGTTAGCAAGGTTCTAGGAAGGCTCCATGATTATTGTATATTTGCAATGGCGATTTTGCGGGCGGTTCGAATGGCTTTTGCAATGGCTTCGCCTTTCAGGCCGGACGCGACAAACTCATCCGCTTTAATCGCAGCACAGGCCTCGTAGCAGGCACGCAGAAAAACGCCGCTTTGCGCCACATTGACGGACGCCGCAGGATCCGTAGCGGCGAGCGATGAAGCGACTCGCGTCACTGAGTCTAGTATGCTCGACTGCCGAAAAGCATCGCATAGCTCAAGCACGCGCAGGGTGTACTCTGGTTTCAATGTACTAGCCTGTAAAACCGTTGGCAGGAGGACGTTAACCGCTAGTGCCAGGCGGCTCGCTGATCGCGACGCACTAACGGAGGCAGCGCAGGCTTCGAGCGCCTTGTTTTCAAGCCTAGAGGGCGGCACCAGCTGCAAGTTTTTTGCCCTTGCAGGATCACCCACAGCATGGCAAATGACAGCCCAGTTTTCTTCGGCGCTTAGTGAATAACTCAGACCAGCCTCGAGCGCACCAGTAATTCGTTTTTCAACATTGGACTCGACAGACGATAGATGGTCGTTGTTTCTCAAACTTGCATCAACCGCCGGCAGAAGCGCTCTAACTGCACCACAGCGATTCAAATAAGCAAAAAATCGCTGCGGGGACTTTTCCGACAGGCCTTTGCTAATCTCTAGCCAGACGCGCTCGCTTGCAAGCTCCGCCAGATCACCCCTGGCAACCATGGCCTCGATAAGTTGACCTGTATCACTGTGTACCGTGAAGCCCAATGGACTTAAACGGGCATAAAAGCGAGCCACACGAAGCACACGCAGCGGATCCTCCGTGAAGGATTCGGAAACATGGCGCAGGGTCTTGCTGATCAGATCCTGCTGCCCACCGTGGGGATCAATGAGCACACCACTTCGCGTTTGCGCGATAGCATTTATGGTGAGGTCACGCCTGAGCAAATCATCTTGCAAACTGACTGACTGGGAAACGTCAAAATCGAAGCCACCGTAGCCACTGCCGGTCTTTCTCTCTTTTCGCGCAAGCGCATACTCTTCATGCGTCTCGGGATGAAGGAATACCGGGAAATCCTTGCCCACGGGCAAAAAACCCTGATCAAGCATTTGCTGCGGCGAAGCACCTACCACGACCCAGTCTCGATCAACAACAGGCAAACCCAGCAATTGATCTCTGACGGCTCCGCCAACTAAATAAGTTTCCATCAGTTACCTGAGAGCGACAGACAGTTGCACAGTGGAACAATACACAACAGCTATGCCGCCAGCGACTCGGCGACAAACAGCTCTTTTGTCTCTACATTCATCAGGGTCAACATACGACCCCACACACAGCCTGTATCGAGACCGAATAGATATTTATTATCAACATAGCCCCCCAAAGACGCCCAATGCCCAAATATGATCGTGGCTTTTCGCGCCCGTCGTTGAGGATACTTAAACCAGGGATAGTACTGCGCGGGCATATTCTTTGTATCGCCCTTATATCTGAAATCCAGGGACCCATCAGAGCAGAGCGCGCGCATGCGAGTGAAGTAATTGGTGATGCAGCGCAGGCGCTGCATACCCTCGAGTTCATCCGACCAGATCAGCGGGGTGTTACCGTACATTTCGCCCAGAAACTCTGTCGCATCCTTGCTACGCAGAACGTCCTCTACCTCTTGCGAATAGCTTAGCGCATCTCGAATGCTCCAGGGCGGAGCAATCCCTGCATGAACCATGGTGACGTCATAAGTCTCATCGTAAAAGCAAAGCGGTAAGGTGCGTAGCCAATCGACCCAATCCTGCAAAGCATCAGACCTAAGCGTCCGGTCTAAACAATCTGAAGGTTTATCACGCTTTAAACCAAAAGCGATTGCTATCAGATGAAGGTCGTGATTTCCAAGTACAGCGTTAACACAGGCGCGATGTTCATAGAGGAAACGCAGCACCTTATGTGAATCAGGGCCGCGGCTGACCATATCGCCAACAACCCAGAGCTTATCGGTTTTAGGATTAAACGCGACCTGATCTAGCAGGTTCATGAGTTCGCCGTAACAACCCTGAATGTCACCGACTGCGTAATGCGCCATTCCCTAGAGCCCCCGGGTCATGCCGCGTCATACAACCAGGCTTGCATCATTGCAGTGCTCCCGGTGCTACCAGCCCAAATATGGGGATGTCGACATCAAATTCGGCGCCCGATTCGGATTTCATTTGATATCGGCCTTCCATGGTGCCCACTCGAGTAGAGAGTATCGCCCCACTGCTATATCGGTAAAAATTCTGCGGCGCAATAGTCGGTTGCTCGCCGACCACACCCTCTCCCTTGACTTCTCTGACGCTATTGTTGCCGTCGGTAATGATCCAGTGCCGAGCAATTAATTGCACGCTTTCGACGCCTACATTGGCGATCTCGATGGTATAGGCGAAAGCATACTCATCATCTTCGGGAGAAGACTGCGACTCCAGATAAACCGGCCGCACACTAATTTCAATCGTTTTATCAAGCACCGCTTTTCGTCTTCGATGAGGAGGTTGTGGACAGGTACAGTTTAATGCAGCGAAAGATTAGAGTCGATTGCTTATGCGTCTCGATCGAGCTGCTCGCTAAGCGCGACGAACTGCTCTATGGAAAGCATTTCCGCGCGCAAACCGGGATCAATCCCCAGCTCGGCGAAGGCGTCCACGGGCACGAGCCCTTTAAGGGTATTACGCAGAGTTTTGCGCCGCTGGGCAAACGCCGCTGCCACGAGCTGCTGAAATGGCGCGAAGGTGACAGAGGAAACCTGTGGATTTGCTTTTGGCACCATGCGCATCACCGCGGAGGTGACTTTCGGCGCGGGCTTGAACGCTGTTGGAGGCACATCAAATAGAAACTGGCAGTCAAAGACGCTCTGCAATAAAACACCCAAGCGACCATAGGACTTACTGCCGGCCGTCGCACAAATGCGACCGACCACTTCCTTTTGCAGCATGAAAACCATGGCACTACAGAAGGAATCGGAAGCGTCGACTCGCTGATTCTTCTCCCAGGCAAGCTGGGACTCAAGTAGTTTTATTAGCAGCGGGCTCGAAATATTGTAAGGCAAGTTACCACAAATCGTTAAGGGCTTGTTTAGCGACTCACGCAAACCCATCAAATCGATCTGCAAGACATCGCCCTCGAGCACCCGAAAGATCGAGTGCTCCCGCGCCAACTGCTCGAGCGGTGCAATCAGGTCTCGATCTAGCTCGATGGCGGTCAGGCTTGCGCTAGCAGGCAAGTGGGAAAGCAGCTTTAATGTCAACGCTCCCTGACCCGGGCCTATCTCTACCACTGTCTGTTCTGCCGACAAGATAACAGCAGCTACGATTTTTTCGATGACCGCCTGATCGTGCAGGAAATTCTGGCCAAATCGCTTGCGCGCTTTATGTGACTCACCCACGATTGAAATAAGCCTGACTAATTACGCTGGCCGGCAGATCGCTGTGCTAAAGCGTCTGCAGTCGCGATAGCCTCAACGAGCGATTGGGCGCTCGCCCTCCCGGATCCGGCGATATCGAAAGCCGTCCCATGATCGACCGATGTTCGGATAACAGGCAAGCCAAGAGTAATATTAACCGCCTTGCCAAAGCCATGGGATTTTAACGGCGCAAGGCCCTGATCGTGGTACATAGCCAGCACCGCATCAGCACGCCTTAAATGCGGCTCGGTAAAAATGGTATCGGCTGGCATTGCCAAACTCACGTCCATGCCCGCTTGCTGCAGTTTCATCAGGCAGGGGTTGATCACCCGTTCCTCTTCCGCGCCCAACAGCCCGCCCTCTCCGGCATGCGGGTTAAGTCCACATACAAGAATCCTGGGTTTCTCGATGGCATACTTGGCAACCAGATCAGCCTGAAGCACACGCAGCGTACGCTCAATCAGCTCACCGGTAATTGTTGCGCTGAGCTCTGCAATCGGCACGTGGGTAGTCACCAAAGCGACGCGCAGCGGTACGCCAAAAGCCTCCGCATGTTCAACAGCCAGCAACATAACAACGTGGTCGACTTTGGCGAGGTCGCGCAAGTACTCAGTGTGGCCGGTAAATACAGTGTTGGCGCCGGCAGTCGTGCCAGCTTGTAAACTAAGCCCGTCATTGATCAGCTGCTTGCTAATGGGGCCGGTAACCATCCCATCCAGCTGGCCGCTCGCGCATGCTTCGAATGCCCGATCCAGACAATCAAGCACGTAGCGAGCATTGACAGGATCGGGCACCCCAGCTGTCACAGAAGCGTGCGTAGAGAGCGGGGCATAGGAAAGTTCAGCCGGACCACACAGTGGCGGGCTACTACCAAAGTCATAAGGCTCGAGACGCAACGGCAAACCGAGCGTATCCGCGCGATCACGCAGCACCTGCGGACAACAAAATGCGACAACATGCTCGCTACGATTGCGCTGCGCGTAAGTGACGGCAATATCGGGGCCTATGCCGGCGGGATCCCCCGGCGTTAACGCGAGTCTAGGCATGAGATCTTCAAGGTGCGAGGGCGCCCCTGCTGCGAACAAACGATAGACTATTTGATTTCGACATAGGAATTGTCACGCAATTCCTGAAGCCAGTTTCCAAGCGCGTCGTCGTATTTACTCTCAGCGATTTTCTGCCGAGCGATCTGCCGGGAACGCTCTTCGAAGGCATCTCGCTCGCGGCGCTCTAACACCTCCAGTATGTGCCAACCAAACTGCGACCGAAAAACTTCGCTCACCTGATTGAGCTCGGTCCTTAGCATGCGCTCTTCGAACTCGGGAACCATAGTGCCTAACTCGACCCAGCCCAGGTCTCCGCCGGAAAGGGCAGAACCAGGATCATCGGAGAACTCCCGAGCCAGCAAGGCAAAATCCTCTCCATCGACGAGTCTCTGCCTGACATCTTCGATAAGCTGCTTACTTTGCTCATAATCGCGGATAGTCGTCTCGCCAACCAGTATGTGCCGAACTTTGGTCTCACTAACACTGCCAACTGCACCACCCTTAATATTTCTCACCTGGATCAGGTGGAGGCCGCTATCGCTTTGTATCACTGGGGAGATTTCTCCCTGCCCGAGCTCTGGAACCAAATCGGCAAACAGGCTTGGAATAGCGCTGACATCCAGCCAGCCAAGCGGTTGATAGCTCGCTCCGGTTTCCCTGACCGACGCCAGTATCGATTGAAAATTGCCACCGGCCTTGGCAAGCGAGCGCAAGGTGTCCATTGTCGTCTGTGCCTGCGAAAGCTCTCCCGGGTCAGCGATGTTGTCGACCGGCAACAGCAGGTGATCAACCTGCCATTCCGGTTGAATCAGCGCCTGACCGCGCTCGGAATCGAGGAAACTATCAACTTCGGACTTGTTGACGTTGATTGTTCGGATGACGTTGCGCTGCTGCACTTCCCTGATCAAAATATCTCTGCGAATCTTTTCCCTTAAATCAACATATGACTCACCGTTTTCAATCAAGGCGCGACGAAAATCTGAGAGGCTCAAACCATTATTCGAAGCAATATCAGTCATTGCATCGTTGAGACGTTGATCGCTAACACGCATGCCCATTCTGGCCGCCCTTTGCAGCTGCAGTCGTTCCAAAATTGACTGCTCCATCGCCTGCTCGAACAAAATATCTCGGGGAGGGACTGTGATGCCTCGGCGATTCAGGTTATCGACCAGAGCAATAATCCGTTCGCGTATCTCACTCGCCAGAACGACATCGTCCTCGACGACAGCAACCACCTGATCAACCATCTGGTAGTTCGATAGTGACGGTGTGCTAGTGCCCAGCGAGATCATTAAGGCCAGCAGAACTAAGCTATTAGAACGTATCAATTTGTTTACTATCTTCATCTATTAAAACCAAAATTACTGTCGTTACTCCGCTCGAAAACCTCGTATCGATCGCTCGAGAAGGTCATCGACACTATCGCCGATTCCACCCAGGCCCTTGAGCTGAATTTGCAGAAGAAACGCGCGGTCACGCTCTCCACGTCCCTGCGCAGGCCGGTACACAATACCGTCTCGGTAAAGCAGACGCAGGCGCACGCAGCAATCGTTAAACTCTACACCCGCCAGACCCTCGGCATGCCTGCGATTGACTGTATCATACTGCACGCGACCGAACAGCGCCCAGCGCTGAAAGAGCGGATAGGCCGCGCTCAAATCGACATGCTCGATATCCTCTCGCCGGCTGAATCTGCCGCTATCTTCCCTGCGCTGGTATGACAGATTGAATACCGGCGAGCGCTTTACCGCCGCCACCTGGCGGTACTGCAAGTGAACCGACGAATAATCGATCACCGACTGATCCTGAGACCAGACGATTTCCGCGCGCGCCAGCCAGGCAGCGCCAAGCCGAGATGCCGCTTGCGCGAACCAGCGACGCTGGCTCGCAAAGCTTTCATCGTCAGTCGAGTTAGGAAGCTTCTGTTCGAAATAGTTCAGTGCACCGAGGGTAATATGACTCTGCTCTGCAGGTCCTGTGGCATCCAGCGAATCGCTGTGCTCTGAGCTGTCTGTTCTAGCATACCTTACGGCAAATCGCGCGTGGCTTCTTGGATCCAGCGCATCTCCACCAAACTGGCCAATTTCGTAGAGTTCGCTGGGCGATGCGGCCGTCTGATAGGCATCCAGTGCGGGCAGCTGATTGAGGCTGGAAGCTCCAGCCTCAAGCGTCCGGTAGCGCACCGCCAGCTCAGGCTGCAACAGCTCGGAGATACTTCCAGAGCGCCTGATCCACTCGGAGCTCCATTGTATCGACGCCTCGGGGACATTAATCCATTTATCCCTTTCCCCCTCCAACAAACCACCCTCAGATCCGCTGTCGTTCTCTTCGAGCGCGTAATAGCGAAACTGGCTACCAACCCCAAAGCGCCAGCGAGAAAGCGAGCGGTTGAGGTTGTAGTGAAATTCCAGTCTGCCTCGGGTGCGTTGCACACTGTTACTCCCTGCAGTCTCAATCAGACTATCGGCCTCAAACAGCGTGTACTGCAGATCAGCGTCTAACCCTGGTAATAGCCCCCTCGACGGCAAGGCAAACTCAGACCATAGCTCTGGGAGTTTTTCATTGGGAATCTCTAGAGCCGGATCAATGGACTGATAACGGTTAACGCTAGCGCCAATAACACCATAGCGAAGGAACCATTGCAGCTGGCCGTTCATTGCGAGCGCACTACTACGCGAAAGCGAAAAATTACTGGACTGCAAATCTCTGGGAACATCAGCATCACTGACTCTGTTAATCGACACCCGTGACTGGATGTTGCCGACCCAGTGGCTTGACTCATCTAGCGAAATCGCCCAACGTGAATTATCCTCCATCGACTCATCCGAATCGATAAATAGCGTATTTAATTCCCAGAGGTCGAAGCGATTCATCCAGCGCATCTGCGCTTCCGTCAGATATCCGTGGCCCGCCCGGTAACGCGGCGAAAGCAGCAAGTCATAATTGCTAGCCAGATTGAAGTAGTAAGGTACTGATATATCCAATCCTTCGCTACGCCGCGTTATGGAAGGAAAAAGGAAACCCGACTGCCTCTGATCACCAATTGGAAACCGCAGCCGGGGGATATAAATGATCGGCGCACCGAACACTTTCACCGTAGTGGCCCGTGCGTATCCCTGACCCGAATCGGGGTCCAGTCTAAGCTCGCCCGCGACGAGCTCCCACTGCTTGGCAGATGGGTCGCAACGGGTGTAGGTTCCATTGCTGATCGACACGACGTTATTCTCATCGAGTTCGACCGAGCTCGCGCTACCGGTCATGCTCGGCGCGTCCTGAATAAAGTACTCTGCACCGCTTATAACAGATGCATTATTGTTGAGGTTTATCGACGCGCTGTCGCCCTGCAATCGCGCGCCCGGCAAGGCAACCTCGACGCTACCGAGCAGCTGAACGTTCTGGCTTTGCAAATCCAGACTGGCGCGATCTGCGTGCAGGTAAAGGTCGCCACGCCGAAGATCAACTTCTCCATCATAGATCGCGGAATCCGCTTGCAACAGGAGCTCATTGGCCGCGACTTCGATATCGCTGTCGATAAAACGCTGAAGCTCAGGGCCATCGGCAAATCGATTCACCTCGGTACCGTCGGCTGGCGCCACACAGACATACTGCAACTGCTCAGGCGCCTGCGGCGTTGCAACTAACGGTTCCTCAGCTTCGCCTCCCTGCGCGTTCACGCTGGATACCGATACGCATGCGAGCCAGACCAAAATCCATTTTCTCCCAGATTCGCGCAGGTACTGGCGAAGGGAAAAACCGGCACAAAGAGATTGATCAATGACAGACGAAAGCATGATAATAATTAAACCATGCGGATGCTGCCTACGCATCCCATGCACCGGCGTACAAAGCCAAATGGGATTATTAACGCAGCTCTAACGAGACGGCAGCGCAACAGGCAGAAAGACCTACTATGACCCGCTGATAAGCCTCAAAAGAAAAACCAATCCGAATGACAACAACAACCGAATCCACGCAGCCGCCATCAAGCACGATACCCGACAGTCTCGAACGCTGGTTGATGCGCGCCCTCGGCGGCATGGGTTGTACGGATCCCGATAACGTGAGCGTGACACCATTAGCTGGCGATGCGGGTGCACGCCGCTATTTTCGGCTCGATCTCGGTAGCGCAAACTCGCGATGCAAAGGTATTAATGACCGTACGCTGATGGCGATGCAGAGCCCCGTCGATGCGAGCTTCAGAGCATTCATCGATATCAACCAGTTGTTGCGACGACAAGGGCTGAGGATACCCACAATACATGCTTATGATGATTCGCACGGATTTATGTTGCTCGAGGATTTCGGCGATCAACTTTTAAAATCAGAAATCGAATTCCACAACGGCTCGGATATTTTTAGCCGAGACATTTTGCCCGCGATTGGACTTATGGCGCAGGGTGATGCTAGAGAACTGCAGCGCTACGATGAAGAGAAGCTCGATGAAGAGCTTCAGCTTTTTGAAGACTGGTTCTGCGAAAAGCACCTCGGCCAAAGCATGGATCCCCATGAAAAAGAAGCCTGGACTGCACTAAAGAGAATACTGATCACAAGCGCGGTGGAGCAGCCTCAAGCTTTCGTGCATCGAGACTTTCACTGTTGTAATGTCATGCGATGCTCTGACGGGCAGCTGGGTATTATCGACTTTCAAGACGCAGTTTGCGGCCCGATCAGCTACGATCTCGCATCCTGGGTATGGGATCGCTACATTAGCTGGTCGCGAGAAACAGTAGAGAGCTGGATGCTTCTCGCACGCGAGGAACTGGCACCGAACATACCCGAGAAAGACTGGATAAAGATTTGTGACTGGATGGGTCTGCAGCGCAACATAAAAATAGTCGGCATATTTTGCCGGCTACACTATCGCGACCAGAAATCCAGCTACCTTGATCTGCTGCCACAGTTCTGTGGCTATGTTATCGATGTTATGAAGCTTTACCCCGAGTTAGAACGCATCAGCTCGCCTGTCACGCAACGAATAAAACGCTATCTGGCGCAAACTTCCCAGCTATGAGGCGAGCGTTAGGCGTCGACCTGCAGCCACCATTTAGGCTTCTAGAACAAACTCATGAATTCCACCGAGCAAATTGACACTGCATTTATTCTCGCCGCCGGGCGCGGCGAGCGCATGCGGCCGCTAACTGATCGAATACCAAAGCCTTTGGTTCTCGTTGCCGGGAAAACCCTGCTGCAACGGCATTTTGAAAACCTCTTAAAGGCAGGTATCCGCCGACTCGTTGTCAATCATGCACATCTGGGCGAGCAGATCACCGAATTTCTCACAGCGCTCAACACGCGACTCGGCATGCCCGCACAGCTGATTTTCTCTGCAGAACCTGAGGGCGGCTTGGAGACGGCGGGCGGCATTATGAATGCCTTACCACTGATCGATCGCGAACGCTTTATTGTTATCAACGCCGACATCTGGATCGACTATCACCTTGAGTCGCTGCAGAACAAAACTGACGCGAGCAAGCTCGCGCACCTGGTACTGGTACCAACACCTGATTACAAGCCAGGCGACGATTTTTTTCTCGATGATAACGGTGATATTGCTTCTGAGCGCAAGGACGGCCTAAGCGGTTACACTTTCTCGGGGCTGTCAATTCTTAACAGGGCTTTATTCGATGGCGTAGCGCCGGGCAAATCGCCACTGGCGCCGCTATTCAGGCGTGCCATGGAAGCTGACCAGGTAACAGCGGAGGTTTACACAGGTGAATGGTGCGATGTTGGCACCGTCGAACGATTAAAGCAATTGCGCAAAAAGCTGAACCAAGGTGCGCTGAGCGGCAATTAAACCGCGCGGCCCCATTCAGACCCCTCAGGTCGCATCACTCCCCCGACGATTTTCTTTCATCCATGCTCTAAGGCGCTTGGCAATCACCTGATGACTGGAAGTCTGCTCGAACCCGGGTACATAAATAAAATCGTGGAGGTCAGCCAGCTGCTCCTTTGCCAGCGCCCTTTTCCTCGACGCGAGCATTTTTTTACTCATTGATGCGGGCACCAAATCCACTATGCCCACGCGACTGTCAGACAGCGCGTTTAGCCGGCTGATCCCACTGTTAACCGACAGTCCTGCGCTGCCGGATTTATCACGCGTGTTGATCTTGTACATAAGATGGCTGACCACTTCCGACCTCGCGGCCAATTGGCTGCCGGTTTCGAGCGAGGCCTCTGACGCCAACAGCACAATCTGGCGTATGGATCGCTGCTCAAATTCACGCAAGGCGCTGTTGAGAATACTGGCATAAAGCTCCTGCGAGGACTCATCTTGATACGAACCTTGCGCTGTGCGCCCCAGACTAACAATAAACACCGGCCAACCACTCAGGCCAAGCTCGTTCAGCAAGACCGTCTCCAGGTTTCGCTGAATTAAATCCCGGTCCTGATCGACAACCATTAGTAGGCCAAAACCAGCCTGGTCCGCAGGCAGGGAGAGACGACCCAGAAAGCTGCCGCTGTCGCTGCTGAAGCTGGCAAGATCTTGCGAGCTGGCACGCTCGATAAAGAGCTGCTTGCGGAACTCATCGTCGGCCCCGGCGGTCAGCCGCTCAGCGGCTAGCGTCAAGCTACACGCCGCAAACAGAGTCATCGCTAGAAGGCACTGTTTGCCTGAAACGCGCGTGGAAAGTTTGGTCAGTTTGCGTATCATGAGCATCCCTGAATTTGATGATTCCGATTTCCTGTCATCTATGACTATTGAGTATAGTTCGCAAGCAACTAAGCGCTTAGTGACCCTCCCATAAACCACCTCATCCGAGACATAGCTCAGAGAACCCACGATGAATGATTTCAAGATCGCACCCTCTATTCTATCGGCCGATTTCGCCAGACTAGGAGAGGAGGTAGACAAAGTGCTTGAAGCCGGGGCAGATATTATTCACTTTGATGTGATGGATAATCACTATGTCCCCAATTTGACCATCGGCCCGATGGTCTGCAAGGCCCTCCGAAATTACGGCATCACAGCACCGATTGATGTGCATTTAATGGTGTCACCCGTTGATAGTCTGATTGGTGATTTTGCAGAAGCAGGAGCGACCTACATTACGTTTCACCCCGAGGCGACCATGCATATCGACCGATCGCTGCAACTCGTTCGGGATGCGGGGTGTAAATCCGGACTGGTTTTCAATCCTGCAACCCCGCTCGATGCGGCGAGCTATGTGATGGACAAGATCGATATGATGCTATTGATGTCGGTCAATCCGGGTTTCGGCGGGCAGAAGTTTATCCCCTCGACCCTGTCCAAGCTGGCAGAGGCACGGGAGCTGATAGATTCCTGCAATCAAGATATCAGGCTTGAGGTGGACGGCGGCGTTGGGGTCGGTAATATCGGAGAGATCGCCGCTGCCGGAGCCGATACGTTCGTAGCAGGCTCAGCCATCTTCAACCAAGATGATTACGCCGAAGTGATACAAAAGATGAGGGCGGAGCTGAGCAAAATACAGCCAGCCTAAAAAGGCACAGCGTGCCGAAGCTAGAACGCGCCGCAAGTGGCGCAGGTAGAACGTGCCACAGCAAGAAGGTGCCCACAGCAAGAAAGTGCCCACAGCAAGAAATTAAAGAGGCAAAAATAAAAAACCCGAAGCAGATTCTGCCTCGGGTTTTTAATTCGGCTCAGGGGAAAGCCTGACTCTGGACGACTGATCGCAAGCTCCAGGATGCTAAACAACTGTTACCCGACTCACTTCATGGGCGACGTCGCAAGACATGCCCCGAACTGAGCCCTGGGGACACCGTTTTGCACCAAGATGCGGCGTCAGAGCTGGGAGAATCCTATCTCGTCACTGGTGCTTTTGCAACGCCTGCGCCAACAGATTACGATTAATTAAGATGTAAGTCCTTGATTTTTATAGACCTGATGATTTTGATATCCCGTCGTGAGCGGCGCCGCTTGCCAAGAAGACACGCTGAAACCGCGAAAATCACCGTAAACGCCATGCCCTGCGCCTAGAGCAAGTCCGCCGGCTAGGTTAGAATCTCCAGCCATCCAGCAAGAAACTCTATCGATGAACAGCAGCTGCCTTTCCAAACTCTTACAAAAACTCTGCGCCAGCTCCGCGGCAACCGTGGCAGGCTGTTGGCGACGCCAGTCCTCTCTATAATCCGGACCTCTCAGGTCTCCACCGGGCTGTTAGCCCTATCGCTCGATTGTCGCCGATCTATGGGTCAAGGCCAAAAATTAGACCAGACGCACGAGCATTCATCGATTTAATGATATTCAATCACCATGGAATTTTCGCAACTCAAAAGTTTCATTGCCCAGGGCTATAACCGGATACCAATCACGCGAACAGTGCTGGCCGACAGGTTCACCGCAGTCAGCGCGTACGCCAAATTTCGCCAGCCTTATACGTTTCTTCTGGAGTCCCTGCAAGGCGGCGAAAAATGGGGCCGTTATTCAATCATTGGCTTACCGTGCAGCACGCTTTTGCGAGTCCACGGTGATCAGATTCACGTAGAGATCGAAGGTGTGGTCCGTGAGACGCATACCAAGACAGACCCGCTCAGCTTTGTGGAAGAGTTTCAAAACCGCTATCGAGCACCCACACTTGATACGCTTCCCGCTTTCCATGGGGGTCTCGTCGGCTATTTTGGCTACGACTGTGTGCGCTATGTGGAAACCAGACTTAAGGATTCAGCACCACCGGACGAATTAGGCTGCCCTGATATCTTGCTGATGCTGGCTGAGGATGTTCTCGTTTTTGACAATGTCGCAAGCGTTATCCACATCGTCACGCATGCGCAAATTGAGGATAACAATCATCAGGGCGATGCGCTTGAGAGTGTACTTAACGAAGCCGATGCGAGACTCGACCAGATTGAGAAAACCCTGATTGATGGAGGCGCTAGTCTGCCGGATCTTCGCGTCAGCGCCGATAGCGAAACACTGCAGCTGCAGGAGAGCGACTTTGTTTCAGACTTTGACGAGCAGTCTTATGGCGAGGTCGTCGAGAAAATTAAAGGCTACGCACTTGCTGGCGACATTATGCAAGTTGTGCCTTCCCAGCGTATGCGCACGCCCTTCAAGGCCGACCCGCTTAGTCTCTATCGAACCGTCAGGCATCTGAATCCGTCGCCATACATGTATTTTCTGGATCTCGAGGAATTCCAGATCGTGGGCTCTTCGCCAGAGATTCTGGCACGCAAGGAAGATGGCGAAGTCACCGTTCGCCCAATAGCCGGCACACGGCGCCGAGGGCACAGCCAGGAAGAGGACATAGCACTTGAGCGCGAACTTCTGGATGATCCAAAGGAAATAGCCGAACACCTTATGCTGATTGACCTTGGCAGAAATGATGTGGGACGAGTCGCAGAGACTGGATCGGTAGTTGTTACCGATCAAATGATCGTCGAGCGCTACTCACATGTGATGCACATCGTATCCAATGTTATTGGTCAAATAGATCCCAGCATGTCGTCGATCGATGTGTTAAAGGCAACGCTGCCCGCGGGAACACTCAGTGGTGCGCCTAAGGTCAGGGCAATGGAAATTATTGATGAAGTCGAGCCCGTTAAACGCGGCGTGTATGGTGGCGCGGTCGGCTACATCGGCTGGTCAGACAATATGGATACCGCGATCGCTATCCGTACTGCTGTTATCAAGAATGAAACACTCTATGTACAGGCCGGCGGTGGTGTGGTTGCAGACTCGATACCAAGATTGGAGTGGAAAGAAACCATGAATAAGGCCAGAGCCATGCTGCGCGCTGCATCACTGGCGGAACAGGCACAGGTCTCCGATAAGGATGGTTGCGATAAAGGGGTGACATCATGATTGTCATGCTGGATAACTATGACTCGTTCACATACAACATCGTGCAGTATCTTGGTGAGCTTGGCGAAGAAGTTCGAGTCCTGCGCAATGATCAGGTTAGCGTTGAAGCGGTCATGCAGCTAAAGCCCGACAAGATTGTGATTTCGCCGGGGCCATGTACACCCAATGAAGCCGGTATTTCAATGGCGCTTATCAAAGCGGCGGCTGGAAAGATTCCTCTGCTCGGTATTTGTCTGGGGCACCAGAGTATCGGGCAGTGCTTTGGCGCCAGCATTGGAAGGGCCGGTTCCGTCATGCACGGTAAAGTCTCGAAAATCCATCATCGGCAGCAGGGTGTTTTTAATGGCCTGCCTTCGCCCTACAATGCAACCCGCTATCACTCGCTTGTCATTGAAAAAGACTCTCTGCCCGACCAGCTCGAAGTCACCGCCTGGACAGAGACCGAAAGCGGTGAGTTTGATGAGATCATGGGCGTGCGCCACAAGGAACTTGCGATTGAGGGCGTGCAGTTTCATCCTGAGTCCATACTGACTGAACACGGTCACAAGCTGCTAGAGAATTTTCTGCGGGCGTATAGTTAAGGAACCTCTGATGTATTCGCTGATAGCCGAGTTTGCGTCATTTCCTTCTAAATAGGAGCAATGATCGTACCCACAACACTCGCTGCGCTCGCGGGGCAAGCTTCAAGGCGCGTCGCGAAGGTCGCATGCCGTAGCACTCTCGTTTCCAAAATAGGGACGAGCGGCGCAACGAAGCGAGCGCAGCGAGTGCTTTGGGCATTCCCTGCACGAATCGTCTTGCGGACTGAACCGGAAGGTGAATTGCGAAGCAAGAGAGGCCACCCTGGGGTGTAAAAGTCTCTGTCTCGGCTATCATGGAATAAATCAGAGGTTCCCTAACAGTTAAACCCGTTTTCATTCCGGCGCTCAAACTAGCGCGCTGGGCGAACAAGAATAAAGGTCTCTCTTCAAAATGAATATACAGCAGGCAATCGACGCATTAATCGAGCGAAATGATCTTGGCAGGCAGGATATGCACACCGTGATGTCTGCCATTATGACCGGCGCGGCAAGTGACGCCCAGATCGCAGGTTTTCTGGTCGCGCTGCGTATAAAGGGTGAAACGGTAGATGAGATCACTGCGGCTGCAAGCGTTATGCGAGAGCTCTCAACTAAGGTTTCGATTACTGCCGAGAATCTTGTCGATATCGTTGGAACCGGCGGAGATGGCGCAAAGTTATTTAATGTTTCTACCGCAAGCTCCTTTGTTGCAGCTGCCGCAGGCTGTCATGTGGCCAAGCATGGAAATCGCTCTGTCAGCAGCTCCAGCGGTTCAGCCGACCTGCTCGAAAAAGCGGGCGTTGAACTCAACTTGAGTCCTGAAGCTGTCGCGCGCTGCGTCGAAGAAATCGGCCTTGGATTTATGTTTGCAGTCAATCATCACAGCGCCATGAAGCACGCGATAACCGCAAGAAAAGAGTTAGCCACAAGAACCATATTTAATATGTTAGGCCCTATGACCAATCCGGCGGGGGTAACGCGCCAGCTACTCGGCGTGTACAGCAGCAAGCTAACCAGGCCAATCGCCGAAGCCATGGCATCGCTTGGAAGCGAACATGTCATGGTTGTACACTCAAACGACGGACTCGACGAAATCAGCATTGCAGCGGCCACCAAAGTGAGTGAACTCAAGGGCGGCGAAATCAGCGAATACATACTGAATCCGGGGGACTTTGATATGCCCACCGGAACTCTAGACGACCTTGTCGTCGACAATTCGGATCAAAGCCTCGAACTTATCCGCTCCGCCTTTAACGCAGGCAAGCAGGATAGTCGGAGCACAACAGCACGAAATATGATTGCGCTCAACGCAGGTGCTGCGATCTATGTCGCGGGTGTGGCCTCCTCGCTGCAGGAAGGTGTTGCAATCGCTGCAGACTGCATAGGCTCCGGTGCGGCGGCGCAAAAAGTTACAGAATTGGCGGAGCTTAGTAAGCTGCTATCTAGCAATACATAACAGCTTGTTACCAGCCTTTGCACTTTCACTCTGACAAACCATCAATATGCAAACGCCAACTATTTTAAAAAAAATCCTGATTAAAAAGGAGCAAGAGATCAAGGAGTTGCTTGCAAAGGAGTCGCTGCCTGCGCTGGAACGCAAGGCTCTGCAAGCCAGCCCTCCTCGCGGATTTGTCAGAGCGATGGAAGACAGTCTTGCTTGCGGAAGGTCGGCAATAATCGCCGAGATAAAGAAAGCTTCGCCGAGCAAAGGTGTCATGCGGGAGAACTTCCTACCCGGTGAAATCGCCAGACAATATGAGAAAGGAGGAGCAAGCTGCCTTTCTATTTTGACCGACAAAGACTTTTTTCAAGGCCACAACGACTATCTTGAGGAGGCTCGAGCAGCCTGCAAGCTACCAGTTATTCGCAAGGATTTTATTATCAGTCGCGCACAAATAGCGGAAGCACGCAGTATCGGCGCAGATTGTATTTTGCTAATTGCAGCTGCACTTGGTGCAGACGAATTGAGGGTGCTGAATGATTACGCCTTCGATCTTGGTATGGATGTTTTGATCGAGGTCCACAACGCGGACGAACTTTTTAGCACACAGGCAATCGGTAATCGCCTGATCGGCATCAACAATCGAGATCTACACAGCTTTGAAACATCGTTAGAGACCACATACTCACTACTCGAGCAAATCAGCAGCGATACCATCGTGGTAACCGAAAGTGGCATCAACAGCCGCGACGATGTGCAGGCCATGCAGACTGCGGGGGTAAATGCCTTTCTGATTGGCGAGGCTTTCATGCGCGAGAGTGACCCTGGCGCCGCGCTAGAGGCCATGTTTAGCTAAGTCCTTATCAGTTGATCTCCGCCACATCGAAATCCCGCCACTAATAATGCCCCTGCTTTTGCACGCAGATTTTTTACACAATCCAGCGATTTCCTGCACTTTTTGACCATAAAGTCACCAGACGAAAGTCGAAAGCGCAAATTAAACACCAATAGGAAAAACAAACGGGCGTATACTCAGACTCGTGATCGAAGCGCGTCAAAACCCAGTCAAAGGTTTAGCCGCCGTAGCAGTGAACCTCATGCCGTTGTCGACAGTCTGATGCATCATCCGGCTGACGCCGGGCCGGCTTAAAAGAGGGGGCACGCAAAAGCGCACTGTAGCGGGAAGAGCCTGACTGCACGCAGGGTATGCTCTGCAACGCATGAATGGGCACTTGGTCTTTTCGCGCTCAATGGTCGTATATTTGCTGACAAGATCGGGATAACCGAATTATGTTGTTACTGCAAAGAAAAGTTGGTGAGTCAATCTATATTGGCGATGACATCAAGATAACCGTCCTTGATGCCAACCACAGGCAAGTCAGGCTGGGGATTCAGGCTCCACGCGACGTTGCTGTGCATCGTGAAGAAATTTATGAGCGCATCCAACGGGAACAGGCGAGCGGCAACTCGCTTAAACGCGAGGCAACAGATAATGAATCAGGCCAAAACGATTCAGGAACGCAAGACCGACGTCGAGATTCCAGAAACCGGGCTGTGCACCCCTTCCGGCGCAACGTCCAACATCGCAATCAAGACTGATTCACGAGATTTCAGCTCGTTTACATAACTGCGTCAAGGACGATCGTTTCTACCCTGTCTGGGCCTGTCGAAACAATGTCGATTGCAGTCCCTGTAAGTTCTTCAAGGCGCGCGATGTAGCTACGCGCATTTTCTGGCAGCGCATCTATAGAGCGTGCACCGACCGTAGATTCACTCCAGCCGGGAAGCTCTTCATATATCGGCTTAACCTGGGCAAAGTGATCACTGTCAGTGTTCAGAGAAACCGGTCTACCGTTCTGGTCCTGATAAGCCGTGCACACCTTGATAGTTTCCAGGCCATCCAATACGTCCAGTTTAGTCAGACACATACCTGAGACGCTGTTCAGTTGCACGGCACGCCGAACTGCTACCGCATCAAACCAACCGCAGCGGCGCTCTCTACCGGTTGTTGCACCAAACTCATGGCCTTTTTCGCCAAGGTGTTTTCCAACCTCACAGAATAGCTCGGTAGGGAAGGGGCCTGACCCCACTCGCGTTGTATAAGCCTTGGTAATCCCCAATACATAATCAATGTGCAGCGGACCCACGCCGGTGCCGGTGGCTGCGCCACCCGCTGTCGTGTTGGAGGACGTCACAAAAGGAAAGGTACCGTGATCGATATCAAGCAGTGAACCCTGCGCGCCTTCAAATAAAATAGACTCTCCTGCCTCTCTCGCCTGATGCAAAGCCTCTGTGACATCAAGCATCATTGGTTGAAGAACATCTGCGATATCGAGCGTTTCAGCGATAACCGCCTGCTCACTCACTGCCTCGCTCTTGTAGTAGTGCGTCAGCATAAAGTTATGGTAGGCCAGCACCTCGGAAAGTTTCTGGCGAAACGAGTCGGGATTGAGGATATCGCCAAGGCGCAGCCCACGGCGTGCCACCTTGTCTTCATAAGCGGGCCCGATGCCGCGCCCCGTCGTCCCAATCTTGGAAGCACCACGCGCGGCTTCCCTCGCCTGATCGAGAGCAATGTGATAAGGCAGGATTAAGGGGCAGGCCGGGCTTAGTTTTAGCCTTTCAGAAACAGGCACACCCTCATCGATCAGCCCTTGCATTTCGGTCAGTAGCGCCGCGGGCGAAAGTACAACGCCATTACCGATATAGCACTGAACATTATCGTGCAGGATGCCCGATGGAATGAGGTGCAAAACCGTTTTTTTACCGTTGATAACCAGGGTGTGCCCAGCATTGTGCCCACCCTGAAAGCGCACAACCTTATCCGCATTTTCAGTGAGAAGATCAACGATCTTACCTTTACCCTCGTCACCCCATTGAGTGCCGAGTACGACTACTCGCTTGCCTTGCAACATCTCTTTCATTCTTCAACTTTCCAATCGCCGCTCTCTAATACAAGACGACGGCTATACATGCCAGTCTCACCCGGCGCTACGAATTTCACCACTTCACCCTGCGAACGCAGCGCAGTTACTAGCGACCAGAGCGCAGCCAGCGACTCCACCGGACAAAGCTCTCCCCCATCCACCGCTATGTGCCGGTTAATGTTCTCTGGGTGCTGTTCTACGGACTGATTAGAGCCCGGATCAAGAAGTCGCCTTAACGCCTTTAGGTCGGTATTAAAACCTGTCGCCGGCCGATTGCTACCAAACACAGCTCCAACACCGTCGTAGCGACCACCATTGGCGAGCGGATCTGCAGATCCTGCGCTGTATACAGCAAAGACCAGCCCCGTGTGATACGCGTAACCCCGATGCTCTGCAACATCACAATAAATACTGACGTCAGGGAAGCAACGCGCCACCACGTCGATCACTCTGGAAATTGAGGCTATGGCATCTGCGATTGCGGGATCGAGGCCACCAAGCAGCTTATCCGCCTGTGCCAATACTTCAGGGCCACCGCAGAGGGTAGGAAGCTCCAGCAATAGAGAAGCCAGGCCGGGATCCTTTAGGCCGTCTATCAACAGCTCCAAGTCCGGTCGCGACTTGCGTTGTAGAGCATCCGTAATCTGCGCCATGTCGGCAGCACTTAAACCACTCTGCTCAAGACGCTCGTCAATAATTTTACTGATGCCAACGTGGCCGACATCCAGCGTCAGTGCTAGCGGTTCTACATCTGTATTGCCGCGAAACGAGGTTTGCACATTCTGCAAAGTGCTGAGCATGAGTAAGATAATTTCTATATCCGACTCAATTGCAAGGCCCCCAAAGATCTCTGCACCTGCCATCAAAGGGCAACGTGAGGCTCCAATCGAAGCCGGCTGAGCATGAACTACGGGCTCTACGTAGCAAAGGCGGTTGGTTCCGCTCGCTTTCATACTATGTGCATCGATACGCGCTGCCTGCGAACTGACGTCTGCTCGCAATGCCATCGCGCGACCACTCAGTTGATCAGTTAGCTGCATGCTTTGCGCAGCAACATCATTACCAAGGCCGATCAACAGCGAATCGGTGAACTCGATAAGCGGCGGCTGGATCATGTCAAAGCCGGCGCTGTTGAACAAATCTAAAACTGATCGTCGTGCCAGTTCAAGCTTGCGCGCCTGTGAGGGCAACAGCTCGTCAACACCATCAGGCAGGAGCCAGCGGAGCGATTTATCCACACCCAATCTCCCACCTAAATGCGCTAACCCTAATTGATTGCGCGCTGTGTTTTGTTTTGTTCATTCAGTTAAAAAAGTAAAGCAGGCAGACGCCTGTGAGCATGCTCATTAAACCCATTATTCTGATCTGCCGCGGCGGCATCATTGCCATTTTGAGGACGGCGCGCCGCCAGGCATCGGGCACCAAAAATGGCAGAATGCCCTCCAGTACCAGCACCAGACATACCGCGATGATCACTTCCTGAGGCATGACTTATCCGGAAAAGGGTGATCAGGAGGGAGCTGTATCGGCTATTGCCAACATGACAATGACCCGCCCTGCCCTCGACAAGAACCGCAGATTATCGCAAACGCTGCCCACAAAAAAAGCCGGGAAGTTTCCGGCTTTTTCCGCATTCCTGAGCAAAAGATCGTTAACTGCCATCAATGTCATTGAGGTAACGGAAGAAATCGCTGTCAGGGTTGACCAACAGCACATCACCCTTGTTCGCAAAGGATGTCTCATAGGCGCTGAGGCGCCGCAAAAAGGCATAAAAATCGGCATCTTTATTGTAAGCCTGCGCATAAATCGCAGCTGACTGGGCATCGCCCTCACCGCGAATCTGCTCAGCCTCCTTGTAGGCTTCGGCTTCGATTACGATCTTTTCTCGCTCGGCGTCAGCACGAATTTTCTCCGCCTGCTCAGAGCCAAGCGCTCGATACTGTCGAGCTTCTTTTTCACGGTCGGAGCGCATACGGTTAAATACGGATGCCCTTACCTCCTGCGGAAAATCTATTTTCTTGACCCGCACATCGATGATTTCGATGCCGAGCTCTGCGCTTGCCGCCTGATTAAGGCTTTTGGTCAGGTTCGCCATCATCTGATCCCGCTCGCCCGAGACAACCTCATGTAGAGTGCGCTCACCAATCTCATCCCTCAGGTTGTTATTGATTCGATTGGCTAGCAGAACCAGAGCGCTGCTCTCGTCACCACCGGTTGCCTTGTAATAGGCGCCTACATCGTTGACACGCCACTTAACATAGGAGTCAACAACAAGCCGTTTCTTTTCAGAGGTGTAGAAACTCTCTGGCGGCGCGTCGTGGGTAAGAAGGCGAGCATCCACTTTGCGAATCTGGTTCACCAGAGGAATCTTAAAACGCAAGCCCGGCTGTATATTGGATTCGACGAGTTCCCCGAACTGTAGCTTGACCGCCGTTTCGGTCTCCATCACGCGGTAGAAAAAACTCGAGATAAACATCACGATGCCAGCAATGATTACTAGCACTAAAGGTAAGCGATTGGACATTATCGGCCCTCCGTACGTCTGTTGCGGGATTGCTCCCGACGCAGCTGATCAAGAACTTCTCTGGCAATCTGCGCACTGTCCACCGTGTTGCTGGGGGTGCCGGCAACATCGCGCACAGGCTGGCTGACTAGCTTATCGAGTGGCAGTACCATCATATTGCCACCGCCTTCAACATCGACCATGACTTTGGACGAGCTGCTCATGACCTGTTCTACAGCATCAATATACAGGCGCTCTCTGGTCACCTCGGGTGCTTTAACGTATTCGGCATAGAGCTGATCGAATCGAGAGGCATCACCTGTCGACTCGGCGATGACGCGATCGCGATAACCTATCGCTTCCTGCTTGATCCGCTCTGCGCGGCCGCGAGCTTCCGGCACAACGCTGTTGGCGTAGGCCTCTGCCTCGTTGACGAAGCGGACCTGATCCTCTTTGGCAGATATGACATCGTCGAATGCAGCTTTAACCGCCGAAGGTGGCTCTGCCTTGAGAATGTTGACGCGGGTGATCGTCACCCCGGTTTCGTAAAGGTCCAGATATCGCTGCAACCGCTCTCTGGTCTCTTCGGCCAGCAATTGCCGCCCCTCTGAGAGTACGTCGTCTGCAACCGTGCTTCCAACAACGTGGCGGAGCGCGCTGTCTGTCGCGTGCTGCAGGCTAATATCGGGATTCCTCACGTTGAGAACATAGGACTTGGGATCGGGAATCTTATATTGAATCGACACCGGAACTTCGACGATGTTTTCATCTTCGGTCAGCATCAAACCACGACCGCTATACTCCTGCTCCTGCGTGGTAATAACCAGAAACCGCTGGTCAATAACTGGCGGGTTCCAGTGCAGCCCGGGGCCAACCGTCGAGTGGTACTGGCCGAGCCTGAGAATGACGCCACGCTCCTTTTCATCGACCTGATAAAAGCCCATGAAAGCCCACACGCCAATCACTGCGGCCAAAACCATGCCCACAAAGCCCAGAGATATATCGGGGCCGGAGGAGTTGCCGCCACCTCCAGAGCCACCACCTCTACCCTGGCGACCAAACACATCTTTAAACTGGTCCTTCATTTTGTTCAGTGCCTCATCGAGATCCGGCGGCCCCTGATCCGGACTGCTCCAAGGATCCCTGGGGCGATCGTTCTTGTCACGATCGTTGTTGCCCTGGTCATTCCAAGCCATGTACTTACTCTCCAAACTAACTGAATGTCGTGCGCTCATCGCAGCGATTCAAAACACCTGCGCCTTATCCAACTGATGCCGTGCTCTACATAAACCCGCGAGCAGCGGCCCAGGGGATGAAGCCGGCCAATTTCCAACTCAATTCATACCCGACCGATTACTACGCTATGAAGCGGGACTAGGGCTCAGCGCAAACGTGATATCGCATCAATCGTATTGCCCGCAAACCGCCAGCCATAGCGTCCAACATAGCGCCCGAAATACACACATTTGTTTCCAAAACCGCCGTCTCAGGCGGCCAGATTGTATCAAACTTAGGACATCGTATGCGGCTGGAGGTTGCAAGAAGATCGCCCTCAGCTGCCGGCCTTCCCACCCTCACCAGCACATTCAGCCCGGCGTATCACAGGCCATAAAATCACTGCCATTCTCCCTGAAAAGACGCTCCAGGGCCTCTCTGCGATAGGACAGACTGAGCACAATCTGCCCCTCAGGCCCGGTAGACTCGGCGGCAACCGCTCCCTGTGCAAACAGCTCCGCACGGAGTCGAGCCTCGCCAGGCGCGAGAGTGACCTCGCCCTGCCAGAGATCTGCGCCCAATCTAGTTCGCAGGGCCTCCTCAAGCAGTGGTATGCCAAGCTCTTCCCCGGCGGATACCCACACCCTGCAATGGGCTCCACGCGGCTCAGAGATGGAGGGCATGTCCAGCCTCGGATGAAGACCTTCGATCGAATCAATTTTATTCATCACGACAATAGTCGGGATATGATCGGCGCCAATTTCAGCGAGTACCGCCTCGCACGCAGCAATCTGTTCTTCCCGGTCTACTGAAGATGCATCGACAACGTGTAGCAGTACATCCGCCTCAGCGGCCTCCTCAAGCGTTGCTTTAAAGGCTTCTACGAGTTTGTGCGGTAACTCGCGAACAAAACCGACGGTATCGGCAAACACGACGTTGCCAAAACCTGGAAGCTCAAAAGCGCGCAGGGTTGTGTCAAGGGTGGCAAAAAGTTGATCCTGCGCGTAGACATTGGCCTGCGTCAAAGCGTTGAAGAGCGTTGATTTACCAGCGTTGGTGTACCCCACGAGCGCGATGGTTGGTACTTCGGCGCGGGTGCGACCGCGCTTGCTCTGCTGCTGCTGGGCACGCACTTTAGCCAGACGTTTGTGCAGCCATTTCATGCGCTCTCGCAGCAGTCGTCTGTCAGTCTCAAGCTGGGACTCACCCGGGCCGCGCAAGCCAATGCCACCTTTTTGCCTTTCAAGGTGAGTCCAACCCCTAACAAGGCGGGTAGAGATATGCTCTAGCTGAGCGAGTTCGACCTGCAACTTGCCGACATGACTTCTTGCGCGCTGAGCAAAAATATCGAGGATAAGCCCCGTTCGGTCCAGCACCTGACACTGAAAACGCTTCTCGAGATTGCGCTCCTGCGAGGGAGACAACTCGTGGTTAAAAATGACGACTTCAATCCCGTTCTCGCGAACCAGATCCGCGACCGTCTCAACCTTGCCAGAACCAATAAAATAATTGGGGGTGGGTCGCGCACGCCGAGCCACCTCGAGATAAACCGGCGTAACGCCCGCCGACGTTACCAGGTCAACAAATTCCGCAACCTCCGGCAAAGCTGTCGCGGGCTTACTGTTGGCAGCGCCTTCCTGCTGCTCGGAATTGGTTACACCACTGAACGCCACGCCACCGAAAGCACAGTGCACCAGCAGCGCTCGCTCGCCAGTGTCAGGTCGATCGAAAAACATGGGAGTTGCCGTTGAGGAAAACTAAGGCGTATAACATGCAGGCGGACGAAGCCCTACCGTGTGTTAACACAGTAGGGCATATCCGTTGATACTGAATGCTAAAACTGGCGCTTTACTCGTTGCCAGATGAATCGTCATCCTCAGATGGCGCCATCGGTAAACGAACATTCCTGCCGGGAACAACCGTCGAAACAGCGTGCTTGTAAACCATTTGGCTGACGGTGTTTTTCAGGAGAATAACGAACTGGTCAAATGACTCAATCTGTCCCTGTAATTTAATCCCATTAACCAAATAGATGGAGACGGGTACGCGTTCCTTTCGCAGAAGGTTAAGATAAGGGTCTTGTAGGCTTTGCCCTTTAGACATGATATGACTCCCAAAAGTGTGGGTTGAAGGTTACCTAATATAGCGGGCGGATGACTAGTCGCTCACTATGTACAGGCCAATAAAATCTCCGGCTTTGACATTAGAACAGGCGGCTCGTTCAGAACGACACCGGTCTGTTTGCAAAAAGTGTGGCTATGGCGATTACCGGTTAACGAAATAACGCTAAATAACAACAACGCTTTTGCCTTTATCTACGCCCGCCTGCCTGATCTAGACCAGTGCAGCCAAACAATCCCTCTGCTGGAGAAAACGCTCGCCACTGAAGACCAATAGAGCGGCGAACTCTTTGATTATACACACTACTCGGCTATGGAAATGCCCACTTCATCGCATAGTGTCTGGATTTTGGACAATTCGTTTTGCCACGCACCATGCTGAGGCGTTTCCTCAATAACAGGAGCCGCAGACACGGATAACCAATGAAGATCCTGCCACTTTCGCAACCAGGTCAATTGACGTTTGGCAAGTTGCCGAGTGGCCGCGCAACCGCGCTCGATAAATTCATCATGAGATAGTTCCCCGTCGATATGCTGCCAGGCCTGACGATAGCCAACCGCACGCATCGAGGGCATATCAGAATTTAGTGGCCAGCGACTACGCAGCTGCTCGAGCTCCTGCACAAAACCCTGAGCGACCATCTGCCGGAAACGCCGCTCGATTCTTTGATGCAACAACTCACGCTCACAACCCAGAGCAATCTGTAAAGTCGAGTAGGGGAAGCTCGTCTTTTGCTGGGTCGCATGAAAGCTGCTGAGTGGCTCTCCAGTCGCCTCATAAACCTCTAGCGCGCGCTGTATACGCTGCGCATGATTCGGGTGTATGCGCTCTGCAGAAATCGGGTCAACCTGCTCTAAGCGAGCGTGCATCGAGGCCCATCCATCCTTTGCCGCTGCATCGAGTATTGCGGCTCTAATGGCCTCCGGCACCGCCGGTATCTCGGCAATACCCTCCAACAGGACTTTAAAATAGAGCATGGTCCCGCCTACCAGCAGCGGAGTGTTGCCGCGCTCGGTGATCTGCTGCATCAGGTCAAGTGCATCTCGCCTGAACTCTGCTGCAGAGTAGCTTTGATCGGGGTTTCTTATGTCGATCAGAAAGTGAGGAAGCTGCTGCAAAAAATCTTCATCGGGCTTTGCAGTGCCGATATCCATGCCGCGGTAGATCAGAGCAGAGTCAACGCTGATAACCTCAACTCGATAGCGCCTGGAAATTGCGAGCGCCAGATCGGTTTTCCCGCTAGCAGTCGGCCCCATCAAAAAAAGGGCAGGCGGAAAATTTTGCTTTGCTAGAGACAACGATAAGATCGCAGCTTAGCGCCCCCTTAAAAAAAGCTTGTCAAGATCGGCAATCGTCAACTGCGTCCAGGTGGGGCGGCCATGGTTGCACTGGCCGCTGCGCTCCGTCCGCTCCATATCCCTGAGTAAGGCATTCATTTCCGGTATAGACAGTTTCTTGTTGGCGCGCACGGCACCGTGACAGGCCATCGTTCCCAGAATCTCGTCCATGCGCTCTTCAATCCGTGAACTGCTGCCAATAACAAGGAGGTCTGCGATGACATCCCGAAGCATCTGCTCTGCGCTCTCGGCAGTTAACATAACAGGAACCTCCCGGATCACCACCTGCTCAGGGCCAATAACCTGCGCAATGAGACCGAGATTTTGTAGCAAGTCGTTTTTTTGCGTCACGCATTCGACTTCCTGCGTACTGAAAGCGACCGACACGGGAACGAGCAGCGGCTGGGTCTGCATTTTATTCGCTGCGTAAGCAGACTTCATGCGTTCGTAAACGATACGCTCGTGAGCAGCGTGCATATCTACGATCACCAAACCCTGTGTATTCTGCGACAGTATGTAGATTCCGTGTAACTGCGCGACCGCATAGCCAAGCGGAAACTGGGACGCAGCATCGTGATGATCATTAGCCTGTGCTCCCTCTCCAGCTGCCTCACCGGCGTTTCTAAACAAATTTTCCAGTGACGAGTGAGCTGTCGCGCCGTGATCGCGCCAGCCATCATTTGCGAGAGGGCGAGCACCAGCAATGCGGGCAAATTCGGTACCGGCGTACTCCGCCACTAATGGCGGGTCTTTCAACTGCAGATCACTTTGCCTCTCGGGAGCCGAAAAGGCCTGCGGCTCGCCCACTCCTTCATAGCGCGCCCTCCCTGCCTGCACGTCTTGAGGCCGCACCTTCGCCAAAGCTCTATGTAACGATCTAAAAATAAAATCATGCACCTGACGACTTTCGCGAAAGCGCACTTCGTGTTTGGTGGGATGTACATTGACGTCAACTTCATGATTGGGCAGGGAAAAGTAGAGCACAAACGCTGGATGGCGCCCATGAAACAGGACATCCTTGTAAGCCTGTCGGATCGCATGTGCTATCACTTTGTCGCGAATAACTCTTCCGTTGACAAAGAAATACTGGCGGTCCGCCTGACTACGGGAATACTCCGGCTGTGCCACCCAGCCATGAAGACTGTAATCCCCATGGTTTACCTCAATCGCAATCGCACTTTGCATGAACGGCTTGCCAAGGAGCTTGGCGACACGCATCTCCTTCTCCAGCATTGTCTCGCAGGGATCCAACGCATGGATTGACTTACCGTTATGACTCAGACGAAACCCAATAGAGAAGCTCGACAGCGCATTACGAACAAAAACTTCCTCAAGGTGGTTATATTCAGTTCGCTCGGTGCGCAGAAATTTCTTTCTCGCCGGCGTATTGAAAAACAGATCCTTGACATCGACCGTGGTGCCTTTTTCGCGCCCCGCTGGTTCAACGCTGACGTTCATTTCCCTTCCAGCCGTATGCGCACGAGCAGCAAGTGCGCTATCTTCATGCACATTGCTGATAACATCGGTTCGAGAGACCGATGCAATACTGGCCAGCGCCTCACCACGAAAACCCAATGTGGCGACAGCTTCGAGATCTTGAACTTCCGTGATTTTACTCGTTGCATGCGAGTCGAGAGCCAGCGTCATATCTTGCATCTCGATACCGCAGCCATCGTCTTTCACACTAATTCGCCGCAAACCACCGGCTTCTATTACTACTTCGATACGCTGTGATTCAGCATCGATGCTGTTCTCTACCAGCTCTTTCAAAACCGAGGCGGGACGGTCAACGACCTCCCCAGCCGCGATCTGATTAGCGAGGCGGGTATCGAGTTTTCTAATCTTGGGCATTGCTTTCTTAGGCTTTATCAACAGCTTGCGTTATTTTTCCAGGACTCAATAGCTTGAGGCCTATTTGCCTGCTGGTATTTTCAGAATCTGACCAACGCGAATAGTATCACTGCGCAAGCCGTTGTGCGATTTTAGCTCCGCTAGTGAAACCGAGTGACGTGCTGCGACACCAGATAAGGTATCACCTGAGCGGATTTTGTAAGTCCGCTCTACCTGCGCATTATTTTTCTGCCAATAGATCAATGTCCCTTCCAGCGCATACTCATTGAAATATGCCTGAATACCTTTAACCACAGCCTTTGCCAGCTTGTCCTGATGAGAGGAACTCGCTAGCTTCTTCGCTTCTCTGGGGTTGGAAATAAAACCAGTTTCTAACAGAACGGAAGGAATATCTGGCGATTTCAATACAGCGAAACCGGCGTGCTCCACCGTAGACTTGTGCAGCTTGGCAACGGGCTTTAAGTACTCCAGCATCTTTTTTGCAAGCTCAGTGCTCGCATCCATAGTCGCGCCCATCGTCAATTCCCAAATCACTCCCGCTAGCATCTCATCTTCCGGAACCGGCACTCCTCCGATACTATCAGCTTCATTCTCACGCCCAGCGAGAAACCGCGCCTCAGCGCTTGATGCCCCGTCAGCCGAGAGCGTGTACACGGAACTGCCCCATACTCGTTTGTCATCAAATGCATCGGCATGTATAGAAACAAATGCGTCTGCCTTCATTCCCTTGGCGATATCACGCCGCTTCTTCAGCGCGATGTAGTAATCGCCAGTTCGAACCAATCTAGCCTTGTACCCGGGTAGCGCGTCAATACGGCGCTTCAACTTCTTAGCTATCTGCAGTACCACCTTCTTCTCGCGAATTCTGCCGGGGCCAAGTGCACCAGGATCCTCGCCACCATGTCCGGCATCGAGCGCAATGATAATGTCTCGTTTAGCGTCTTTATTGGGTACCGTCTTAACAACTGAAGGTCTCTCCTGATCAGCCGCCGCTGCACCGCCAAGCTCGATATCATCATAAAAATCAATGACCAACCTATTTCCATAGATTTCGTTGGCCTGCAGTAAAAAAACCTCGGGGGAAGTTGCAGTTGAGAGATCGAGGACAAGGCGGAATGTAGCATCTGCTCTGCGCCCACCGCGAATGCCAAGCAGCGGGGTATCCTTCGTGTCTACGGACGACAGATCAACCTTGTTATTGATCTTTTCTATGTCCAGCACAAAGCGCTCGGGACTTTTGAGACTAAAGTATTTGTATGTGACGGGTGCGGATAGATCGAGCACAACTCGCGTCCGCTCAGGAGAGCGCCATATTCTGACGCTCTCTAAATCTACAGACTCAGCCCTGACATGCGGCGTATAAAAAACCACGCAAGATAAGGCGGAGAACTGTATCGCAACAACTAGCGATACCAGCCAATGAACTATTTTTTCACTTTTCATCCTTTTATATGTATTCGCACGATAGTTTTTTCAGGTGCCGGGCTGATATCTTCTACGCAAGAGTCGCGCCTTGCTTGCTGCAAAGCCCCTTCAACAGCTCGATGAACGGTTCTCGGTTAGCTGAAAAACAAAATTCACGTCGATCATAGTCACCGCTGTCGAGCTGATTTTCACCTGAGAGTTTAATTTCGACTTTAATGGATGGCTCCGGCAAATAGCCCATGCCTTTCTGCGGCCACTCGACCAAACAGAGGTTGCCAGCCTCAGAAAAATACGACTCCACACCAAGAAAATCGAGCTCTTCCGGATCAGCCAGCCGATAGAGATCAAAGTGATAGATGCTTCTCGATGCAAGCTCATAGGGTTCTACAAGGGTATAGGTCGGGCTTTTAACGTTGCCGCTATGACCAAAAGCATTCACGATACTGCGAACGAAAGTAGTTTTGCCGCTACCAAGATCGCCGAGCAAGTAGACCATCAATGGCCTGTCATTGATTGTTGACAGTTCTTCGGCGAAAACTATCCCGAGATCCTGGGTCGCCTGTTCACAGGGTATGCTAATTCTACAAGCCGCCATTGCTCTCGTTCGCCCTATACCGCTATGGATCCAGCTCACAGAGTAAATCCACCGCCGCATCGACTGTGCTTATCGCGGTAAAACCGACTCTTCCCGATACTCTACAGTGATAATCAGCGGCTACAGTCTGCAGCGTCACCGCCATCTCGATAGCGAGATCGATATCATCGTATCTAAGCAGTGCCGCAGCAAGCATACCTACCAGAACATCGCCTGTTCCGGCGGTAGCCAAAACCGAATTGCCATAGAGACAGCACCTGTCCAGTACTGGCGCGCCTGCTGACTCGTATTCGGCTCTCTGCGGTGACGTGACGCAGACTGTGGCGGGACCTTTCAACACTACCCGCGTATTGAGCGCGCTGGATAATTGGCGCGCCATCTCAAGCGAAGAGCTCCGACTCAAGAGCGCGTTAGCGCCCTCAGGAGTGGAAGCGTCAACTGACTGCAGCAATCGCCTCGCTTCGCCCATGTGTGGAGTAATGATCGTGTTGCCGGTGTTAACAAAGCGTTGCCTAATATCGCTATTGCTGGCGATGAGATTAAGCGCATCAGCATCAACCACGAGCAATATTTCATTTTCCGCAGCATACTCAAGAACCTGCTCAAGAAGCTGCCGAGCCCATCGCGCCTGACCCAGCCCCGGACCAATACAAACGATACCTGTCTGGCGTGGAATAATGGTTTCCAGACTTTGCAAATTTTCATCAACGCCCTGTACCAGCAGCTCCGGCTGATATGTCACGGCCGCGGCACTGTTTTCTGGTCTAGTAATGAGCTTAACCAGACCGGCGCCAAGGCGCAGGGCCGCAGAGGCGGACATTAATGGCGCTCCACCCATACCAAAGTCACCGCCGATTACAGTCACAGCATCGTTGGTATATTTGTTTGCCAAGGCAACACTCCGGGGCCAGCCAGCGGCGAGCTTTTCTACACGGCAACGCGCAAGATGACTGGGTGTTGGAATCGGTGCGTCGCAATCACCAATTAGCGAGTCAAACGTGATTTCTCCGACATAAGCGCGCGCGTCACCCAAGATAAGGCCCTGTTTGAGAGCAACAAAGCAAATCGTATGGTCTGCAACGATCGTGGTGGACCCATACTCATTCCCGCTCGAAGCACCTGTGTCGCTGCAAAGCCCGGACGGAATATCCAGAGAAACAACACAGCTCTGCGTCATGCTGGCCTGCTGGTTGATTGCCAATATCGCCTGAGCATAATCTGCCCGAGGGACTCCAACGATACCGGTGCCAAGGATCGCGTCGACAATGATGCAGGCTTGAGAGATTTGCTCTATGTCAAAGCTTCGCCAACCCACCACTTGCCCGCCCGCCTGTACCAAATGCTCACGGGCTGATCGCGCATCGGCGGTCAGTGTAGCGGCCTCAGCTAGCTCTATTGTAAGCACCGTGTAACCGGCATCGGTGGCTAACTGTGCCAACAGGTAACCATCACCGGCATTGTTGCCTTTGCCACAGAACACAAAGATCGACCGTTTCTCGGTATCACGCGAACAATAGATGCGCTGAATTTTTTGAAAAGCGGCGCGAGCGGCCCTCTTCATCAAAACCAAACCTGGTGTCCCGCTATTTATAATTCCAGCGTCTATCGCCCGGCATTGCTCCGCGGTGTACAGCAACTCCGGCAACGTGGGAGAATAGCGCCAATCGCTTCCCATAGATGGCACTTCACTGACTATGGCGCCTGCTTTCTTGGCAATCATCGGTCGCGCTTTATTCACAAAGGGGTTGGTTACGGCAAAAGTATCGCATCGCAGCAAAGATCTTAGAAGCATCAATATTGGAACAAGTAGCTAAGGACCCACGATCAACATAGCTAGCTGCATAGCGCGAATTTAAGATAACGTTGCAAGCTTAATCACTTGCGTCGAATGAAGGGTTCTAGAAGACCAAATGCGGGAACAGAATTCAAATACGCCGGATCTCATCTCACTGGCTGCAACGATCAAGCGCTGGTCCGAAGAGCTGGGGTTTCAAGACTGCAGGATTACCGGCGCAGACCCCAAGCATCACGCAGAGCACTACCAGCGGTGGCTGGAAAATGGCTTTCACGGCGAGATGGAGTATATGCGTGATAGAGAGAGCCTGCGGCTGGATCCACAATCGCTGCATCAGGGTACACATAGTGTTATCAGTCTACGCATGGATTACCGACAGCGACACCGGGACGACTCGCAGAAGCTGGCCAATCAAACAACTCGAGCTTTCATCTCTCAGTATGCGCTTGGGCGCGATTATCACAAGTTGATGCGCCGACGACTTGCGCTCCTTTGCGACAGAATAAGCGATCAGTTCGCCGATAGCTCCCAGCGCCCTTTCGTGGACAGCGCGCCCGTTCTTGAGCGTGCCTACGCGGAGCTGGCTGGGCTGGGCTGGATTGGAAAAAACACCATGCTAATTAACAAGGGTGCAGGCTCCTGGTTCTTCCTTGGCGAGATCTATACCGATCTCAAGTTGCCCCGCGACATAGCGACAGAAACAGAGCATTGCGGCAGCTGCCGCGCCTGCCTTGACGATTGTCCAACCAATGCCTTTAACGGCGCCTATCAGCTCGATGCCCGCCGCTGTATTTCCTATCTAACGATCGAGCTAAAGGGAAGCATTCCCGAAGAGTTTCGCAGGCCGATTGGCAACCGGATTTTTGGCTGCGACGACTGTCAGATTGTGTGCCCCTGGAATAAGTTTAGCGAACAGGCTAAAGAAGAAGATTTTGAACCGCGACATGCCCTTGATAAAGCCGAGCTACTGGATCTGTTCAACTGGACAAAGGAAGACTTTGACCTTCGCACACAAGGGTCGCCCATTAGACGGATTGGCTTTGAGCGATGGCTCAGGAATATCGCAATCGCATTGGGGAACGGCCCGGCGTCAGACGAAGTTGTTCAGGCGCTCAAGCGCAGACGCAATTATTCTGAGCTCGTCGCTGAACACGTAGACTGGGCCTTAAGGGAACTTGAAGGAAAATCTTGAAGCAAGAACACAAGCATGGAATAACGGAGAAAACTCAACTTCGCGTTGCGTTTTATGGCTTCAATATATGGCTCTAGTAACTACGGCTAAAGTGATAAGGCCCGGCGAACGCCCATCTTAACAAAGTCAATCCGGTCGCGCGTAATCGCCCGATCGATTGCGCGCAGCGATGATTGTCGCGCGCGAAGCTTGGTTTGCTTATGCGCCTTTGAATCGAGTGACGAAAACCTGCCAAGCGTTGTCGCCAATAGCTCATCGAGCTCATCGGCCGACGCCACCGCATCAAGAAAACCCACCTCAACCGCGCGCTCCGGAGAAAACACTTCAGAGAGATTAACGGCTCGATGAAAGCAACTGTTAGAAAGGCGCTGACGGCAAATCTCAACCGCTGCATGTGGCATCGTCAGCCCTATCTCCACCTCGTTCGCAACGTAGCGATAATCGCCGCGCAGACCGATCCTGTAGTCAGCGCTGAGTACGAGAAAGGCGCCCATGGCAATCGCATGTCCGGTGCTCACCAAAATGACGGGGCGCGGGAAAGCGAGCATGCGACGCGCGAGCTTAAAGCCCTCAATCAACATAGTGTACGCCGCCCCGACCCCTGTCTTTAGCACAGACAGGTCGAAACCAGCGCTGAAAATACCCTCTCGGCCCTCGATCACGACGATAGCGCCAGCGCTTTCAGCTTTGTCCAGCGCTTTATTGATCTGGGCAATCAGTGAGGGCGACAATGCGTTGCCCTTTCCATCATCTATCGCGATTCTTGCGACACCTTCATGGATTATGCAATTGACCGCGGGGCTAGCAACGCTATTAAGTTCAGCGCTAGTCTGCATGATCTTGCGAATCTGGCCGGGACGATGCGCTTAGACCAGCCGGCCCTTTTACAAACAGCGGAGCCGACAGACTGCTACCTCGCAGCATCGCGGCTTTGGCGTAGAGCAAGGAACTTTTCTGGAACTCTCCCGCGAGGGAGTAGAGGCTAGCCAGTTCGGCAAATGCCGCCGCGCTATGTTTCTGAGCCAGGCTCTTTTCAAAAAAAGATCTGGCTGATTCCGTATCATCAAGGCGCAAACTCAAGCGACCCATGGTAAGCAGAAGTGCCGAGTCTGTTTCATAGCTCTTTAACAGCTTTTGCGCGAAGCTGTACTGTCTACCGGGCTTTTCATCAATCGTCATGCCATAAAGCTCGGCCATCTCTGAGCTAAAGTGACGCTGAAGCTGCTGCCTGACAACGAGCTCTGCCTCACTCGCATGACCATTGCGTAACAGCGCGCGCACATAAATAGCAATAACGCTCTCACGCTTCTTTGCAGACGCTGGAATGCGCTTCCACTCGGCCTGCAACTGGCCCAGATCCCCCTCACGTTCAACCTTCTGTATAAGCGCTTCACAAGCCTGATTTTCTAAACCGGCTAGCTGATCCTGAGAGAAGATGTCACCACCCAAAGTTGGCAGCAACTTCAGCAGATTGTGCCAGTCTCCCAGCTGCACATAGACCTCGGTCAACAGCTTTCCACCAACCGGATGGCTCTGCGAGGCGCGTCGCACTCGCAACAAAGTCGCCAATGCTTTTTCATATTGCCCATTTTGGCACTGCAGTTCGGCCTGTGTGAGGCCAATCGCTATGTGCGCTTCCGGGCCGGCTTGCTCAGCCAGCTTTAGATAACCGTCTACCGCCTTGACATCACCGAGCTCAGAGCTCGCGCGTGCCGCAAAAAGGTAATTAACAAATGGCGTGCTGGAACCCGCTGCAGAACGCTCAAGCGACTTGCTCGCATAGTCCCAGCGACCCTCGACAAACGCTACCAACCCCTGACTTGTCCGACTAAGACTTTGTTTCTGGCGCTGATTGCCTATCCATCGAGATACGCTACCAGGCGCCCCAAAAAACGTTCGCAGGAAAAATAGAGAGATGGAAATGAGAAAATAAACCAGCAGCAAAATAAGTAGTGCAAGCAGTACCGGCATTTCGATGGTCTGTCCTGCCAATGCAATCAGTACGTAACCGTCACCTTTTTCGACGAACAAAATGAGCAGCAGTGCCGCTGCAAGCACAAAGAGAAATGTCAGAAAAAGCTTTCTCATCAAGCGTCCTCCTGACTCTGCTCTTCGACACCCCTTTCATTTGGGTCTTCACTCTTCTCGGCCTGAACATCGTCCCGAACTTGCGGCTCGAGCTGGCTATTGATAAACCCCTTGATCTGCAGGAGAGAATTAGACAAATCCGGATAGTCTGGATCAATATCAAGCGCAGCCAACTGCTCCAGCTCAGCAATGAGATTTTGCACCGCAGACTCGCTCTGCGGGAAGTAGTCAACCAGCCACTCAATGGCATTTTGCAAACTGTCTTGGTAGGGCGCCTGCCGCTGCTCCAGCAAAGAAATCTGAGCCTGGTTGATCAGCATGCGTAGATTGTTGCGAAGGTAGTACTGCTGCTCTGGAGGCAACAGCGGTTTTACCGCTGCATCGGGCCTGTTGATAATCATCCAGCTTTGAATTTCTTTCCAGCCCCGAACAAAGACGCTGCCGATCGCCTTGATAAAGCCCGGTATCGCGTCGTCCTGATCTGCCGCATCTGTTGAGGCATCTGTTTGGGATTCTGCGTCGCCATCAGCATTCTCCGACTCACCAAACTTATCCCTGACGGTTTCGAATGTTGGCGCACTGACAACCGGTAGCGCATTGATGTTCTTACTGATCGCGGATAAGGCAAGAAAAACGCCATCGACGTCGAGGTCAGCCACCAGCAACAGTGCAGCACGATCATCCGCGATCGCCTCACGAGCTGCTGTCAAGCGTGGATCCGCAAGCTCAAGCAAGATGCCGTCAGCAGTTTCGATAAGACTTAGAGCCGTTTCCGAATCCGACGAAATCATCAATCGCTGGTTTGCGAGTCTCAGCAAGTAGTCTACCTCGGCGACTCGCCAGTCATCCGTCGTCGTCGCGGTCATCGCCAGGATGCGTCGCGCATGACTTTGCGCTTTTGCTTCCAGAGCTGATAGCTGCGCGGTGACTCCTTCGGCCAGAACGCTGCGCTCACGCGTCTCGCTCGCTAATGATTCCTCGGCAACTCCAAGCCTGCGCTGTAAAGCGTCAATTTTCTCGAACTGGCCGTCTACTGAATCCGCAATCGCATCGACCTGACCACTTTGCGCCTGCGCGAACTTGTCAGAACCCTGCTGATACTGGAAATACAACCATCCAGCGGCGGCGGAGGCTGCCAGCGCGAGCAAAGACATGAGTAGCGCGAGAAGTGCCAGCGGTCGGCCAGTTTTTATTGCTGTAGCTGCGACCGGCTGCGCGGCGCCCGCCGACGTATCGGTTCCGGCACCAACATCAGCGCTATTTGCCTTGCCTGATGCACCGTCGCTAGAGCCTTCAGCGTTACTAGAGTCATCAGCGTTACCAGAGTCATCAACATCGCTGCCATAGGACTCGAGCAAGACCTCTTCAGGGTTGCCAGCAGAGACGCCGTCGCTGTCCCCATCCGGTGCTGCCCCCTGTGTTCCAGTCACGCCATCTTCAGGCTGAACCGTTGGCACATTATCGGCGGTTCGATCCGCTGCTCGACCAGCCGCCGCCTTCGTCGGGGCACTATCTGCCGCTTGATCAACGCCTTTGTCGATATCCGGCTGCTTGTCGTTGGTTTTGTCTTCTGACATATCTGGACTCACGCGATACTGTATAACCCCATTGTAACCGAGCTTGCGCCATCAGTGCGACGCGCTCCGGCGAGGTAGCGCTTGCCTGGTTTTGCAAAATATTAGCGAGCGCTGCGCACGGCGCCGAGCATCGCCATATCGCTTGCGTTCTCTGCTACCAGCACGCTGGTTGTAAAAAGGGTAGCGGCGCCGTGGCTCTGCAGTAAACGCTCGACAGCTTGCGCCGCTCGTCTGGATGGCACCACCAGAGCTACGCGAATTTCAGCACCTTCCTCGCTCGTAAAGGGATCATCGCCGGCGGCTGTGACGCCGCGGACAGCGCTATCCAGCTGGTCGAGGAAAAACTCGGCCGTCTGAACGCTGCCTAAAACAACAAACTTAGTTTCCGCGGTCGGCGCAGCGAGCCACTGGCAAAGGCGCAGATGCTCAGCATAGTCGTAGCGACAGGGAACCCGGCGATAAAGTTCGAGAAAATCAACGGTAGCACCCCTGTCCTGAAGGGTATTTCCGAGCAAGGTTAGCCCGCCTTGTCCACGACAGATAAGTAAACGCTGGCCCTCGACCTGCTGCGCCCAGTCAAGCGCAAGTAAAGCTTCCGAACTGCTTGCCCAGGACGCACCGGTAAGTTCGCAAGCCGGATCGAGCCGCCAGCCCTGATACTGGATGGCCTCGGCGCTGGCCTTACCCATGGCGATGCAGGGAACGCGATTAAAAAAGCCTTCTCCTTTGACCAGTTCCGCAGCGGCATTTACCGCATTGGCACTGACAAAGATAACCCTATCGTATTCCGGAGCCCTGGCTACCGGCGCCTCACCCGCCGCACAATTTGAACTCGATTGTCGCTGGATATGCTCGACCAAAGCAAAAGAGTCTTCGCTGAGCTCACGCTGCGCAAAACGCTCTATTGCCATCATCGGCATGCAGTTTGCGCTAAGACCTACCGACTCGAACAGGCCGTGCAGTGCGTGCGCCTGATGGGCTGGCCGCGTGATCAGAACCAATGCGTCCTTGTTCCAGTTCTCTTGCACGTTAATATCGTAGAGCGCCACGCCAACAGACCGCCGTTAGCCAAGCGCCTGATCGAGGATTCTTCGCGCTCCACGTGCAAGCAACTTGTCGGCAAGATTTTGTCCAATACTCTCGGCGAGTTGAATCTGTTGATCGGGATCGGTAGCCCCAAGCGCGACGGCAGAATTTTCTTCGAGTAGCTCACTGCCGTCGACGGCCGCGACCAGACCCCGCATTGATAAATGATCCTGAGCAAGCTCCGCGTGAGCGGCGATTGGAACCTGACAACTGCCCTGCAATGTGTAATTGAATGCGCGCTCAGCCGCGACACAAAGCCGGGTCTCGTGCTGCACAAGAGCATCCAGTACCGGATGCAAATACTCTCGCCGGCTTTGCTGATATTCGACGGCGAGTGCACCCTGAGCAACTGCCGGGAGCATGCTGCCAACGGTAAAGTAGGCGCTGATTCGATGCTCCCAACCAAGCCTCTTCATGCCAGCCGCCGCTAGAATGATTGCATCGTACTCACCATCGTCCAACTTCTTCAGTCGCGTGTTCAGGTTGCCTCGAAGATCGCGGATGACAAACCTCCGGCCCTGACAAAGCGCCTGCAGCTGTGCTTTTCTGCGAAGGCTAGAGGTGCCAATAACCGCGCCATCCGGGAGCATCGAAACCAGTGCTTCGAGCGAGTCAATCAACGGCACGCCCTGAGTCCGGCTGGTTGCCGATGGCAAAATCAGCGCGTCTCTCGGATCCTCGCGACTATCAATAACCGCGAGCTCCATTCCTAGCGGAAGTTGCATGGGTACATCTTTGCCTGAATGCACCGCCAGATCAGCGCGGCCATCCATGAGCGCTGTCTCCAGCTCTTTGACAAACAACCCCTTACCGCCGATTTTGCTGAGCGATGTTGCGAGCTGCTGATCCCCGGTTGTGGTCATACCCAGAAGTTCTGTAGAAAACCCCGGGCATCGAGATTCAATTTCCTGAGCGACGTGACGCGCCTGCCACATTGCCAGAGGGCTTTCGCGTGTCGCGATGACTATCTTTTGTTTGGCCATAAATTGATGCAGGGGCAACCCAAGTTGTTTGTTGCTCTATTCTATCGAATTTCTGCGGCGCAAAATGCGCGCAAGCGAGTCAAGATTTCAAGATCAGTCGTTTATTCAACCCAGCTGAGTGCCGGCGACTCACCGAAAGCGGCTTGCTTATCCCTCGCAGCCTGACAGTCATCTGACTGTCTGAGGTTTTTTCCAATGCGATAATCGCATCGATAGCCACCAGAGTCGACCGATGCACCCTGATGAAGACCGGCTCCAGGGTGGACTCCCAATACTTGAGGCTTCCCTCAAGCAAATACTCTGCACTCTCGGTGACCGCGGTAACGTATTTTGCATCGGCGTAGAGATAGCGGATATCGGCAAGCTCGATTCGCTGTCTACCGAGCGCTTTGCTCACCCAAATATGATCTGGCACACCCTCGGAAATCGCCGGTGAAGACTCGGCCGTACCGTCAGGGCGTACGGCAACAGCCTTTTGCAGGGCTTTTTCTAACCTGTCCTTCGCGACAGGCTTGAGCAGGTAATCGGTCGCTGAAGCATCGAAGGCCTGCAGGGCGTAGTTGTCATACGCAGTACAGAATATGACAACAGGCGCCGGGTCCAACATTGCGAGCTTTTCCGCCACGGCCACACCCGGTGTTCCCGGCATTTCTATATCGAGCAGAACCACGTGCGCGCCGCTGGTCTGATAGTGCTGAAGGCAAGCATCTCCATCGCCAAACTGCTCAACCGATTTGACACCGAGCGAACGCAGCATTTTGACCAGTCGCGCTCTGGCCAGAGGCTCATCGTCAACAACCAGCACCGATAGTTCAGAAATAGCTGCATCAGCGATCACGATTGAGACCCTCTACAGCTGTGTTTTTCAGGTAGGGCATTTGCAGGCTTATTCTGCAGAGACCGGACAGTATCTCTACCTTAACACTGGCCCGCTCCTCACCAGTGCGCTCGTCGCGAAAAAAAGCGGCAACCCTGGCTCTAACATTCGCCAGCGCGATTCCGTGCTCTTCACCAAGAGCCGCCGCGCCCATCAGGCGATCGCTGTCCGCGTCCGCATAAGGCAAGAAGTCGGTATCGACGCCGTTCTCCACGCAAACCTTGTAGTGTTCCTCACCTGAAGGGCCTCGCGCCTCAAGCCGCTCACCGTATACTCTAATCCAGCCCGACTCTTTCATCTTCGCAATTCCATGGCGAATGGCGTTTTCTAGCAGAGGCTGCAATAGCAGAGGGGGCAAGGCCATATCGTCGGGGACAGAATCCACCTGCCACTCCACGCCGAGACGATCTCCGTAGCGCAGTGTCTCAATGCCAAGATAGGCCTCGCAGATCTCTCGCTCCTGCAACCAGGTGTGACGATCCCGATCGCCATTAATCTGCTTTCTTAACAATAAACTTAGATCCTGTATTGCCGCTTCAGCCTTGTCCGGAGAAACCGCGATCAAAGCCGCAATCGAATTAAGCGTGTTAAATAAAAAGTGTGGCTGGATGCGCGCTTGCAAGGCCTCAAAGCGTGCGCGCTCCGTCACCTGCTGCTCAATAATCCAACGCTGCTGAAGGTAAACATAGCGTAGCGCAATCAGGCCGAGCACGATTGCGATAAGGCAATCCCTAAGTAACCAACGCCAATCCAATGCTGAAACATTGGTGCCCAACAGCAGCTGCCAGATCAAATTGGCCGCAACGACAACCCCGCAGACGAGTATGAGCACCAGCGCGGTCGCAATCCCTCTGCTCAGTCGATTGATAAACTGACGGCTCTGGCACAACAAACCCATCGCAGACAGCGCAACAATTTGCAGATAAAGGCTCATCCGCGCAAAGCGTGCCCAGTCAAACTCAACCACGACCGACAGGCTCAGCACGTAGGCAATGAGAAGCAACTCCAGCAAGACTGTTGTCGCCAGCAGAACAGGCAATCGGCAGAGATTAGGCAGCATCTTGTTGTAGCAGTTTCGCTCGATAAACCATGGACCAATCGCAAATAGCACGACGATTCCGCAAACGCATAGTTTAGCGTTTTTTGCTGCGTTATACTTCGTCTCCTTATGAATAAAGCCGCCGCGACCCTTTTTGACGCTGCAGCAATAGACCCCCGCACTGCCATGAACAAAAACCAGGACAAGCCATCTACAGCACCATCATCCAACTCGATGTGGGGCGGGCGATTCGAAGAGGCCACCGACGCATTTGTCGAGCGCTTTAATGCTTCCGTCGAGTTCGACAAACGCCTGTACAAACACGATATTCAGGGTTCACTGGCCCACGCGCAAATGCTGGCGAGAGCCAGCATTATCAGCGAGGACGAACATCAGCAGATACAAGAGGGGCTCAACGAAGTACTGGCGAGCATTAATGCGGGTGATTTCCAGTGGCAGCAGTCAAGGGAAGACGTGCACATGAATATTGAGGCGGCGCTAACTGACAGGATAGGCGACGCCGGCAAGAAACTGCATACCGGAAGGTCTCGCAACGATCAGGTCGCGACCGACATCCGCCTCTACCTTCGCGACGCGATCAATCAGATTTGCCAACGGGTAGAACGCTTGCAGATGGCTATTATTGAGCTCGCTGCGGGGGAAGCCTCAACGATTATGCCTGGCTTTACGCATTTACAAACGGCGCAACCGGTTACCTTTGGGCATCATCTACTGGCCTGGAATGAAATGTTCGAGCGCGACTTCTCTCGCATGCAAGACTGCCTGGAACGAATGAACGAATGCCCGCTCGGAGCAGCCGCGCTAGCAGGTACGACATTCCCTATTGACCGGGAATTTACGGCCAGCACACTTGGTTTTCAGCGACCAACCGGTAATTCGCTTGACTCTGTGAGCGATCGAGATTTTGCCATTGAATTCTGTTCTGCCGCCAGCCTGTTGATGATGCATCTATCCCGCATCTCCGAGGAGCTGGTGTTGTGGACCTCATCCCAGTTTAACTTTGTCGAACTGCCCGACCGCTATTGCACCGGGTCATCGATCATGCCGCAAAAAAAGAATCCAGATGTGGCTGAGCTGGTCAGAGGCAAGACCGGGCGCGTCTACGGGCACCTGATGGGACTGCTTACCCTTATGAAGTCCCAGCCGTTGGCCTACAACAAGGACAATCAAGAGGACAAGGAACCTCTGTTCGATACGGTTGATACGCTATTGGACTGCCTGAAAGCCTACGCAGATATGGTTGCAGCCATTCGCTCGCGACCCGAGAACATGCTTAAAGCCGCCGCAGACGGGTTTTCGACTGCCACCGATCTCGCGGATTACCTCGTGCGTAAAGGGGTTCCCTTTAGAGATGCTCACGCAGTTGTCGGGCGCGCCGTCGCACACTGTATTGCGGCAGACATCATGCTCGATCAAATGTCGCTGGAATTACTGCAATCGCTCCACCCGGCAATCGATCAAGATGTATTCAATTGCCTGACACTAGAGGGCTCAGTGGCCTCGCGCAACCATCTAGGAGGTACCGCTCCCGAGCAGGTTAGCCTCGCCTGCAAAATGGCCAGCCAGAAAATACTTGCGCGATCTGGTCAATAAAAGAATTTTTTTCATGATATATCCGCGTCGGTTCACACCTATACTGTGAACTATGCATCGCATCAACAAGGAAGTTGATGGAATTCAGGAGCCCGCTGCGTCGGGCGACTCCGCGCCACAGCTTGCGCGCCCCCAGCCTGATCGCCATCTTATTAAACTCGCTCATCGACGGTTTCTCGATTACTCAGAGCTCCGCTTAAAACGGCTCAAGAGTCTGCTGCTGCCTGCGCAAAGGCAGTTTGTCGAGATCCTGCCAATCTTGTTCCACTACAATCACCCGCTGCTTCCAGGCTACGGTCCCTCGCTTGCCCCAAGAGGTATAAGCGGCTATGAGCCCGATGCAGGTCTACGCAAACGCGTCGAAAACCACTTCCATGGGCTAAAGCTACGGCATGAGTACAATCTCGGCGCCGCTATTCAGGGCATTTACCTGATCGGCAGTAGTGGCACTCTGGCTCAAAGTCAGAACAGCGATCTGGACTTCTGGGTCTGCACCTCAGAACCGCTGAGCGCGGACCAGGAAGAAGCGCTGGAGCACAAGTTCGCACTCATATCCAAGTGGGCGAAAAATCTCAAACTCGAAGCCCACTTCTTTTATATGCACGAAAGCTCGTTCCGCGAACAGCGGCGACAAACCTCTGGCGGTGAGAACTGTGGCCGAACACAGCACTTTTTACTGCTGGACGAGTTCTACAGAAGTGCAATCCGGCTCTGTGGACAGGCACCAATGTGGTGGATCATTCCGGACGCGCAGCGCTCTGAAAGTCAGGTAGAGCAATCTGATTCGGCACCTCAAAGCACACTGAGCTACGAGGACTTCTCTCGCAAAATCACCCTGCAGAAGTTTATAGACCGGGCGGCATTTATCGATTTTGGAGACACCGGCGAGATCCCCTTCTTCGAATATCTCAGTGCCAGTATCTGGACGCTGTATAAAGCTTTGCAGTCGCCTCACAAAGCTCTGATTAAACTCATGCTGATAGAGTCCTACGTCGAGACCCATGCGACTCAGGGCAACCTTAGCGACGCGTTTAAACACGACGTTCAGAACGAAGATCAAAAGCTTTTCAATCTGGACCCTTACATACAGGTCTACGCGCGCATAGAGCAATCGCTGGCGAAAGCCGGGCAATTCGACCGCATAGAGCTGCTCAGACAAGCCTTCTACCGCAAGGTCGATCTCAAACTCTCCAGATTATCGAGCGAGTCGGAACAAGCTGTTGAAACACTGTTAGAGCGAAACTCCAATGACAGGGAGTGGGATCGACTCTCATCCACTTACTGGAGGCACGCGCTGATGCTTGGTCTAACCCGTGATTGGGGCTGGGACAAAGCAGTCATTAGCAGTGCTGACAACTTTGAAACCCACTCAATCGGGAAACTCCTGGCGGAGCAAAATCGACTGCATAGCGAGCTCTTGCACACCTATCGCAGGATAGACCACAGAGCTCGCGAGGTTCTTGGCGAAGCGGACTATAAAAATTACCGGGACTCGGAAGAGATTGAGTTACTGGACAGGCATCTGAAGGTCGTATTTCGGCACAGTCGCGGCAAAGTTGGTTATATCGGATCCGACAAAGATCACAGGAGCCAGATCAAAGCCTGGGAGCACATACTGTTTGATCTGTTAGAGACCCCGGTTGACGAAGATCACCACAGCACAAGCCGGAATCGCGTTCAGTCCTGGGCGCTGTTCGATCACTCTGGCGATACCAAAATCTCTATGCCGAGACTGCCGATTGAAGGGGAATCAACCTTGATAAAAAGCGCCAAAGCCTCGGAGGAGCTCATGCTGTGGCTATTCCAGCACGGCATAGCGGGCAAGAGAACGCAGTTCCACACACAACTGAATCGGGCCGATGGAAACGCCGAATCATCGCTGAAAGCCGGCACCGACGGGCCGAACCTGGAGAAAATAGCGCGGGCCGTCTGGCGCTTTTACGAACGCCCTCGCTCTGCGCAAATTGCATTAAAAAACCTCGCAAACCGGGCCGAAGTCGATCACTGTCTCATTCTGGTTAATTCAAATCCCGAGAGGCTGCAAGCAAAATTTCTAGACAACGTCGTCCTTTCTGATCGCGATGACCCTTTATCCTACACGGGCATGCCGAGAAACACGGTATCGAATCTATCGATAATCTGGTCAAACAATTGGGGAGAAATATTCTTCGAGCACTTTGACGGCGTGTTCGCGGTGTGCAAAGCAATGCAGCACTATATCGGAATGCAGAAAAGCAAGTACTACGAATGCGAATTTGAATGCGTGCGTGGCGAGCGCCCGCAAGCGGTCAGCAAGCGTTTGCAACAGCTGTTCGAGGATGCAGACGAATGGCAACAATCCTGTATGCAACGCGCAAAGGACTCATCAAGCAAAGACAATCAAAGAAAACCAGCCTTTGTCTTCTCCACCGCAGACGGCGTATTTCTCATAGAAGAGAACGACGCTCTCAATGCTGTCCAGCCCTACGCCCAAAGCTACGCGCAGCGAGATGAATTCTGGCCAATTGGCGAGCTAAACGACGCCCTTCTAAAGAAAATTGACACCCAATGGCTCGCGCAATTCGATCCTATCTCCTTTCCTCCCCCCGCAAATAGATCGCTACAAGCGCGAATCGCGACATAGCCAGAGCGGTAACGGTCACTGTGCAGCTGTTGTGCGGGTTCAGCCCGCCCTTTATAATTCGCCGTCCAATGCTAAAAGGCCCGGCAAATAGGCTGCGCCTGTCGTATGCACCCGAACGCAGGCTCCTTGTACGATTGGGCGGTTTTTGGCTGTTTTCTGCAAACGATAACTCTTATCCACTGCCCGGAAAAACCACTGCTTATGGCGCCTTGTTTTCCTGAGTCCCTGTAAATCACTCGGCGAAACAACGCCTTGCACACGAGAAAGTAATGCGATATTTGATTTCTACCCTACTGGTCGTTTTGAGCGGCTGTGGCCAGATGGGACCGCTGACGCTCGATAGCCGTCCAGCCGACGAGCAAGCGATAGATGTCGCGCCTACTGAAGGTGAAGGCGAGCGCGATCTCACCGACAAAAACAAAGCCGAACAATAGCCACAACCGGTTTATACCGGGACAGCACAATAGACCAAAGAACTGCCTCTAACGAACCGCTCGTTGGGCACCTGTGAGAAATCCTAATGCCTGTTCAACAGTACCGAAATAGCCGCCTGTATGTCGAAGGTGTAGCGCTTGCCAATATTGCGAACGAGGTCGGCACGCCCTGCTACGTTTACTCGCGCAACGCAATCGAATCGGCCTACAAAGCCTACCGTCAAGCGCTGGACGATCACGCAGGCGCGCAGAGTAGCCGGCACAAAGTCTGTTTTGCCGTGAAAGCCAACTCCAATATAGCAGTACTAAACATTCTCGCTCGACTCGGCGCCGGATTTGACATTGTCTCTGGCGGAGAATTGGAGAGAGTTTTGGCAGCTGGCGGCGATCCGGCCAATGTTGTTTTCAGCGGCGTCGCGAAAAGCGTGGCCGAAATTGAGCGCGGCCTCGAAGCCGGTATTCATTGCTTCAACGTCGAATCGGAAACAGAGCTTGATCGAATCGCGAAAATAGCCAGCGCGAACGGCGTAGTCGCCCCCATTTCAATAAGGGTTAATCCCGATGTTGACGCAGATACTCACCCCTATATAGCGACGGGACTGCAGGAAAACAAATTCGGTATAGAAATCGAAAAAGCTCAGGATATTTACCTCCGCGCTGCTGGCAATCGCAGCCTGAAGATACTCGGCGTTGACTGCCATATTGGCTCGCAGCTAACGACCCTGCAACCGTTTGAAGATGCACTTCAACGTGTGCTTATGCTTGTCGATACACTAGCAAGCGAAAACATTGTGCTCGAGCATCTGGATATTGGCGGCGGTCTTGGCGTGACTTACCAGAGCGAGAAGCCGCCTGCGATCGATGAATACGTTTCCCATTTGACCAGTATTCTGGGCGGACGAAACCTCGGCCTATATTTCGAGCCCGGTCGCTCTATTGTCGCCAACGCGGGCTACCTGCTCACCCGCGTGGACACCATTAAGTCCAACCCGCTGAAAAACTTTGCGATAGTCGATGCCGCTATGAACGATATGCTCCGACCTGCACTCTACGACGCGTGGATGGAAATACTACCGCTATCGACCTCGAGTCAATCCGAGGTTCTGGAATACGATGTTGTCGGTCCGGTTTGTGAAACCGGTGATTTCCTTGGAAAATCAAGAAAACTTGCCATAGAAGAGGGCGACTTGCTGTGCCTTAACTCTGCCGGCGCCTACGGGTTTGTGATGGCATCAAACTATAACAGTCGGGGCAGAGCGGCTGAAGTCGTTGTCGACGAAGACAAATTTCACCTGGTAAAGGAACGCGAGAGTTTTGCCGACTTGATCAGGGGTGAACGACTGTTACCATAGCATCGACTCTGAACTGGATGTAAGCCAACAGCACGCATCATGCTTTTACCCTTCACAAAAATGCATGGCCTTGGAAACGATTTTATTGTTGTCGAAGGACTTTCTCGCGAGGTCAATCTGAGCTCCGAGCAAATCCGCACCTTGGCTGACCGCCACACCGGCATCGGTTTTGATCAGCTACTCATGATCGAGCCCCCGCAAGAGTATGGCGTTGACTTCAACTACCGCATCTTCAATGCGGACGGTGGCGAGGTTGAGCAGTGCGGCAATGGTGTCCGCTGTTTGGCAAAGTACGTCTGTGATAAAAAACTTACCTCGAAGATGCAAATAACTGTGTCTACCATGAATGCGCTTATGCAAATTCAGCAGGTGGACCGAGACCGGTTTGAAGTCGATATGGGCGAACCCAGATTTGCGCCGGAGGATCTACCATTCGAAACTAGCAGCACTCAGGATTATTATTCTTTAGAGCACAGCAAAGGCACAACTGAAGTTGGTATCTGTTCTATGGGCAACCCACATGCAGTCATAGCCGTCGACTCGGTAGAACACGCTGACGTCAGCGGTATTGGTCCACTGATAGAATCCCACCCGCGGTTCCCCGAGCACGTTAACGCCGGTTTTATGCAAATCGTAAACAGGCAATCTATCCAGTTGCGCGTCTACGAGCGCGGTGCTGGCGAAACAAGGGCCTGCGGAACAGGCGCCTGTGCTGCTATGGCTGTTGCAAGACGCTTTGATCTTGTCGACGAAAACGTAGAGGTCCAACTCGCTGGCGGCCCATTAGACATCAGCTGGAAAGGGCAAGGCTCAAACCTGTTGATGTGCGGCCAGGCCACTACTGTATTCGAGGGGAAGGTTCGCATCTAGACAGGCAAACCAGATACTAATTCTCTAATCATTGACTCGAGCAAACCTTGCAAATAGACACACCAGAAAAAGACTGCAACACACAGGAATCGATAGATTCTAACGATGTCCGCTCGCCCGACCAGCAGCTGTCGGCAGCGAGCGTGAAATCGTATTTGAAAAATAACCCGGATTTCTTCGAGAAATTCCCCGAGGCGCTGGGTGATTTGCAGCTGCCAGATATACATGGCAATCAGCGTCTGGGTGCACTTAATTTAAAGCAGCTTTCAGTGCTGCGAAAGCGGGAAGGACAAAGCCGCGAGAAGCTTGAAGAGTTACTGGACATCGCAAGCGAGAACGAGGCGCTATTCGCCAAAACTCGCGAATTTACCCTTGAATTGCTCGAGTGTGCAAACACTGAGTCAATCCTAGCGCGTGCGAGCGAGCTTTTTTGCAGCCTGTTTCATGTCGAGCACAGTGTTTTTAAAATACTCGATTCCGACGAACTTTCAGTAGAAGATTTCATCGTGGAATCTGGCAGCAGTGAAGCATGTTTTTGCGGCGCAATTCGCGAGCATGAAAGCGAGCTCATATTTGAGCGCGCAGATATTGCTTCCTGTGTCGCGCTGATCAGACCACTAGCGCGAAATGAAGGCGAGAAACTGTTAATAGCTGCGGGAAGCCACGATATCGATTTTTACTATCAAAGTATCGGCACGGATTTCATCAATTTCCTTGCAGACTATACCCAAAAAGCCATTGATCACCGCGGTGAGCCGTGAGCGCTTAGAAAACCACTGTTGCCACCAATATTACATACGCTATCAGAACCAATGACGACAGCGAAAAGAGGGCAAATCTAATCGGAATGTTGTTCCACAAAGCCTGATGCAAGCTATGGACCACGCGAAGCCCCACATAAATCCACGCCAGGGTTAACCCCGACCCCTCTGCAGCACCAGCGCCGGAAAGCGCGAGCACAAAGCTGGCCGCGTAAAAAAGGATAGGCTGTTCAAGTAAGTGATTGTAGTTATCCGCTTTCCACCGCACACGGGGCGGAAGCGATGCCATTTGCTCTCCCCTTGGGCGCGAGCTATCAAGTGTCATGCCCTGCTTGCGCACTGCGGGAATTCTCACCGCATAGAGCCAAATGAGCATAAAACAATTAAGCAGCAACAAGGCGACAACTGGCTGTAAAATGGCAATGTTCGTTACTTGTATTAAATCCATGGTGGATATTCCTAGACTAAAACGATGAAATCGGGAGCACTTATATTTAGATACCCATATTTTAGTGCACTTGTATTTAGGTGCTAATATTTAGGCATTCAGGCTCCAGTGCAAACAGACGAAAAGCTTAAGGCAAAATCGCCGGATAATAAATCCAAAATTAAAAGTGCCCATAGAATAGAGAATGTAAAACGGAGAACGTAAAACAGAAAATGGCTCTAAAATAGCGAGCGCCTTTAAAATAGAGAGCGCCTTTAAAATAGAGCTTGCCTTTAGAACAGAAAAACCTGATTACACGGAACGCGCTTGTTGCACAACTTATCCCTGTGACACAAATCGCAAGCTCCTGCGATACAGTGGCGCCGGATCTAAGTCAAACTCGATAATATAGTCCTCGGATCATCGCATAGGCGTTGAATCGCGCGCATGAAACTTGTGTAATCCACCAGAATACAGCTGTGGTTTTGGGTAAAAATTAACTGCAGATAAGGGGATCCGGAGAGCAGACGAGCTCGAACAAGCACTTAGCTACAGAGTTCAACTTCACGCACATAGCTTACAATGGTTTATGCAGAACCATGGAAAGAAAATAGCAAGCCCTCAAGCCTTTTACATTACTGTTAAAACTGCGTACTATCGCGGATCTATAGTTAAAACTAGAAACTCGAGCCTACCCAAATGTCCAAAATATTCATTACCCTACTCGTCTTAGTTGTCGCTGGCTTTGCGTTTATCTATTGGCAGAATAGCCAGACACCCAAGCTGGGAGTTGTCGACGGTAAATTGAGCCCGCTGGGATCTCGACCAAACTGTGTATCGACGCAAGCCAAGGATCCCAGCAAAAAAGTTGACACCCTGAAAATGAAGGCCTCACTGGAAGAAACCAAACAAAGCCTTCTGTCAGCCATAGACTCCTATGGTGGCGCGGAGTACGTTGTGGTGGAAGATGACTACATCTATGTCGTATTTGTGACGCCCACAATGAAGTATCGTGATGACGCCGAGTTCTGGATCGATGTGGCAAATAACGAGGTGCACTTCCGCTCGTCAAGTCGCGCCGGCTATTCCGACCGCGGACTTAATCGCCAACGCTACGGGCAGCTAATGATCAACTATAACGCGATTTAACGAATTGATTTAAGTCGACTAAATCAGCGCTCCTCTTCTTTTTTGTTCTGCGCAGCAAAATTAAGCGCCATATCAAACGCCTTCTCAGTGAAGGCGTGCACTCTTCTAAAGTCCTCGTCAGATAGTTCTCGAGCCTCATCGCGGGATCGGAGAATTTGCACGAACTGGATTTCACGCTCGGCCTCTATAACGAGTTTATCAAGGCCTATTTTCTCAAGGGTTTTAGAAACCAGCGGATTGTAAGTGCGCGTATATTTCAGAATAAAAGGCACTGGATTATTGCGCGCATAAAAAGACGATAGCCTCAGCAGAATCTCAAATGGCAGCGCAGCCTTACCCTCCTCAACAGCTTTGAGCAAATCAGGGTTACCGAGATCTATAGCGCCAGCGACATCTTCAATGCTCGCACCGGTGACGTTGCGCAAGTCCTGCAGGGAGCGGCCAGCCTTTGCCATTCGCTCCAGCTGCTCGGGAGACTGGCCAATCATTCGAGTGGCCGAATCCACTGTCTTATCGCGAGCTAGCTTTATCGCAGATGTTGACAAACTTCGCACGCCACCGATAAGCGTCCCAATACCATCTGCGATATCGATCCGGCGACCAAAGTCCGCATCAGAATCCAGTCCGTTATCATCATCCAATAAATTATTTTCTTGCGACGTGCCGGTAATTTCTGCTGCCTCAGACTCATCAAGCAAACTCACCGATTTCTTTTTCGACGCTGACTTTTTTCCGGTACCCGCTTTCTTTGTCTTCGCGGCCTTTTTTTTCGCGGCTTTTTTCGGCGCGCTACTGCTTACACTCCGTTTTTTTTCAGGGCCCTTTTTGCTAGCTTTCGCTTTGCTCGATGCAAGGGCTGCATCGGCTTCACCCGAACCCTTGCCAGAATCATCGTCATCTTTCATTCCCCAACCCCTAACTGATTGCTAGCGCCCCAAAAGAGCGCTGGAATCTAGCTGTCCCTGACGAACAACTGGCACAAGGCCAACCAGGGGCAAACCCGTATCAAGTTCCAGTCCCAGCCGATAGTCAAGTGTGCTTTGTCCTGAGAGCGCAATTTCACGCACCAAATTTAAAATCGCCAGGCCGTCAAACGCCAATCGAAAGTCTACAACATTGGACCCATTGGCAGGTACTCGCAGGGGCTGGTTAGTAGCACCCGAGATAACATCAAAGTCAGCAAGCTGGAAACTATATCGCGTATCGATAAGACTCAGTGCGTAGGGATTGGCGTTTTCAATTTCAACTGAAAGATCTAGATACTGCACTAAACCCTCCCTATCACCAAGCTGCACGCCAAGCAGCTTCAAACCCGGCGTTTCAAAAACCTGTTCCAGATTTTGACAAGCAGCGAGAAATAGCACCAGCGCGAGAAACAGGTTACGCTGCATTAATAATCGTGGGCGTTTATCGATCACGGTTGACTCCTCAAAGTTGGCTTCTCACAGTTAACTTCTTTAATTTCCGGCCAGAATTTTATAGCTCTATACCCGACTAAGAGACTAAACGCCTTTCAACAAGCTGTAAACTCGATAGCGAAATATAGTGATTGGCGCTGTAATAACTGAGCCTAGAAGCGCCAAAAGAAAATAAGCGAGGGCGCCGGAGAGGCTTTCGTAACTTATGGCCTGCTGTATGAAAAGCACGGGCAGAGTAGTCACTGCCCAGATGCAAGCAAGACCTACAATCAATAAAAACTGGTTTTCTTCAGTGTCGCGCCAGCTTTGCTGCAGCGCTTCAAACGGTGACTTACCGTGTATCAGGCATTCAAACTCGGTAAATGATAAACGTGCAATAATGAAAAGACCGGGGATGACAAGTAGCGCAAAACCCGCTGCTGATGCTATCAGCACCATGGCGTACATAACGATTAGACTGGACCAGAGCGGTAAAACAGTCTGATAGAGATCGCCAATGGAGCGGCTGTCTCCACCTTGAATTTCGCGGTGGATAAACAAAATTAGCGCGCCCTGATAGAGCGGATACAGCGCCAGGCTAATCGAGAAAACTAGAAAAGTGGCGTCACTGCTAGGGCCTAGATTAATCAGGCTCAGCACATAAACCAGGTTAATAGGTATCAGCGCAGGAAAAAGAACCGAACAAATGGCACCAAACCGGCCAAAGAAAAACTGCTTGGTATCAACGAGGTATTGTCCTAGTTTACTCATAATGCTTTACTAAGCTCGGATATCGAAGGGCTTATCCCGCGGAAACACCTAGTTCGCTGCGCAGTTTTTCCAGCAGCAATATTGAGTCAAAGCTCATTTGCAGTTCGCCAGCGAGATGTTGCTCATAAAGCCTTGCAAGCATGCTCGCCGCCTCATCTTTGCTTCCCATCGCATAAAGTATTCTCGCCTTCAACATGGCGATTTCTGGCTTGCTTTGAATGGCGGCCGAGTCAACACTTTTCAGTTGCACCAAGGCCTGCTCGAAGTCTCCACGCAAATAGAGGAGTCGAGCAACATTATATAACGACTGCTCATGGACGACTTCGTCGAGCAGCTTACTTTCTACTGCGGACAGCATATAACTCAAGGCGTCGTCGTACGACCCCACCTCAAAGTACGCCAGGGATAGAAAATGATCGACTCGCGCGCGTTCATAATCATTGCCACAAACCGGTGGCCTGACTGACGATAAGCGTTCGATCGCGGCTGCATAGTCCAGACGCTTGAAGTCGGTAACAGCCGACGCAAGAGTTTCGGCACAGGACGCTCCAAGCACTCTTTCAGGCTCAACAAGCTGCGGGGTTAAAGCGGAAGGCTGCCCGGGCACGCTGCAGCCGCCAGCAGCGGTTGCAAGGAACGCAGCGAGTAAAACTGAGCCTGTAAAGCGAGACCGGCTTTTTACTCGCTGATTCGAGAAACTGATTATTTGCATGAGGGTTGTCATCAGCGCGCTCGATACAAAATTACAATTGCACTTGCACTGAAGGCTATTGCGAGCACAAAGGGCGCACCTGCAAAATAAATCGGTGCTTCTGCAGAGGTAAAGTAAGCCAGCAAGGTATTGTAGCCAAGCTGGGCAATCAGCAATGCAAGCGCGGCCAGACTTCCATTAAAGCCCTGAAGTTCACCCTGGTTTGAGGCAGATACGCGCTGGGACATCATCGCATTAATCGATGGCATGACCACGCCTTGAATGCCCATCAACAGTGTTAAGGGCAGCACAAGGGACCCCGGTACACCTAAAGCGATACCGGCAAAATACACTGACGCCACGGAAATGCCTAAAATTGCAGTGCGTCGCTCTCCATATTTTGCGACCAGTCGCTTGATCAAAAAAATCTGCGTCAGGGCCATGGAAACACCCACCAGGGTTAGTGAGAGACCAACGGTTTGGCTATCCCAGGAATAAGCTGCTCGCGAGAAAAAAGGCCATGAAGCCGGGTAGATATTAGTGGCGCAGACCCAAAGAAAATAAGCGCTCGCAAAAGGAAGTAGCGCCGCCTCCCTGGAGAGGCTGACCAGCGCACCTAGAGGATTCGCTCGACGCAAGCTTACCGGACGGCGCCTGTCCTCGGGCATGGTCTCCGGAAACGCGAAGTAGCCGTAACAGAAGTTGAGCAAAGCGAGCCCGCCGGCAATAAAGAAAGGCAACCTCAGGTCAATGGCGGCAACCATGCCACCGAGCGCGGGCCCCACAATAAACCCAATGCCGAAGGCAGCGCCAATGTAACCGAAGTGCTGTGCGCGCCGCTCTGGCGCAACAATATCGGCCATTGCGGAATTAGCTGGACCAAAAATCGCGCCAAACCCTCCGGCAATCGCTCTACCAATAAACAGCCAGACAATGGAGTTCGCAAAACCCATCATCAGGAAATCGATACCAAAACCCAACAAGCTGACCAAAAACACAGGCCGCCGCCCATAGCGATCGCTAAGATTGCCAACGAGTGGGCCCATGATAAATTGGGCGATGGCATAAGAGGCACCCACGAGCGCGCCCAACTGTGTGGCCTCAGCCAGCGTGACACCCTCTAATTCCATAATCAAAGCAGGCAGCACAGGCATGATGATGCCAAAACCCACTGAGTAAATGAAAACGGTGAAAAGGATAAAGAACAGAGTCCGTCTGTCCGGACCCGTCGTAAGCGATTCGCTCAAACCAGTTAGCCGCCTAAGCTGTGCCGCACTGTTGCGTGGGCTGTCATAGTGAACAGAAGATTATGGCGCTTTTAACAGCCGGACACCAGCGATGCAGCGTGCAAACGAGTGGCGATCAGTAGAAGACCGTGACATTTTGGCGGCCAAGCAGGACCAGCTCTCCGCGCGAGTTATGGATAGTCATATTTTGACTGGAGTAGCCCTGCCGCGCATGTTCAGCATAGGTGCCCAACAGCCACCACCCGTCTTCACTGCTGAGATCATCGCTCAAGATATTGAACATCCAGCTCAATGAACTCAACGGTGCGGGCTGCTTCATCACAGGCATAATTGCGGGGGGCGGCATATCCGCGATACCCGCTAGCGCTGCAATACCCTCTGCCGCCTGATCTTTGTGCTTAACCCAGAGCTCCATAGAAGGACGCTCTGAACCTGAAGCAGGCCTACCACCGGATACAAGCCTGACCTCAAAGTTACTTGCGAAGCCAGGAATCATCATCATCGCTAACTCATATTGCTCGGCGCTTGCGAAGTCTTCCGGGCCCAGATAGAAATTCTCACTATCGTGCGGACGGGGAAATTCCTGCCGGGATCCATAAAGCTCCTCGCTGTAATCACAGTCAAGTCTAGACTCACGCGACGCACCAAAGCCCAGTGTCGTGGACGCGATGAGCCCCCCATCTCCCAGCAGATCTGCACGTATCCATGCGACCGACTTTCCCCGACGCAAAAGCGTGGCTCTAACCTCTACCTCTGCACTCCCGGGGCCGATGAAATTAACGTTCATCGTTCGCAGCGGCGGTAGATCTTGAAAGGACTTTTGCGAGCCATCAATACAAAGCGCCGCCGAAAGGCCGCCGTAAAGGGCACGACCCTGCATCCAGCTAGCGGGTACCTGATAAGAAATCGTGCCGTCGGCACCGGGTTCAGAGCCTGCGAGTAATTGTGTAAAGGAAGTCATAACGGTGATACGTAGGAACGGCTAAAGCGTTTCAGCCAAATCGCCTTTTGTTTCCAGCCATTTCTTGCGATCCGGGGCACGCTTCTTGGCTAGCAGCATATCCAGCAGCTTTTCTGTCCCATCGCCTGATCCTAGCGTCAGCTGTACCAACCTTCGAGTATCAGGATTCATGGTTGTTTCACGCAGCTGCATCGGGTTCATCTCGCCCAGACCTTTAAAACGCTGCACATTCACCTTGCCACGCTTCTTCTCGGCCTTGATTCTCTCGAGAACACCCTCTTTTTCTGACTCGTCCAGAGCGTAGTAAACGCTCTCTCCCACATCAACGCGATAGAGCGGCGGCATCGCCACAAACACGTGGCCGGCTTTTACGAGCGGGCGAAAATGGCGCACGAAAAGCGCGCATATCAACGTCGCGATATGCAATCCATCAGAGTCCGCGTCAGCGAGAATGCAAATTTTCCCGTAACGCAGTCCATCAAGATTATCGGATGCCGGATCCACGCCTAGCGCGGTTGCGATGTTATTGATCTCGTCAGAGGCAAGAATTTCTGCAGAATCGACTTCCCAGCTGTTTAGTATTTTTCCGCGCAAGGGAAGGATCGCCTGATAGTTTCTATCGCGGGCCTGCTTAGCAGAACCACCTGCCGAATCCCCCTCAACAAGAAACAACTCAGTTAATGCAGGGTCATCGGAACTGCAATCGGCCAGCTTGCCCGGCAGGGCCGGGCCTTGCGCAACGCGTTTGCGTACGACCTTTTTAGCATTTCGCGCACGAGCCTGCGCAGCGCTGATAGCCATTTCAGCAATGCTATCAGCCTCTTCTGTATGTTGATTCAGCCACAAACCAAGCGCATCCTTCGCAACACCAGAAACAAACGCCGCGCACTCTCTCGAAGAAAGTCGCTCTTTAGTTTGTCCAGAAAACTGCGGGTCTGCGAGCTTGGCGGAGAGTACGTAGCAACATTTGTCCCAAACATCGTCACCCGTTAGCTTAAGACCGCGGGGCAACAAATTCCGAAACTCACAGTACTCCCGAATGGCGTCGAGCACGCCGGTGCGCAAACCATTAACGTGTGTGCCGCCTTGAGCCGTGGGAATCAAATTGACGTAACTTTCGGCAACGATTTCCCCACCTTCCGGCAACCACTGAATAGCCCAGTCGACCGCCTCCGTTTCCCCCGAAAAGCTGCCCATAAAGGGCTCCGCGGGCAGCACGGCAAAACCGTTGGTGGCGGCAACTATATAATCCTTCAGGCCATCCTCGTAGTACCATTCCTGCTCCTCACCAGACTGCTGATCTTCAAATTTAATCTTGAGCCCGGGACAGAGCACAGCCTTGGCGCGAAGCACATGAGAAAGTGCGCGAGCAGAAATTTTCGCACTGTCGAAGAATTTTTTATCGGGCCAAAAATGTACCCGAGTACCGGTATTGCGCTGGCCGACAGTACCTGTTTGCTTTAGCTTTGAGGTTTGCGCGCCGTCCGCGAAGGCAACTGAGTAGGTTTTACCGCCACGGCGAATATCAACCAGAAGTTTGGTTGAAAGCGCATTAACTACCGAAACACCAACACCATGCAAACCGCCGGAAAACTGGTAGTTCTTATTAGAGAATTTACCGCCTGCATGGAGCTTAGTGAGAATAAGCTCTACACCGGAAAGCTTGTGCTCCGGGTGAATGTCGACCGGCATTCCTCGCCCATTGTCTTCTACCGCAAGAGATCCGTCCTTAAAAAGCACCACGTTGATTTGGTTAGCGAAACCCGCGAGAGCCTCATCAACCGAGTTATCGATCACCTCTTGCGCCAGATGATTGGGGCGCTGAGTGTCGGTATACATTCCCGGCCGCTTCCGCACGGGCTCAAGGCCGGTTAATACCTCAATAGAATCAGCGTTATAGTCACTCATATGTGCTTAAAATTCCTTATCACTATAAACCTAAAAACAAGGCGATTCGCGGCAACCACCGATCGTAGTTAACAAAGCTGTGATCGCCGCCATCTTCAACATGCAGATGGCTGCTCGCGTAAAAATTTTCAGCCTCTCGATAATCGAGAACCTCGTCGCCTTTCTGCAACATGACAAACCGCCTCGCTGGCGAATGCATGTTGCGAACAACTTGGTTAGACAGGGGCGCTATCATACCCTGTTCGAGCGAGTATTCGACACCGGTGTAGGGATTTCGATGGCGACCTAGATGGTCTTGCAGCATCCGGTGGGGAAAAACAACGGGGTTAATTAACACCGCCTTACACCGATACTTCTCGGCGAAGTAATTGGCAAAGAAACCACCCATTGAACTGCCGATCAAAGCAACATCACTGTTGCATGCGCTCTCTAGCTGTGATGCCCGCACACCTGTGTGCAACTCAATCGCACGATCGATGACATCGGGTATCTGTCCGGGATGATCCGGTAATTGGGGAACAACAAATTTAACTGCTGGCTTATTGGTAGCGAACCACTCTCGGGTTTGGCATGCTTTATAAGAACCCGTAGAGCTGTTAAATCCGTGTAGATAAAAGAGCGTACTCACGGTTTTTCTAGGATCTGTGATGACGCCACTCTGGGTTCAGGCGCGCGCAAAATTAGTAGCCGTTTGATTGCAGATCCTGCTCTAAAGCAACACCCTCGAGCCTTGCTACACCTGTTTCGAGGCGGCCATCGCTATGCAGATTAATCCAGCGGTAGCCCGGGGAGCGGTCATGAAGCTTAAAGCCCTCATTATGAGGCGCAAATTGAATGCAGGTTGAAGGCGTTGCCATGAGTCGGGCACCGCCCAGGCGCGAATCACTGGTCTCAAAGTCCTGGTGAACGTGCCCCCAAACGATCGCTTTCAAACGTTCGTCACCGCTGAGGAGCTCGAATAATGCATCGCCATCTTCTACTTTTTGTTCATCAATCCAGTCACTGCCGACCGGAACAGGCTGGTGATGCAGCGCGACGACAATATTTGCATCCGGGTCAATAACAGCAAGCTGCTGCTGAAGCTTTTCTAACTGACCGGGCCCCAGTCTTCCACCGACACGCCCAGGCACTGCGGTATCCAGCAGCAATATCGCCCAATTGTCGAGATAGACTACTTTCGGGACGCGTTCATGCCCAACGGTATTCACCATCAAGTCGTAACTATCGTGATTCCCGGGCAGCCAGGCGCTAGGGGTTTCAAGCGCATCCAATTTGTCTCTAAGTCTTACGTAGGCCGCTGCAGATTCGTGATTGGCAAGATCTCCCGTTGCCAAAATCAAATCCAGGCCATGAGCTGCGACACTATCGCTCATCATGCCAACAACCTGATCCAGGCTCTCGTCGGTATCCATACCCGCGAGGCGCTCGCCGATATCTGCACCGAGATGACAGTCCGTCAGCTGAACGACCTGAATAGGGCCGCTCTGTGGCTGATACTGGGGCTTTAAGGTCAGTGCAGTGCCCAGCGGCTCCTGGCTGATTTCAAAGCGTGTTAATGTCAAAGGGTTCTTCAACGTCTTCTACTTAATTCGTTTTCAATTCGCTAGCCATTGCTGACTTTTCCAGTCTCAACGGCTCGGCTGCGCTCAGGCGGGAAAACTCGTTCCTGGCCATCTCTGCTCATATCAAGCCCCGCAACCGGCTTCACGCCATTCTCGAGTGCATAACGCAGCCACTCGGACAGCATCCGGTTTTGCTGGTCTCTCTCGTCGACGGCCAGCATTGCTGAATTGGGGTAGTCATTACGAGATCGACCGACACCTGCACCAGCATAGTCAGCCACCTCCGCCATGCGCAAATCATGATAAACCTTGACCTGCAAACTCATGGACATAGACCAAGCTGTAAATGGCTCACTAGAAAGCGCTGCGCTATCCAATGAGTCTAGCGCCTTCTTCGAACTAGCCATTTCCACTGGACACTTTTGTATGCGGATCGTGGTGGTATAGGGAGCGACATCACAAATTTGCAGGCACAATGCCGCATCAATTGCGGGCAATCGAATAAACGCGCTAGCCCCGCTCTCGAGCGACTGCGAACCCCAGAGCTCGGTCGAGCTGCCGCCAAGCACATCCGCGAAGGCCACGCGGAGCAAACGCCCCAGTCGCAAGTAATTTGACTCGCAAAGGGCGGCCATCGAGCGTAGATCGACTTTGTAAGCAGTTCGCTCAGCCATAAAATAGATCAATTAGTAACCGGTTTGTCTTTGCGGCCAGCTTGCAGCGTGCACGCGACAAACCCGGAATTGTATCAATATTCGATTTCTGCGGATGGTAATTATCTGCAATTGCAGTCTCTCCGTACAAGTTAGCCTTTGCGAGACACAGACCTTACGCACGCAGAAATACCACCCATGAAGAGCAACGCCGACATAAAGCGATTATTGATACAATCAGCGTATCAACTGAACACAATACTATTCATATCTCGGATCGGCGCTCACCGATTCACCACCCAGACTCGTTGTAAACACTATGCTGCCAAACAGAATATTTACAGGAATCGCCTTTATATCTCTCTTGCTGTCTTCTGCAGGTGCTGTCAATGGGGCTTCGCTTAGCGAAGTCTACCAACTGGCATTAGAGAACGATCCTGAAATCGCCTCGGCTGAAGCCACGTTTAAAGCTGGCGACACAATTCGCGGACAGGCACTAGCAGAGTTACTACCCTCTCTCACAGCCTCTTACAGCTGGTCTGATCAGGAGTCCACCATCGACCCCTCTATTTTCGGCGGTGGCGGAAGCTCAAGCGAAGACAGGTTCACGACTGAGAGTTACAACGTCCGGCTGAATCAAAATCTTTTCAATCTGCAGGCTCTATTTGGCTATCGGCAGGCGCTATCTACTGCTGACCAGGCTCTACTCACCTATGCAGCCGCTCAGCAGGATCTGATTTTAAGAACCGCGGTGGCATATTTCGACGTGCTTCGAGGCGAAGATAACCTCACATCGGTATTAGCGGAAGAACGCGCTATTGGCAGACAGCTGGAACAAACTCAACAGCGATACGAAGTTGGACTCATCGCCATTACGGACGTTCACGAGGCACAAGCCGCTTACGATTTGATAATTGCGGAAAAACTATCGCTCGAATCTGCGTTGGGAATAGCACAGGAATCACTCGCGCAGATAACTGGTGAATATATGAAAGATTTATCCAGACTCGCGGAAGACTATCAGGCTTTGCCACCGGAACCAGCTGACGTGACTACCTGGGTCTCGTATGCGGAAGAAAACAACCTGAACATACAGCTCGCTAAGCAACGCCTTGCTGCCTCGAAAGAAAATGCTAACGTAAAAACCTCCGCCTTCGCGCCAACAGTATCCGGGTTTGCCGACTATACCAATTCGAAAAACGGCCAGTTTGCTGGCAACGATAACGAAACTGACTCGTATGGAATAAACGTTAACTGGGAGCTATTTCGAGGCGGCGCCAAATGGGCGGAGCGAAAACAGGCGGGGTACGAAAAGGTTGCAGCCCAATCTGATCTTGTCGCGGCAAAACGTCAGGTGCTACGTGATACTCGGTCGGCTTATCTGGAGACAAACACCGCAGCCGCAAGAGTCAAGGCACGAGGGAGGGCCATCATATCAAGTCAGAGCGCACTCGATGCAACGCAAGCCGGCTACGACGCTGGTACGCGCAATATCGTCGATCTGCTAAATGCCCAGCAAGTCCTTTACGGTGCGCAGCGCGACTACGCTAACTCGCGCTACGATTACATTATCAATTCGCTACGCCTCAAACAGGCGGCAGGCACAATAACCGCGAAAGATCTCGAGTCCATACCTCTGGAAGCAGCGGCCGCGACAGAGGAATAGAGGCGCAGCTATGCTTGAGTTTCACGAGCAAAAGGGCAGTGATCCGCCGCTATTTACGGAAGATACGGACGAGGCGCTGCCAGAGAAGCTCAATCCCAATACCCGCTACGCCTTCTTTCAAACAATCGCTACGGGTGGCAAATCGCTGATTAAGTCCTGCAAGGATCTACACCTCAAGCGAGTCGTTTGCTACAAAACCCTGCGCCCGGAATTTCTCGACGACCCAATCGAAAACAAGCGTCTGCTGCGCGAGGCCAGAATCTCTGCAAATCTTCAGCACCCCAACACAGTGCCCACCTACGAGATAGGACGAACCAATCGTGGTCACTACTATTTCACCATGAAACTGGTGCACGGCTATACGCTGCGCGAGGTATTGAACTACCGCGACCGCTACGATCTTAACCAGTTAGTCAATGTCATCCTGCAGGTCGCTTATGCGCTGGGCTACGCCCATTCCAAAGGCGTGTTACATCGCGACATTAAACCCGACAATATTCTGATCGGCCCCTACGGCGAAGTTCTGTTGCTGGACTGGGGGCTGGCTAAAGTCTGGAATCGAGATACGGGCGAAGTCACCGAAGATCTGGACTCGCCGGTAAGAGTTGGCAGCAAGGGAATGACCGGTTATGCCAAGCTACAGGGGACTTTGATGTACATGTCGCCCGAGCAAATCGACAAGGATCCTAATATTGGTTTCCATTCAGATCTGTATAGCCTGGGCGCGTTGCTCTATGAAACGCTTACCGGGCTAACACCGTTTCAGGGGGATCACGTCCCAACATTGCTCGCTCAAATTCGAGGCGAAGACCCCGCTGACCCAAGAACCGTTTCAGGCAGCTACGTACCCGACGTGCTCGCTGAACTAACCATGCAGTGCCTGCAGAAGAGCGCTTCAGAGCGCCCGCACTCAGCAGAAAGCATGATTGGCGCGCTGAAAAACGCGTTGTAGACAAGCATGCCACTCGCTGACATTGATACGCTGCTATCTGGCAGTAGTAACGAACACGACTCAGGGAACTGCGATAGTTTTCTATGGTCGAGCGCAGGGCTGTCGCACGTCGGACGCGTTCGACCGGTTAATGAAGACGCCTTTGTCGAATCCTGTGACCACAGGCTCTGGTGTGTCAGTGATGGGATGGGCGGCCTCAGTCGCGGCGATTACGCCAGCAAGACGGTCACTCAAGAGCTCAAAACTTTTAAGCAGCTGGCGACGCCGCTGGAGTCTCTGGCTGAGGTCAAGCGACGGCTGGATACTGCCCATGCGACCTGCAGGCAGGCTTTTCGCGGCCAAACCCTCGGCGCTACTGCAGCAGTACTGCTGGCAGCAGGAAAGAGCTGCTATGCAATATGGGCCGGGGACTCGAGAATATATCGGCTAAGGAGCGGGAACCTGACCCAGCTCACAACGGATCATACCCTGAAGCAGGCGATGCTAGACGGTGAGCTGAATTTTGATTCAGCAGAACCATCCTCACATGTGCTCACCCGAGCAGTCGGCATCCATCGCCAGCTCAAACTATCAGTCAACGTCGAGCCCGTGCAGCGCGGCGACCGTTATCTCCTCTGCAGCGACGGCCTGTACAACCCCCTCAGCGGCGAGAAGCTGCATTCGCTACTCGCCGCAAACAACCGCAGCGACGCTATGGAACAGCTTGTCCGGGCCGGACTTGATGCCGGCGCTCCGGATAACCTGACTGGCATACTCGTCGACGTAGGGTAAGCAGACCAGGGAACGCGCAAATTCCACGCAAATAAACCCCCGCGTATCGCATGTTTGCAACACGAGCTTGGCAATCGACGGGATCAATGACAAAATCGTGGCGCACCATCTTGGTTATTTTTGATCTCTTTTTGCACCTTGATGGTTCGTTTTTATGGGGTGTAATCGGCGTTTTTCTGGCTCTATCACACCATCCGAGTTCATTTTCGCCGCAAACGCCTATTTTCAGGGCGCTTTTTGATTCTTACAGTCGAGCCCGTAAAGTTGGAATAAAACCTGCAAGGGGAAACACACCCGGAGGGAACCACCCCAAATCATTCGTTTTAATCATTTTCACAGAGTAAGAGAGTAAACCAAGATGAAAAGTAAGTTGGAATACATCTGGCTTGATGGCTATACGCCAACTCAAAGCCTTCGCAGTAAAACTATGGTACGCAACAACTTCAGCGGCGCGCTGGAAGAATGCCCAATGTGGTCTTTCGACGGCAGCTCAACCTTGCAGGCAGATGGCAGCGACTCAGACTGCTTGCTGAAGCCGGTCGCGATTATCCCTGACCCAGATCGCAAAAACTCTTACCTGGTAATGACCGAAGTACTGAACGCCGACGGCACACCACACGCGTCAAACGGCCGTGCGACTATCGATGAAGCCAACGACGATGACGATTTCTGGTTCGGTTTCGAGCAGGAGTACTTCCTCTGGGATCCTGTGACTGACCGTCCACCCGGATTCCCACAAGCAGGCTACCCTGAGCCACAGGGCCCTTACTACTGCTCTGTTGGCGCCAAGAATGCCTACTGCCGCGATCTGGTCGACGAGCATCTGGATTTGTGTCTGGAAGCCGGCCTTAACGTTGAAGGCATCAACGCAGAAGTTGCTGCCGGCCAATGGGAATTCCAGATTTTCGCTAAAGGCGCAAAACGTGCGGGTGACGAAATTTGGTTGGGTCGCTACCTTCTGGAGCGCACTGCGGAAAAATACGGCCTCGCGATTGAGTGGCATCCAAAACCATTGGGCGACACTGACTGGAACGGTTCTGGTATGCACGCTAACTTCTCTAACGGCGTTATGCGTGAATCTGGTAAGGAAGAAATCTTCACCAAGGTCTGCGAAGAGTTTGGTAAGAACATCGAGCGTCACATCAGTGTATACGGTGCTGACAACGATCAGCGTCTTACTGGTGCGCACGAAACGCAATCGATCAACGAGTTCAGCTACGGCGTATCTGACCGCGGCGCTTCAATCCGTATCCCTGTGGGTACTGTTGAAGACGGCTGGAAAGGTCGCCTCGAAGATCGTCGGCCTGCGTCAAACGCTGATCCATATAAAGTGGCTGCGGCGATTGTTAAGACCACTAAAGAGTCAGGCGTATAAACCCGCCTCTTTAGTCTTAACAAGCATAAAAAAACCGGAGCAATTGCTCCGGTTTTTTTATGCTCAAAGTTGTAATATGGCGCGTAGTCTATCACCACCGCTGCATTTTTGAATTCGCTCCGTTTCTGCATGTACCAGCTATTCGGTTTTCCAACCCACAACACGTACAAGGTTTTATACGTCCTAGAAGCGCTCAATCAAACGTACGAGCTTTCTCTGGTCGATTTGGCGCGAGGGCAACACAAAACCCCCAAGTTTCAGGCTCTCAACCCTCATGGACGCGTACCCATACTAAGAATGAACAGCGGCAGCCTATCTGAATCGGGCGCCATATGTCGATACCTGGCTCACGCTCACCCCTCCACCCTTTTTCCACATGGCCTCTTACAGCGTGCCCGCCTCGATCAGTGGATAGATAGCTTCAGCTGCCATTTGGGGGCATATATTGCAACTATTTACTTTGAAACGATAATCAAAAAGTTAGCCAGACTTGGAGAGCCCAATCAGGATCTAATAGCGCACACGCAAGACCTTATAGGCGGCGAACTCGCGGTTCTCGAGAACTCTCTAGCAACAGATCGCTATATCCTCGGCAATGCGATTAGCATCGCTGATTATTTTGCTTTTGCTTATATCGAGCAAACCGGCGCCATAGAATATTCGCTCAAGCCTTTTGACAACGTGAGGCGTTGGCAACAGTCTATGGAGACAGACAGCGCAGTGAAACGTGGGCGATTAAAGATGCAAGAGGCGCTTTCGAATACTGCCAATTAAATTTTTACTCAGGCAAATAGACAACAAAAATTAGCAACGGCCAATACCTTGTCACAAAGAGTTCCATCTTTAAATCTTGTACGCACTTTCGAAGTCGCTGCCAGACACAGAAGTTTTAAACGCGCTGCTGATGAACTCTGTGTCTCACCGCCTGCGGTAAGTCACCAGATCAAGTCGCTGGAAGAGCAACTTGGCGTCGAACTCTTTGTCAGGAAAAACAAGTCACTCGAATTGACTAGCGCTGGGCAGGATTTTTTTCTCAAGATACAGCCTTCGATCGATTCGATTACGCATGCTGTGCAGAATATCTCTCAGAATAAAGAGAAACAAACGCTCAAGATAAACGCGGTGCCCGTGGTCGCCCAATTCCACATCACACCCTTCATTCATGAGTTTCAAGAGGAATTCCCTGATATCAATATACAGGTTATCGCAGACCCCAATAAAGCCTCTTTCGAAAAAGGCGATTTAGATATAGCCCTGAGGCATGGCGCGGGTAACGAGCCCGACCTGGTTTACATACCAATTTTTGATATCACACTGACACCGATATGCAGTAATACCTTCCTCGAGAAAAATCCAGACGCGGATTTACAGACCTTTTCTAATGTACGCCTAATCAAACAAAGCGTTGATTCGAATAACTGGCCGACCTGGCTATCACAGTGGGGTTATCCGCTAACCGGTCACGATGAGATGATTCTCAGTACGTTCCAGGCCGTTCTCGATGCAACGCGGAGTGGATTGGGCATCGGCCTCGCCTACGGCACGACCATTTATCCGGCAATCAGGCGAGGCGAATTTAAGTTGATGTTTAGGGACAAGATTACCCCCTACGGGACCCTGTATCTGGTCTATCACTCCAGGCATGCCGGCCACCCCATGTTTGAACAATTTGAAAGGTGGCTCAAGCAGACCAACGAGCGTCACTTCTCTTTACCGTAATCATTCTCGGTTAAAAAAAACTAATCCAAGCCTTAAAAAAAACTCGTTTGCCACAGCAGTTGTCGTCGCTGTAACTTTAACCATATCGCTTGCTGAACACAATTTCGCCGATTCTTTAAGCCGGCAGGGCACCCCTTCGCCCAAATTTGTTCCGCCAGTGATTATCCGGTGTATTTGGAGTGTTTTCAGCCGGTAGATCTGAGATCAGGGATGACGAGCAATTGACTTTCAACTGGCCCAAAGCCCGAAAATTGTCCAAAGAGATTAAAACTGATGCATAAAAAACTTCCATGTCTAATCGTCATCGCTACCCTTAGCAGTGCATGCGGCAACCTTCCCTCAGTTTCCGAAAACCACAGCAACCGCTCGGCAGAGCCCGAATTCTCTAGTGGGGCAACAGGGGTAGAAAAGCCACAAGCTAATAAAATGATCGCGGAAAGCTCTCCAGCGCCGAGGGTTGTAGAGGGCGACTTTGATCCCGTAGTCATTCCCGGAAAGGCGTTGAAGGGAAGAATCAGAAAATCTCCCTACCCGGATATTGTTGGCGACACTAGAAAGTGGGTAGGCGTCAAATCAGTGAGCATCCCCAGATACATAGTCACGTTTGATAAGAAAGCGGGTGAAAGTGCGTCCGCCAGCGCTGGCTGGACAGGGCCCAGCGCCAATACACACGTCCATGCAAAACTCGAGGGCGTCGACGAGGCAACTTTTCAGCGTATAACCAATCGAGCATATCGCGATTTTGAGTCCAAACTATCGCAGGCGGGATATCAAGTGCTTGGTATAGACAACATTAAAAATGGATCAGAATATCAGACCTGGTCGGCGACGGATTATCCAAAAGTAAAGAAGAAATCTTCAAGCTATATGGCAGACGGCATGCGGAGCTTTTCAGTGTACAAACAATACTTCCGACACGGGAACCTTATGAACGAAACACAGGCTGCTCTAGTTGAGCCAAAGTTTATGGTTAACTTTGCAGCGTTTGGCACGCAGAGTAATAGCCGGGTGGGCTTTAACTCCAGCGAAGCAACTGCGTCCGTGAGTATGGGCCCGTCGGTTCACGTGTCTGGTTCTCTTGCCGGTTCGACTTTGAAAAAGTGTGACAAAAGAGGGCAGTGTTTTGGCGACGCCGTGCAATTTCACACTGGTCAGGTAACTTATAGCGAACTTGCTTTCGGCAAAATCGAAGATACGACAAACAAGGGTGCGAAAGCTGTGCAGGGGGCACTCAATGCGCTTGCAATGTTGAGTGGAACCAGCACGCGCAGCGACTCGCAAAAAACCGTATACGCAGATGCAAAAGCCTATGAGGCTGCTGCACTGGATGCGCTATTCCAGGCGAACACTCGCTTCATCAATAAATTGCTGTCAGCAGATAAAACCTGATTGCCGCTTTCAGAAAGGGACTTCAGCTTGATTTAGTCGAGTTTAGCCAGGGATGGCAACCTGATTATTATAGTGTTCTGGCGTAGGGAACGGTGATCGTTTTGTCAGCCACGAAAAGACTACCGGAACCAGAATAAGAGATAACATAGTCGTTAGAAGCGTTCCACCCGCAACAACTATCGCAAAGGGTGGCCAGAAACCACCTCCTGCCAACAGCAACGGCATAAAGCCCATAATTGTCGTTATTGTTGTCGAGCATATATGCCTGGAACAATGCATAACGCTCTGCGCGATCGCTTCTGAAGAGCCGTTAACTGCTTCCGCGTCACTTCGGCATTCAGCAATAATGACGATAGCAGCATTAATTGCTAGCCCGATCATCGCCATCACGCCTAATATCGATGTGAAGCCGAATGGAAAACCCGACAGACTTAGCGACAACAACCCCATACCAGCCGACAAAAATGCAACGAAAAAGATAGTTGCTGTGAGTCTGAACGAGTTGAATGCGGCCATAATTGAAATGACCATCAGCGTTAAAATTAGTCCCAGAGTTCTCAACAGACCGCCCACTGCGTCGTCACTGCTTTCGCTCTCGCCGCCAAACTCCAGACGATAACCATCTGGCAAGACAAAATCAGAATCTTCTAATGCCTGCTTAAACTCAGCCAAGGTTTCGCTGGGCAGCGCACCGTCCTTCAAAAACGCCGTTACCGAATTGAGACGCTCTCCGTTCCTACGACTGATACTGCCTCTCACCGGCACAAATTCAACGTCGGCCAATGCAGAGAGTGGCGTACCCATCAATCCCGAGTTCAAAGCGTCGTTATCGCGCTTGCCCTGTAGCGGGAAATCAGCCAGCAAAAGCCCGTCGTCAACTTTATAGCCGCCTGCACGCACACGTATTGGCAACGTTTGCGTGTCTTCAGTCAGCTCGGCCTGTACCAGCCCATCCGTTGCCGATTGCGTTTGAATCGCGGCATCTGCCAGACCAAGACCTATTACCTGCAGCACAGCTTCATCTGCAGCGACGTACGCCTTCGGCTGGCCAGAGGAGACGGACGTTTGCGCCTGACTGACGCTATCGAGCTGGAGCAAGTGGCGCTTTATCTCTTCACCAAGTATTGCTAACTGCTCGACGTTATTCCCGAACAGTCGAACTTCGACCGGCGCAAATGGAGGCCCCTGCTGAAAGCGGCGGACCACGAACTGCGCTTCGGGAAACTCAGCATCAAATCGCGCTTGCAGCTCAGCAACTTTACGGTTGGCGATTCTGAAATGCGGCATTTTAATCATTGCCTGCGCATAATTTTGCGCGCCATCTGCATTCATCAACAAGTTGTAATAGACTTTGGGCGCGTTGGATCCAATAAACCAATGCAAGGACTCAATTTCCTGATCAGTAGCCAGCGCAGTTGAAACGCGTTCGATTAGATCTCGTGTTGCCTGGGCATTGGCAGATTGGGGAAGGAAAACCTCGAGGTTAATCATATCCCTGTCTGATGCGGGGAAAAACTCGGTTGGTACATTGCTAATTGCAATAAAACCCGAGACGGGTAATACAAGCACTAGAGCCAGCGCAACTAGCGGTCTACGCAAAGCGAGTAAGATCGTTTTCCGCAGCAGCGAACCCATGGTTCTCATCTTGAGGCCGACCTCAATCCAACCGGCATTTCGATCTTGCTCAGCACCCGACAAAAACCTCGCAGCCAGCGAAGAGACCACGATTTGCGATATCAGGAATGAACCGAGCAGCGAAAAAATGACGGCATAACTGATATCGGAGACGAACTCACCGGTCGGCCCCTCTTGAACAATCATGGGCAGAAAGGCAAAAATCGTCGTTAGCGTAGACCCCATTAAAGGGACCCACAACTTTCTAACCGCACGCATTTGCGCATCGACGCGCCCGAGCCCGGCCGCTTTAAAGCGAGCTACGGTATCTGCCATAACGATAGCATTGTCCACCATAATGCCTAGCGCAATGATCAAGCCGGTCACCGACATTTGATGAATCGATCGATCAAGCATATTCATTGCAGCCAGCGCGAACAAAATAGTAAGCGGCAATGAAGCACTAACAATTAAAGCAGAGCGCCAACCCAGTGAGAAAAAAAGTACCGCGGCGATTAGCGAGAATCCAATTAGAACGTTAGCAAGCAGATTGCCAAGTCGCTGGGTCGTGTAACGATCCTGATCGAATATAAGGTCTATTTGCACATTGGACGGCAAGGTCTTTGCGTAGGCCTCGACCCTTCTAATCGTTTCCTTTCGCCAAAGATCGCTGCGCTTATCGGGATTCATTCGAGCGCCTACCGCCACACCGCGCGCGCCATTGATCAATGCAAAGGTCGTGGGCGGCGTTATTGGAACCCTGCTTATGCTGGCGAGATCGCCGAGCAAGAGTACGCCGTTATCCGATGCGCGAAGAGGGATCCGCCGCAAACGCTCCAGATCCTCAAAACGCCCTGAGATCTCGATAGACATGCGCAATCCACTGCCGGAGAGAGAGCCTGCCGACAAAGTTGTATCCGCGGCGCTAATTCGCTCTGAAATCTCGGCAACGGTCAGGCCACTGGATATCACTCTAGGCATATCCAGTACAACCTGGATTTCCTCGCCAGGATCGCCATAGGTTTCTACATACTCGGTGCCGGGTACTTTAAGCAGCTCGCTCTCAAGATCCAGCGCATAGCGACTTAGCAGCGCAAGATTATCCTCCTGCTCGCTCTCCTTAACCCCCTGCAGAGTGATGCCGAATACTAGTGTAAGTGCCGGGAACCTGTCCTTTTCAAGCACCGGTTCAAGAACGCCCGATGGAAGGGTCGGAGCAATTAATTGCACCTCCTCCTGCACGTCGGACCAGGCATTATCGAGCTCATCGACGCCTAGCCAATGCTCAAGCTCGATAACAACGACCGAAATTCCAGATGACGAGCTAGAGTCGATCTCTTTAACATAGGGAAGGGTTCGCACCGCTCGCTCAAGCGGCTCAGATACTAACGATTCGACTCTTTCGGCATCGGCACCGGGGAAGAAAGTGATAATCTCGGCAAAACGGGCCGACATCTCCGGATCTTCTGTGCGAGGCAATACTTGCAACGCCGAAAGGCCCGCGACAAGTATCAGGGCACAAAAAAGAACGGTTGCGCGTATATTCGCAAGTAAGGTGGCAAACATGGAAAGACTGGTTGGATTCTCTGGCTATCCAGATTTTTGTGCCAGAGCAGAAACAGGGCTGAGCACGACAGACTGACCGGCTGCGACCTTGTGAACGCCTTTGTCGAGAAGCAGCTCATCGTCGCTGAGGCCATGCGATATATAAGCCCTGCCGCCACCGATGTAGGCGACATTAACCTTCCTGCGTTCGACCCTGTATTGGGAGCCGGCGTTAGTTTCCAAATCAGCGGCGCCCTCGGTATCGTCTACTAGCACATAGACATCCCAGCTGCCTCTAACACCTGCAATCAGGCTCTCGATGGGAATCCATGTGCCCGCGATCGGGCGCTGCTCTGGAACAATGACTCGCGCGATTTGACCGTCGTAGAGTTCGGGAGAGCTGACACGGCTCTCGAGTGACAATTCCACCGGTACAGTGTTGGTGTCAAAACTAACCGAGCGCCCTATCGAACTAACAACCGCGGTTAGGGTTCTGGACTCAAGCGTTGCAGCTAGCGTCTGACCCAGTTCAAGTGTTCGCGCCAAAGGCACGGGTATGCCAACGCGCACGATGAGCTGTTCGTTTTCAAGCAGCTGAAAAACAGCTGTACCCGGATTTACGATCGCACCCTCGTCGAGGTACCTTGCAGCAACATTTGCCGAGAAAGGCGCTTTTAGCTCGGTCTTATCGAGGCGACGGTTCAACGAAGCAATGTTAGCCGAGACACCGTCAATGCGAGCGCGCATTGAATCTCGCTCGGTTTTCATTTGATCCAGTCGGCTCTCCGAGGCAAAGTTTTTGTCACGCAGCGCATTGAGACGCGCCAACTCTCGAGAGGCAAATGCTTCGCGCGCCTGCAAGTCTCTTCGGCTAGCCTGCGCCGCACGAAGCTCAGCTTCGAGCAGTTCACGGTCAAGCGAGGCTAGCAACTGCCCTTTTTCCACCACATCACCTTCCGTCACGTACAGCTGGCTGATTGGTCCTGCGCTATCAAAACTTAACTCGGTGCGCTGTGGAGCCTGCAGGGCACCGATAAACTCGCGCTGCACGCGATAGTTTTCCTGAGAAACAACCTGCGAACCCGACACTTGCTTGAGCGCAACGGGCTGTAGTCCCACTGACTCGCCCTGCGAGCAGCCTGTCAAAAACAACAATAGCAACAACGCGATAAAGCCCAGGGGATTGAGCGAAGCGAGCAATGAGCTGCGCGACGCGTAACGCCTGAACTGTTCAGCGCTCGAGGTCATCGGATGTGGATTAGATTGACGCGCCTGCGGTTCCTGTGTCGAACTTCGGCGGCGATACTGAATGGAACGATTCCACGACCTGTGGAAACTGCATACACCTTTCACACGACTCTCCATGAACAACTAACTTGGCAAGCCAAACTGGCTTGATGGATCTAACATAGCAAAACTAGACTGGACGGTCTAGTCTAAAATCAGTATAGTCTATATACGGGCCGTCAACAAAAGCGGTTCATCAACGCTTTAGATAGAATATTTTTAATAAAAACATATGCTTACCTCAAAATGCCGCTTTTCAAACGCTGCGCCAATCGAACAGCGAAGAACCCAGATTATTGAAGCTGCAGTAGAAGTCTTTCTAGAAAGTGGTTTTGATCGCGCCAGTATGACGAGAATTGCCAAGCACTCGGGCGTATCCAAGCAAACGCTATACAGCCATTTTGGCAGCAAGGAAAACCTGTTCCGTGAAGCCATTAACGAAGCCTGTCGCCAGCACACTCCGACGGCGTTAATTGACGCACAAAAGCTCTCACCCAGAGATGCTTTAATGAAGATTGGCGGAGAACTTTGTTCGCTGTTGTTTAGCGAAGATGCAATTCGGCTTGAGACGCTTTGTGTGGCAGGAGCCAGCAAACATCCGGAAGTTTCGGAAATATTCTGGCAAGCCGGCCCTGTGTGGATACGTGCCAGATTGTCAGAGTTTTTTTCTTCGCTCATTGATAAGGGGCAGTTAAAACAGACTGATGCCAATCTGATTGCCAGACAATTCATCTCCCTGCTTTGTGGCGAGCATCGTGTAAAGGCACTTATGGGTATCGCCAGGGTCGAAACCCATGAGCAGGAAAAGATTGTCGCTGATGCAACTGACCTGATAATCGCTGCCTATTCAACATAGTATTGGTGTAACTACCATGATGGCAATTCCGTTTAAGCAACTTGCTTTGCTAGCCCCGACTCTGTCCCTGCTCTTTATTTGTGGCTCGGCGGGGGCCGAAAGTATCTACAAGCACGTCGACGAAGATGGAAACGTTAGTTTCAGCGATGTGACGCCTGGCGGCTCTGCAAGCGAGGTCGAACTTATTGAGCAGAACGCCAATATTTTTGACGCCGAAGATAGCAGTATTGCGGAAGACTCAGATTTCCTACAACAGCGACTAGAAAAGAAAAAAGAACTCAAGGAGCAAGCCGGGAAAACAAACGCCTGGAAGACCGATCTCAAAGCAGCACAGCTTGAGCTTAAATTGGCACTGCAGGCGCAGTCAAACGGCGTAGTTGCTGAGGAGGGAGATTTTATCGGGTCCGCCAATGGAGGGGCGAGGCCGTCGGCAAGCTATTTCAAAAAGCTGCAGGAGCTGGATGAGCGCGTTGATAAAGCGCGGGACCGCCTGACAGAGGTTAAAAAAGCAAAGCCCCGTTTTTGAACTAAAGAAACTCTGATTTATTCCATGATGGCAGAGCAGAAGGCTCCCTAAATCTATAAACTAGATCCGTGGCTCCAGAACTAGAAGTGCACTGTTCTGGTCAATTTCAAAATCAAACTTCGAAAGAAAATTCATGCCCAGCAAACCATTGTTGTTGTTTGCTACCGTATAATCCAACACGGCGAATTCAAAGTCGCTTATCTCAAACCCACCCAGATTGAAGCGCTTGAAACGATAGATAGGCGCTTCCACTTCGCCACCCGCGGTTCTAAATACAGCCTTTTGAACAAACTTGGGATTCAGTTTAGACGCGACACGCTCAAAGTAGCTTCTTTCTAACACAGAAAGTGAGGCGCCCGTGTCGACAAGAAGAGAGACTGCTGTCGAAGCGTTTAAAAATCCTTTTGCCAAAAACTGACTCTCACCAATTGCGGTCAGTGCAATTGCAGTCTTCTGTTTTTCAAGCAAGTCTATCTGTCGAATAAGCTCCTGTGCTCGAAAGCTATAATCCTCTAGGCTCAGCGCCTGACTCAGACTTGCTCTAGCTAACTGGTATCGCGCCAGTTCGATATTCATACGAGCGGACAGTAGCAAAAACTCTCCATCATCCGGTCGGTGCCAAAGCAAGCGCTCGACAATGGAAACGCCTAGATGCCAATTCTTTTCCTCGTTAACACCTGCTAGGAGAATTTCCAACCGCCTCTGCAAGCGTGTGACAAGCAATTGCTGCGCGGGACCGCGACTGGTGTTGATCAGTTCGAAATAATCATCAATGGCAATCTGATAATCGCCCTTTAAGAACGAGGCATCGGCTTTGATGATTAGATATTCGACCGATTGATATCGTGCAGCTGCGATCGCATCGAGGAAAGTGAAGGCTTTTTCCCAATTCTTTTCTGAATCAGATTGGACCCAACGATCGGCTTCTAGCATCCAGGCATCAAGCAATAGATCTACTTGTACCGGATAAACCCTGGACTCGGCGAGTGCCGAGGCAACGGCTAGCTCAACATCACCACTGGCGAAAAGAAAGCGCAAATCGCTAGCAATGTCCTGCCATTCTGCATCAACCGAGGCTTTTTCGTCAGCAGGATTCAAACCGGAGCCAAGTTGCAAAACACCATTTGTCGCGAGGGAAGCAGGGTCGACCCGCAGTGATTGATCTTGCGCTCGCCATAACAATACAGCGTTCAATGAGACAGATAGCGCAAGACAAAGAGCCAGAAGTTTAGTTTTCATGAGCCATTGAGCGGGGTGATACACAGTACGAATGCACAGTATTGGTGCGAATTTACTCTTCCAGGTCGCCCATAAACGCACTGTTGTAGTGCATAATAGGCAGAAGAGCCAAGCTTTGCGCACCGGGGGCTCGCGTAGTTAACCCTGCATGCACCCTTTTCATACCAAAAAGTCTACGGAAGTCTTTGTATTCTATAGGAAATGCTCGGACACCACGCAATTTTGATGCGTTTCGCCCATTAATCGCAAACGTTTGCAGATTAGGAACAATTTTTGCTGATTGGTTCCGACAGAGAGAACATGATAACGATGATTGCCGAACAATTGCACACCCGCCTACTCGAGAACATGACAACAGCGGTGTTGCTTTTGGATGGAAACATGCGCCTTTCACACATCAACAACGCTGCTGAAACGCTGCTAGGTCTGAGCGGTAACAGGCATCATGGCCAACCGCTTGCAGATCTGCTCCTAGATCCCGACTCAATCATCGATGTCATCGAGAATACGCGTGAAGACGGTGCCACGCACACCGAGCGGCATGCGATATGGAAAACAAAGTCGGGCGGCGAACTGATCACAAACCGCGTCGATTACACCGTTTCGCGCATCGACGACATTATCGATACCGAGCTGGTTATTGAAATACAGCCGATCGACAGAATTCTTGAAATCAACCGGGAAGTGAATCTCGTCAACGCGCAGTCTGCTAATGACGCTCTTCTTAAGGGGCTCGCTCACGAGATTAAAAATCCACTGAGCGGAATAAGAGGTGCAGCTCAACTGTTAGAGACAGAGCTTTCAAGCAGAGAGTTACTTGAATACACCAAGATCATCGTTTCTGAGACGGATCGCCTCAGGAATTTGGTCGACCGAATGCTCGGACCCAGGCAACCGTTCAGGAAATCTGCATTCAATGTGCACAAAGTATTGGAGCGCGTCGCTCAGCTGGTAGAAACGAGCGCCCAGAAAACCGAGATACAACTAGTCAAGGACTACGACCCGAGTATCCCTTCTATCGTTGGCGATGAAGAGCAGCTAATACAGGTGTTCCTGAACATAGCAGTTAACGCAGTGCAAGCGATCAATGAAAATTTGTCGCAGACTGACAGCTCTGAGTTAGAGCAACCCTTTATTCGTTTGCGCTCGAGAATCATACGGCATTTCACAATTGGCCAGGATCAACACAAGCTCGCGTGCCGCTTGAGTATCGAGGACAACGGTCCCGGCGTGCCAGACGATATGAAAGAGACGATGTTTGTGCCCATGGTTAGCGGCTACGCCTCAAACTCCGGTCTTGGTCTGGCCATCGCGCAGCAGATTGTTAATCGTCACAAGGGTCTGATTGTTTGTGAAAGCGAGCCCGGTGACACCAAATTTTTTGTTTATCTGCCTATCGAAATTGGCGGGTGACAACAGGAAGCAAAAGCATTGAGAGTAAATGATGAATAGTTCAAGCCAGGTATGGGTCGTCGATGATGATAAATCAATCCGCTGGGTGCTCGAAAAGGCACTCACGCGCTCAGGGATATTTGTTGATGTATTTAACAATGCAGATGCCCTGCTCAACAAGCTCGAAACGTCTGCGCCGGATGCTGTGATCAGCGACATTCGAATGCCGGGAATGGACGGCCTCGAGCTGCTGGAGAAAATAAGCAGCAAACACCCGAAGCTTCCTGTGATCATAACCACTGCGCATTCAGATCTAGATAGCGCGGTCGCCAGCTATAAAAGTGGCGCATTCGAGTACTTACCCAAGCCCTTCGATATCGAAGAGGCGATTGCAGTTACCAAGCGAGCGCTCTCATTCGCTGAACAAAACACGCTGGAGCAGCCTGTTGAGGCGGTTGGGGCGGAGACCGAAATTATTGGTAGCGCTCCCGCAATGCAGGAGGTTTTTCGTGCGATCGGCAGGCTATCCCACTCTAACATCAACGTCTTGATTAACGGCGAGTCGGGAACAGGGAAAGAGCTTGTCGCCAAGGCTTTACATAAACACAGCCCGCGCCGCGACAACCCCTTTATAGCTTTGAATATGGCAGCGATCCCTAAAGACCTGATCGAATCAGAACTCTTTGGTCATGAAAAAGGTGCTTTTACCGGAGCCTCGGGTATGCGTACTGGCCGCTTTGAGCAGGCCTCCGGTGGCACACTGTTTTTAGACGAGATTGGCGATATGCCCGCCGATACACAAACCCGATTGCTCCGGGTTCTTGCCGACGGCGAGTTTTTTAGAGTCGGCGGTCATACACCCGTTAAAGTTGATGTGCGCGTAATCGCCGCGACACACCAACATCTGGAAACGCTGGTCGCGCAAAAACAGTTTCGTGAAGACCTGTTCCATCGACTTAACGTGATACGGGTAAGACTGCCCAAGCTTTCCGAGCGCAGCGAAGATATACCAGAGCTGGCACAGCACTTTCTGGAAATCAGTGCCAAAGATCTGGACGTTGGTGCAAAAACACTTACGCCCGAAGTTATTCGCTATTTTAAACAGCTAGACTGGCCGGGCAACGTGAGACAGCTTGAAAACGTTTGTCGCTGGCTGACTGTTATGGCGCCTGGCAATGAAATCTCTCTCGACGACCTTCCCTCCGAGCTGACCGAAACCCCTCATCAGGAAACACAGCAAACACAGGGCGGCAGCTGGGATACCCAGCTGATCAACTGGGCAGAGCAGCAAATATCACGGGGTGAAACAAGAATTCTCGATCAGGCTACCCCTTTATTCGAAAAGGCAATGATCAAGTTTGCACTCGACCAGACCAGAGGCAGAAAACGTGAGGCTGCAGAGTTATTGGGTTGGGGTCGGAATACGCTGACTAGAAAACTCAAGGAGCTTGAAATCTCCGATTAAGACGGCTCGAGGTCAGTTATACTCGACTGATGTTTAATGTCGTCTTATTTGAACCAGAGATCGCGCCAAACACCGGAAATATCATCAGGCTTTGTGCCAACACCGGTGCCCGTCTACATCTAATAGAACCACTGGGATTTGATTGGGATGATAAACGCCTGCGCCGAGCGGGGCTTGATTATCACGAATTCGCAGAGGTTAAAATCTGGCAGGATTATTCTTCGTTTCAGTTATCGCTACCCGCTGCGGCAGCGAGCTTCGCAATGACGACAAAAGCCAGTCGAAACTACCATCAGGCTAACTTCAATGCTGGCGACTACCTGGTATTCGGCCCAGAGTCGAGAGGTTTACCGACTGAGATTCTCGAGCAATACGAGGAAAAACAACGCCTCAGAATCCCTATGTTGACTGCAAGCCGCTCTTTAAACCTTTCTAATGCAGTTGCCGTTAGCATTTATGAAGCGTGGCGCCAAAACGGCTTCGTGTCGGCACCGAATGGAGAGAGCAGGTAGCAGCCTGCGACAACAGGCCGCTACCGGTATAGTTATGCGCTTAGAGCGCGGCCTCAGTTGATTGTGGGCGAATCACCGCCGGCTTCCTGAGCCTGAGCGTTTCTGAACAGCGCATCAAAATCGATCGGCGCGAGCTGTATTGGGGGAAACCCACCTTTGACCGCGACCCCGTCAACCGCTTCTCTCGCGTAAGGGAACAGGAAGTTCGGGCAGACAGCGCCAAGCACATGCTTTTGTTGCTCATCCGGGAAACCAGCAACTACGAAAATGCCTGCTTGCTGAAGTTCGATAATATAAGCAGTTTCTTCTTCTATCTTCGCAGTCACCGTGAGAGTAAGCACAATCTCATGTGTATTTTCGCCGATCGTCGAGCCCTTGGTATTCACATCCAGCTGCATTTTGGGCTGAAAGCCCTGCTGTGTGAAAACCTTAACACCCATTGGCGTTTCAAAAGAAAGATCCTTGATAAAGGTTCGCTGAATTGCAAATTGTGGCTGTTGGCCTGCAGCTGTTTCTTCGGCCATAGTGTTTAGTCCTCAAATATAGTCTTAATTTTAGCGTCGAAGCCTTAGAGTCTAGCCCATCGCCAGCTTGTTCGCCGCCGTGGAAAATTTCTCAGCTGCTCGACAGATGATCAGTTATTGCTTTAAAAGGTCCTGCAACCCGCCTTGACTTTCAAGCTCCATCAAATCGGTAAATCCACCGATATGGTGATCATTGATCCATATTTGCGGAACTGTGTGTTGCCCGGTACGCTCGCGGAGTTCCTCCCTCAGCTGAGCATTTCCGTCAGCCGGCACTTCTTTGAATGGAATACCCTGCTGCTTGAAAAAACGCTTAGCAGCGTGGCAGAAACCGCAAAGCCTCGTGGTATAGATCGTAACCGGATAATCTTGCTCGTCCATCGTGGTGCTAACCCTTGACCAACGGCATTTGCGCGCTTTGCCACTCCATCAGCCCACCACCCAGCCGATATACCTTGAAATTCTCCGCCGCGAGCTTTTTCGCTATCTGCGACGAGTGCTGGCCCATCTTGCAAACCAACACAACATCTTTATCGCGATAAGCTTCCATCGGATTCTCGGCGCCCTCATCGGCACCCGTCTTGGAAAGATCTGCGTGCAGGCTCTTGTACGGGATACTTTTGGCATCGACAATATGACCACTGTCGTACTCGGGCTTCTCGCGCAGATCGATGACGACAGCGTTACCGCTGTTGACCATTTTGGTTAGCGTTGCCGGGGTGACGCTGATACCAGCTCGTTTGTTTTCGAGAAAAACAAGACCCCACAGCGCTGCTGCAAGAGCTGTGATCAATAACCATTGATCAGAAGCAAATAGAACAATTTTTTCCACTAAACTATTAACCCTGTCGTGTTGCCTGAACCCGCAAAAACTCTGGTTAGGTCAATGAACGGTGGCGAAGTATACACACTCAACCGATAATCGCCAGCAGTGCCAGCGCCGGCGCGCTGACGCCGATATTTTGCGAAAACGACATCAAAATAAGGGCGTATCAGGCTGAGCGAAAAACAACCAATCCGTCTTTGGCCGAATGAGTAAGTGAGTACATACTTGTTTCAAACACACATAAAAATCTGGTCAACATTGCTTGCTTATGGTTTGTCGCTGGCATTGCTTGCTAACTCTGCATGGGCATCAGAGCGAGAAGAGCGGCTGCGCGACCTTGAAGCGCTTAAACAGGAAATCGCCCAGATTAGCCAAAAAATTAGCCAGCAGCAGAAGCAGCGCAGCAAGCAGAGTCGCTCGCTGCAGGCACTCGAGCAAACGCTCGCTGAAACGGCGGCGGAGAACTTCGCGTTAAAAACCAGACAGCAGCTCATCGAGGCCGAGATACTTGAGTTGACCCGAGAAAAGAAAGACACTGGACTCGCGATTGTGGACAAGTCAGAAAAGCTGGCCGGTCGACTCCAGCTACTTTACCAAATGAAAGATCGCAGCCAACTCTCGCTCTGGCTGTCATCGAGAAATCCGGTGGAAAAACAGCGAACAGCGATTGCCCTGCGAACGATCAACGAACAGACGGCAGAGCAGATAGCAGATCTCCAGAACCTGCAAACACGACAAACGACTCTCGAGACACAGCTACTCGCCCGCCAGGAGCAGTCGGCAGCACAGTTGATTGAGCTCGAAAGGACCCACACCGAGCTACAGGAGCAGCGGGTCAGACACAAGCAACTGCTTAGCAAGCTCGACAGCGAACTAGCAGACGCTGCAGAAGCGCGCAGCGCCAGGGAACAGGATCAACTCGCCCTGGAATCACTCATCAAAAAATTAAATGAACGAGTAAGCAAGCGTTTCGAAGCCGCAAGAAGAGCTGCTGACGCGTATCCATTTGGAAAGACCAAAGGCAAACTGCAATGGCCTGCCACGGGTGATCAGGTTGTCAAGTTTGGCCAGCGCAAACCAGACTCCTCGAGAAGGTGGCAGGGCATAACCATCGCCGCCGACGCGGGAACGACGGTACACAGCATTTATAGCGGAACCGTTATTTTCGCGGATTATCTTCCCGCACAGGGCATGTTGATAATCGTCGACCATGGCGAAGGTTACTGGTCGCTTTACGGCCGCAATGAGACACTGGTGCGTCAGGTTGGAGACTTTGTGACAACGGGGGAAACGATTGCAACCGTAGGCTCTTCCGGCGGTCATAAATCTGCAGAACTTTATCTGGAAGTCCGTAAAGATGGTAAACCGCAAAACCCGGTTGGCTGGTTCAGTAAACGTGCTTAGCTCGATAAAACCGCTCGTCAGACCGACCCTCCAAGGCTAGAATGCTAATCGCAGGTTTACTCGCCGCGGCGGGATAATCTCTAGATTTTCAGTTTCTGGCAAATACTATGCGATTCACCCCTCTGAAAAATTTAAGGCTGCTGTTAATGCTCCCTCGACTCTTTTTGGCCAGCTCATGGCTGTTCCCCCACAGATGGCTGTTAGTAAAGGGGCAAATCACACGTGCAGGCCTCGGCGCTCTGTTCTTGTTTTTGGCAAGCATAAGCGTCGGCGCTGAGCAAGACGCGGATCTACTGGACGACGCCGATCTGAGTGAAGACCTGCGCAATGCCGCTGCAGGCTCTTTACCGCTCGACGAGCTGCGTGCGTTTGTCAATGCTTTCACCCAGATTCGAAAAACCTACGTCGAGGATGTCGACGACAGCACGCTCTTGCGCAATGCAATTAGAGGCATGCTTCTCGAGCTCGACCCTCACTCGAATTATCTGGAGCCGCAAACATTTGGTGAATTACAGGTCAGTGCCACCGGTGAATTTGGCGGTCTCGGCCTCGAGGTTGGCATGGAAGATGGTTTTGTCAAAGTGATCGCGCCCATCGATGATACACCTGCCCAGCGAGCCGGGGTCGAAAGTGGAGATCTCATCGTCTCGATAGACAATGAACCTGTGAAGGGCATTTCCCTGAACGAAGCGGTCAAGAAAATGCGTGGCGAGATCGATACCAGTGTCGTGCTAACGATTGTACGCGAGGGTATTGCCCAGCCTTTCGATATCGAAATAGTCCGCGACGTCATCGAGGTGATTAGCGTCAGACATCGCTTTGTCGAAGAGGACTACCTCTATTTACGAATCGCGCAGTTTCAGGGAAATACCGGAAAGGATTTGATGCGCGCTTACGAAAAAGCAATCGCAAGCAAGGAAAACACCAGCCAGCCAGTAAAGGGAATCGTCCTGGATCTGCGTAATAATCCGGGAGGCGTACTTCAGGCCGCGGTCGAGGTCGTCGACGCCTTTATTGATGAGGGATTAATTGTCTATACAGAAGGTCGTATCGAGGCATCGCTCAGCCGATTTGAAGCAACTCAAAGTGAAGACACGATAACCTTACCTGTCATCGTTCTAATCAACGGCGGCTCGGCTTCCGCCTCGGAAATCGTGGCAGGCGCACTACAGGATCATCAACGCGCCGTTATTCTTGGCACCACGAGCTTCGGTAAGGGGTCGGTTCAATCCGTCATACCACTGTCGACAACGCATGGCATGAAGCTGACAACCGCCCGATATTTCACGCCCTTTGGCAGATCTATTCAGGCTCAGGGCATTGAACCAGATATTGTTGTCGAACGCGCCAAAATAACCCGTTATGACCCTGCAGCATCGATTTCAGAAGCTAATCTCCGAGGCCATTTGAGCAATAAAAGCGGCGAAGACAGTGAGGGCGATCAGGAGGCAAGCTCCGATGAAGAGGAAGGAGAACTGTTGACCGCCGACAACCAGCTCTATGAAGCGATCAATCTGCTGAAAGGTCTACATATCATTAATTCGAATCAGCAGCGAGCCGCTGCGAACGGAACCTAGCCCAGACCCGCCATTGCACGCTACAAAAAATGTTCGTTCGGATCTGCACTGCAAAATGATGTCGCCATTGGAAAGCATGAAATAGTTTGCTATCCAAAGCAGGTTCAATGGTTAAGAATATCGGCCATCTATTTATCTCACTTTTAAATGACCTGTTTGCCGGGAGCCAGTTTTGTTAAAGATAATTACACGCCTTTTTATAGCACTGAATAACCGAGCGCAGTGCATACAGAAGCTCACATCGCTCCCATCGACACTGATCCTGCCCGCACTTGTTTTGCTGACCGCCAATTCCGCGCTGGCGGAAGATTCATCGCGGGCCCGCCTGGTGTTGATTATTGATGATATAGGTAATCACTTTGAGTTGGGGCAGCGCGCAATTGAGCTTCCGGGCAAGCTCAATTACGCTGTATTACCCCATACACCTCAGGCAACGAGATTAGCCAACTACGCAGCAGCAAAAGGCCCTGAAAAAGAAGTACTGCTGCACATGCCTATGGAAGCAATGGGCGAGCAGCTTCTAGGACCGGCCGGTCTTTATAACCGACTCGATCGCCCAGAGTTTACCGCCCGCATCGATCGCGCACTCAAGGAAGTCCCCAACGCTGTGGGTATCAGCAATCACATGGGAAGCCTGCTTACGCAGCAGCGAGACAAGATGAACTGGCTGATGGCTGAACTTGAGCGACGAAACCTTTACTTTATCGATAGCAAAACCACCGGTTCAAGCTCAGCGAAGTACGCTGCCGCAGAGTTCAAAGTGCCCTATCTGGCGCGCGAATATTTCCTCGATCACAAGCGCAATGCTGAAGCCATGGAGAGCATCATGAAAAGAGCCATTGCGAACGCCAAGGCCGACGGGCTGTCCGTTGTCATTGGGCATCCGTACCGCAGCACCCTGTCGTTTCTGGAGCAGCAGCTGCCGTCTATCAAAGCTCAGGTCGAGTTGATCAAGGTAAGTGAGGCACTGGGTATTCAAACTCAGGGTCAGCTGGCCTCCATCGACTAGAAACTTTCGCAGCTAGGAGCTGTCTACTATTTGAGCAAGGCGCCGATTTAGGTTAAACTTCCGGATGGGACCAAGTGCAACAAGTTTAGCTTCAAGCACGCGCAAAATAAAATAGTTAAAAATCAAATAGTTAAATGGCAAACGAGCATCAGAACAGGCATGGCGAATCCGGCGCTATCCCAGCCCGGGGAGAGCGCTTCTTCCGGTTAAACAACGACTGGTTTTTTGCGACGCGCGAAGGTTCGACCGTGGGGCCCTATTCCACCAGAGACTCTGCAACGCTCGGACTCTCGGATTACCTTGAATTCATCCAACTGTCGAAGCCACGCATACGGAAAATAATGCTTGAAGCTTACAGTCGGACCGAGCAAACCACCCACTAGGTCGACACAGACTCGTTGAGAAGTCGCGTGCTTGACGAGCACGCGCCGTGACCGCGTTGTCTACTGTGTACTTTACGCGGCTTCTTTTAATTTGCTAGCACTAGCGTCAAGCCTCTGGTCAAGCCTGCTGGCGGACCTCTATTCCTCGTTTTGCCATGTGCTGCTTGGCCTGCTGAATGGTGTACTCGCCAAAGTGAAAAATACTGGCGGCCAGAACGGCTTCCGCGCCTCCCTCGAGCACACCATCGGCAAGGTGATCCAGATTGCCGACGCCGCCCGAGGCAATGACAGGTACCTGCACCGCATCACTCACCGCTTTCGTAAGCGCCAGATCGAAGCCCTGTTTCACACCATCCTGATCCATGCTTGTTAGAAGAATCTCGCCTGCGCCGTAGCTCGTCATCTTTACAGCCCACTCGATTGCGTCGATCCCAGTGTTTTTTCTGCCACCATGCGTGAAAATCTCCCAGCGGTCACATTGATCCCCTCTTGACTGCCAGGCCACCTGCTTCGCATCGATGGCGACCACGATGCACTGCGAGCCGAACTTCTCAGCAGACTGCTGCACAAACTCTGGATTAAAAATCGCTGCTGTATTGATGCTGACTTTATCCGCACCCGCATTCAACATCCGTCGAATGTCTGCAACTTCTCGAATTCCTCCGCCGACAGTCAGCGGGATAAATACTTCGCTCGCCATGCGCTCAACGGTCTTTACGGTTGTATCTCTGCCCTGATGACTAGCCGTAATATCAAGAAACGTGATCTCATCAGCACCTTCAAGGTTATAGCGCCGGGCAACCTCGACCGGATCACCGGCATCGCGGATGTCGACAAACTTTACACCTTTGACCACCCGACCGTTATCAACATCAAGGCAAGGGATTATTCGTTTGCATAGCGGCATATCTAACTCTGACCCTTAAAGCGTTTGCACAGCGAGAAAAACGGGTTAAACCAAAATAAACGCCCGCTGTTTGCAGGCTATTATTATGCGTCAAGCGTTTTGTGTAATCGGAATAAATCACGGCAACGCGTCTAAAGACTCGACGCAAAAGCAGCTGGTCCTGCACAGTCATATTTTGCAACTGCTATACGCTAACACCTTCACAAAGCCGCCTCTAAACTGTACAATATTTGATCTATCAAAATATGTCGGACAAGTCTTAAAATCCCGGCCGGTCGAAAAGTTATCTATAATGGAAAGCGCAACACGCCAACAGGGCACAGAAGAAATCACGCCGAGCCTGAAAGCTAAGCTCTGCGAGGACACATCGCCCACACCAGTAGATTACACCCCTAACAAAGCCGAGCGCAAAAAGATGGGCCAGCCCCAAGATGCAGACATCATTTTTTCGGGGGCCAGCAACAAGGTTTGCGCCTTCGACGTCGCGGTAGACAAAGACAACAACTTGAGCCCGTTAAGCGCTGAAGATTGGCAGGCGCTATGGTGTGAAGCACTCGATAAAGATCCAGAAGCCAGTATTTTTCAACACCCAGCCTACGTACTGTTCCGCGACGAGTTCTCAGCGCAACGGCCATTAATCATCCTCAGAATCGCCTTCGCCGACAGCGTCAACGTTGCCGTTCTCAAACCTATACAGCAAAAGCGAAGACTCTTTTTCGGATACCTACCTGATGCTGTATTCAAGGGTTACCTGCTCGCAGGGAAAAGAATCATTGGTCCAGATCCCGAGCAGGCTCTAAATGTTGTGCTTAAGGTTTTGCCTGATCTTCTCGACCAGTATGAATCCAGCCTGCTGCTAACCGAAGACCTGGAAAATCACACCTCAATTTGGGAGACTTTTGCAAAGGGTGACACGCCTGGCTTGCGATGGGTCGCGCTTGAACCTGCCGAGCGTAAACACAAAATTCGTATGAGCGACGGGGCCGACAGTTATTGGGCACAGTTTTCAAAATCTACGCTTAAAGAATTCAGGCGTATATTGAGAAAAAACCCGGAGTTTAGTTTTCTAAGAATAACAGAGCCTGAAAAGGTCGAAACATTCTTAAGTCAGGCACATGAAATTTCCTCTCGATCCTGGCAGGCCAATGTGTATGGAAACCGCGTTCCCAACGACGCAACACAGAAGGCGCTATTTAAAACCCTCGCCAGCTTAGGTTTACTGCGCTGTTATCTAATGTACAGCGAAGAAAAACCAATAGCCTTCGAAATAGCTTACCAGTATAAAAACTATGTTTATGGGGCAGAGGTGGGCTTTGATCAAAGCTATCGCAAGCTCTCGCCTGGAAACTTGCTGATGTACAAAGAACTCGAAGACCTCTTCGAGCACGACACGCCGAGGTGGTATGATTTCGGCGAAGGCGACGCACCCTACAAAGGCCGTTTTTCTGATACCGTCACAAACAGCGCCAATATTTGGATGATGCGTAAAACGCCTAAAAACTCTTTTCTGCTCGGCCTGATAAAACTCAATGCCTCAACGGAAGCATCTATACACTGGCTGTTGGAAAAATCAGGGCTCAAGGCGCGGGTCAGGCAACTCTACCGACGCATAGGAACGGGCGCATCTTGACCAACGCGTCTTGCGAGCAACAGTTTCTTACCTAAATTCACCCCGCTTACTATTCTCGAATCGCCAATTCGCGGGTAGAAGCTCGATATTATTCAGGTCGATTGGCTTCGCCGTGGGCTTGATAAAATCCGCGAATTATTTTTAGCTATTGGCGCTATCGCAGTACGACTGGGCTTCAGCCAGATCAAGCGTACCCTCGTAAATCGCGCGCCCGGTAATCGCGCCAATGATGCCGCGATCACACACCTCGGTCAGGGCTCTGATATCTTGCATATTGGTCACACCACCCGATGCAATCACAGGAGTGCTAGACGCGTCGCACATAGCAACCGTCTGCTCAATATTGACCCCCTGCATCATTCCGTCTCGAGCAATATCGGTGTAAACGATCGAAGAGACACCATCCTGTTCAAAACGCTTGGCGAGCTCCGTGGCCTTTAGTGTAGAAACGTTCGCCCAGCCATCAGTAGCCACAAGGCCATCTATGGCGTCCAGCCCAACGATAATCCGCCCCGGAAAAAGTCGACACAGCTCGGAGACAAATTCAGGTTCTCTAACCGCTTTCGTTCCGATAATTAAGAAGCTAACGCCTGCTTCCAGATAGGCTTCTACTGTTGACACCTCGCGAATCCCGCCACCAATTTGTATAGGCAATTCTGGATAGGCTTTTGCGATGGCTGTAATGGCGCCCCCATTAACAGGCTTGCCATCAAATGCGCCATTGAGATCAACCAGGTGTAAGCGCCGGCAGCCAGCATTAACCCATCGCTCAGCCATTTCTACGGGGTTGTCAGAAAAGACGGTTGATTCGTCCATCAAGCCCTGCTTAAGGCGTACGCAGAGTCCATCTTTAAGGTCTATAGCGGGTATTACTAACACGGCAACTCTTTAGGTAATTCGGAATATCTAACAGAAGCTTTTAGCTTCCGTCCCAAGTCATAAAGTTCTCAAGCAGCTTGAGGCCGCTGGTATGGCTCTTTTCGGGGTGAAATTGAGTGGCGAAAATATTGTCTCTTCCCAGCGCCGCGACTGCGTCAACACCATGAGACACCTCGCCCAGCATTTCTTCGCAGCCCGCTGATGGCACGAAGTAGCTGTGAACAAAATAAAACTGCGCATTGTCGGCGATCCCCTGCCAAAGCTTGTGCGGTATCTGTCGAACCGAGTTCCATCCCATATGCGGAACCTTGAGGCCGGCGCAATCACCACGTGATCGAAAGTGATCAGAGAAACACTCAACGTCATAGTTAAATATATTTAGACAATCGACGCCATCGTTCTCTGTGGAATGCCGCATGAGCCCTTGCATCCCAACACAAATCCCTAGTAGCGGCAAACGAGAGGCGGCTTCTTTAATCACAGCATCCAGACCAAGCCGCTTTACCTCTCCAATACAATCCCGAATAGCGCCCACGCCGGGATAAACAACTCGCTCGGCCGCCAGAATCAACTCTGCTTCACTGCCAACATAAACTTTCGAAGCTGGACTGACCTGCTTCAGCGCTTTCTCCACCGAATGTAGGTTGCCCATGCCATAGTCGATGACAGCAACATCGTATTGAGCTCCCATCGTCGCCGCCTACAGTGTGCCCTTTGTCGATGGCATGACATCCCCTAATCGAGGGTCCGGCTCTATCGCCATGCGCAGTGCCCGCCCAAAAGCTTTAAAAACGGTCTCGATTTGGTGATGGCTGTTCTCGCCACGCAGGCAATCGACATGCAAGGTGACTAAGGCATGGTTGGTAAAGCCCTGAAAAAACTCGTGGAAAAGATCTACGTCGAAGGAGCCCACCGCAGCGCGAGTGAAGGGCACATTAAACTCCAGACCGGGGCGCCCGGATATATCGAGCACAACGCGCGATAGCGCCTCATCGAGCGGAACATAGGCATGTCCGTACCGGCGAATGCCTTTCTTGGAGCCGATCGCCTGATGAAATGCCTGGCCTAAGGTAATACCAATGTCCTCTACCGTGTGGTGATCATCGATATGTAGATCGCCCTGCGCCTTAATGCTGATGTCAATCAAACCATGACGACCAATTTGATCAAGCATGTGCTCAAGAAAGGGAATACCTGTCTCTAGCTCAACTTTTCCAGTGCCATCAAGGTCAATGGAAACCTGAATTTGGGTTTCGAGTGTGTCCCTTTTTACGGTAGCTGTGCGGTCTGTATTAGTCATAGTTTCAAGTTGTAACGTGGTTTCAAGCCATAGTCAGGATATCGCGCCCGGCTCGCGCCGATTTGAATCTGGGATAATGCGCATCCATATTATCGAGAACGAACTCGTAGGGGTAATCGTCGAAGGTACCATAATCTTCAAGGTACTCCATGAACTTACCGTTGGCCCGGTCAGACGCCTGGAACATCGAATCCTGCTCGCCGTCGAACTCCAGAACATCGACATTGAGCAGATCGCACAGCTCTTTGTTGAATGCGGGAGTACAGGCAAGCCAACGATCGCCCAGATAAACTTCGACGTAGCCATGGGGCGTTAACTCATCCGTACCAAATAGCTCTACGATTCGTTCAACCGCAATATGATTGACGACTTTCACCAGATGTAATCTGGCCGGTAAACCTACGGCGCGAAAGCAGCTAGCGAGAATAATGGATTTATCGAGACAATGGCCCTCGTCTCTTTGCATGATCGCACTGCATCGCATATCAACTCGTCTGGTATGGAAGATGTATGCGTTATACCGCCAGTCGTCTCTGATCTTGTTGTAGATCGCAACAGCGAGCTCACGAGGCGCCAGCTGACGGTCAAAGGCAGAAACATAGGCCTGTACTTCGGGAGCCTTGTAATCGAGAAAGTAGGTTTCCTGTAGCGCGCTGTTCATGCCTTCCACATTGCTTTTGATCCCTGATGCATAGCCGCCGGCTTACTGTTTACCCTGATTGGCAACCGCTTCCATCATAGCCTTGATTTTGTCTGGATCTCCCAGATACTCGCTCTTGATCGGTTTGAGATCCGCATCCAGCTCATAAACCAGCGGTACACCGGTCGGGATATTCAGGCCAAGAACGCTTTCGTTATCCATATCGTCGAGGTACTTAACGAGCGCTCGCAGACTGTTGCCGTGTGCCGCGATGATCACTCGCTTGCCCGCTAAGATTGCCGGTCGCACAACATCGTGCCAAAACGGCATAACGCGATCGATGGTGAGGGCGAGCGATTCGCCGCGCGGCAGAATCGCTGGGTCTATCCCTGCGTAGCGTGCGTCCTGAGCTGGAAAATACTCGCTGCCTACGTCAACAAAAGGAGGCGGCACATCGAAACTACGACGCCAGATTTTGACCTGATCCTCGCCATGTTTGGCCGCCGTCTCAGCCTTGTTCAAACCTTGGAGAGCGCCATAGTGACGCTCGTTGAGTCGCCAACTGCGAACGACCGGCAGGTAGAGGCGATCCATTTCATCCAGGGCTATCCAGAGAGTGCGCATCGCACGGACCAGCACCGATGTATAGGCGATGTCGAATTCAAGACCCGCCTCACGCATTAACTGCCCCGCCATGTTCGCCTGAGCCACGCCGGTTTCGGTTAGATCAACATCGTGCCAACCGGTAAAACGATTTTCCAGATTCCAGACACTTTCACCGTGCCGCAATAAAACTAACTTGTACATTTACCTGCTCTCGAGTTTTGCGGCATCATCCAACGGCATTGCCAATCGTAGCTGCCTACTAATGCATCGCTGCCGGCCCGCAAATAAGTAAGTGCTTACTTACTGCAAAATCCGCGGCTGAAGAGAGGCATCTTAATCCCTATGCTCACAAGCGCAATCTAAAATTGCGCTACATTTACACGCGGACAGCGGGGACTTGCGGGCAGAGGCAGCAGTCTAAGAAGAGGCGTAGTACACTGACCTAGCGCAGCGCTCCGGCGCCGATAATTCTCGTATCAATCTACAGGTTTGTTATGGTTAAGCTCGCCAAGTGGCTGTTTTTCATCCTGATCGCACTCGCCCTTATTATCATTGTCGCAGGCTACATCGCCACGCGGTCAGTCAACCCTGAAACGGTAAAAAGCCTGGTCGAGGAACAAACGTATCGGGCAACCAGTCTCGATATGAATTTTAACGGCGACTTTTACTGGTCGTTCTTCCCCAGTATCAAACTAGGCGTCAGCGATATTGAGCTGCACACCCGTCAAGCGTATGACGGTGACACCCTGTTCGCCAGCATTGGCGAAGCAAGCTCAGCAATTTCGCTGCTCGGGCTTCTGGGAGGAAATGTCACGATTGACTCCCTGCAGCTGGCTGATATTTCCATGCGGATGGTAACGGACGCACGAGGTCACTCAAACTGGAAAGATGTCGAGCCCTCAGGGTCCGAGACCGCTGACGAAGACAGCGGAGACGAAAAAAGCGAGCAGAGCGCCTCGGCGGATGTTTCGTTTGATACGGTTAAGCTGAGAGATATTAATTTATCCGTCGTCGACCTGGGCGTAGGATCGAGACAGGCGCTGCGTGTGAAAACGCTAGACGGTCGCGCGATCAACTTTACGGGAAAACCGTTCGACTTGCAGTCGGCACTCGAAGTCGAGCGTGATGCCTCTGCAGAGGCGATCATTGTGGAACTCGCGTCGACCTTTCGCTTTAACAGTGACGCGCAGAAATTCATCATCGAGAAACTTGAGGGAGTGATCGCCGAAACCAGCTTTTCCGGCTCAGGTGCGGTCACCTTTGGAAAAGACACCAAGTTCGCCGCCGATCTTGCGCTGGGAACCCTGGACCTCAATCCCTATTTAAGCGGCACAGCAAACGAAGATGATGCCGCTTCAACCTCTACGACTACGACGCAAAATGACGATATCGAACTGCCGCTAGACACACTACACACACTCAATGTCGACCTCGCTATCTCTCTTGAAAGGCTGGTCGTTGAACAAACCGAACTGGAAGACTTATCAATAGCCATGACCATCGACAATGGCCTGCTGAATGTCAGCAAGCTAAACGCGTCCGTCTATGGCGGCAAAATCAACCAGTCATTCTCTATCAATGCAGCGCGTAACCCTGCCCAGCTGCAAGCGGCACAGGCTCTTTCGGATATTGATGTGGCCTCTTTGCTAGCCAGTAACGATTTTGAGCTAGGCGTTGAAGGTACAGCCAGCGTTGAGACAAACATCACCGCTCGCGGGAACTCAACCGAAGCACTTAAGAAAACACTCTCCGGTAAGACGATGGCATCGCTAAGCAACGGTCGCTACCTAAATGACAATATCGAACAACGGATTTGTCAATCCATCGCGCTGGCCAGAAAGACCCAGTTGAACAGAGCGTGGGGTAATGGCACGGATCTCGAAGATGTTGATCTGAGAATAAATTGGAGCAAAGGGGTTGGTAATATCGAGTCGTTTAGCGCCGGCCTGGCAAATGCTAAAGTTAATGGCGATGGCGAGATCAATTTACTCAATACCAGCTATGACTTGCGCCTGCAGGCAAACGTTAGTGGCGATCTGGCCGCAGCCAGTTCTACCGAGACGGACGCCGCAGAAACAGGCTGTGAAATCAATGAACAGTATCGTGATATCGCCTGGCCAATCCGCTGTAGAGGCGATGCGCAGGAATCCAGCTGCGGTGTCGACAATAGCCGACTCGATAAAATTCTGTCCAATCTAGCCAAGGCCAAAGCCAAAGAAGCCGTCGACAAAGAGCTCGACAAGCATCGAGACAAACTTCAGGATAAACTCAACGAAAAGTTGGGTGATGGCGTTGGCGATGCACTGCGAGGGTTGTTTCGATAGGACTAAGGCAGTGTCTGAACAATCTTTTGCGAGCAGAGTACTGCGGTGGTACGACGTCCATGGCCGCAAAGGCTTGCCGTGGCAAGAAGATATAACCCCCTACAAAGTTTGGCTCTCAGAGGTGATGCTCCAGCAGACTCAGGTCAGCACCGTGAAGCCCTACTTCGAGGCCTTCCTAAAAGCATTTCCCGATGTGCAAACATTGGCAGCAGCGTCGGAAGACGAAGTGCTGCATCTGTGGTCTGGGCTAGGTTACTATTCGCGCGCGCGGAACTTGCATCGGGCGGCACGGGAAGTCGCCACCAGGCTCAACGGAGAGTTCCCGTCGACGCTCGAAGAACTCATATCACTGCCCGGCATTGGCCGCTCTACAGCGGGCGCAATTCGTTCAAGCGCCTTTCAAAAACGCGCCGCGATTCTCGACGGCAATGTCAAACGGGTACTCGCCAGGCACTTCGCGGTAGAGGGATGGCCCGGAAAATCGTCTGTCCTGAAGATGCTGTGGGCACTGAGCGAGGACGTAACACCCGACAAGCGCAGCCGTGCCTATACACAGGCCATAATGGATCTAGGAGCACTGGTCTGCACGCGCAGCAGCCCGAATTGCGCCGACTGCCCAGTTCAATCATCTTGCCTCGCCTATTCTCGGCAAACCATGGCCCAGTATCCGGGCAAAAAGCCGCGTAAGCAGTTGCCTGTGCACCATACCAATATGCTTGTGATTAAGAATCAGGACGGTGAGGTTTTGCTGGAAAAACGGCCTCCGACAGGTGTATGGGCCGGGCTTTGGAGCTTTCCCGAGTTACGCGAACAGGGCGACGTACAGACCGCACTGCTCCGCTCGCGGAAAAACGGCGTGATAACTATCGGCAAACAGTTTCGTCATACATTCAGCCATTTTCATCTCGATATTACTCCGGTGTTCGGCAATATCGACATGTTAGTCGAGGTACAGGAGCCCAGCGAACAAATCTGGTTCGACCCGGCAAGCCCGAAGAAAGTTGGGCTTGCTGCACCTGTGAGCAAGCTTATCCTTATGCTTGAGAATGATGATTTCCCCGTTTTGAAGTAAACTCGTCTCGAAAATTTGCAAACGACACCCGAAGCTATGACTGACACCGTTTACTGTCGCAAGTATCAAGCCGACTTGCCGGCGCTAGCATCCCCACCCTTTCCCGGACCAGCTGGCGAGGAAATCATGCGAACTGTCTCTGCGCAAGCCTGGCAGGAATGGCAACAACATCAGACAATGCTTATCAACGAGAAGCATCTGAATATGCGCGACCCCGAAGCGAGAAAGTTTCTTGCGCAAGAGCGAGAGAAGTTTTTATCGGGAGAAGATTTTGAGCAGGCAGAGGGATATGTACCAATCGACAGCGCAAAGGATGAAGGAGAAGGTTCGCAATAGCTGTATCTTTGCCGCTCTATTCGATGTTCTGCACTTGCTCGCGCATCTGCTCGATAAGTACTTTAAGATCGATAGCTGCATTGCTGTTTTCTATGGATCCCGATTTTGATCCCAGAGTGTTTGCCTCTCGATTGAGCTCCTGCATGAGAAAATCGAGACGCCTCCCACAGGGGCCTTTTTTAGACATGGCGCTGCGAACGGCATCGACATGCGTACGTAATCGATCGAGCTCCTCAGCGACGTCAAGCTTTTGGGCGATAAGAACAACCTCCTGAGCCAGGCGCTCTTCGTCGAGTTCGACCTGTAATTCAGCGAGCTTCGCCAGCAATTTTTCCTTGTGCGCGCTAACAATAGCCGGGAGGTCTTTCTCCAATTCACTGACAAGCTGCGTAATTGCGACAAGTCGCGAATCTATCACTGCAGCCATCTTCTTTCCTTCGTCAAGGCGGCCTTCGACCAACTGCTGTAATGCTCGCTCCAGACCTTCGAGCAGGTCGCTGCTAAGGACATCACGATCGATATCCTGCCCACTCAATACGCCGGGGTAGCTTAAGATTTGCTGGGTTGATAACGGCGCAGCCTCTGTCGCATGCCCCCTGATTTGGTTAGAAACCTCAAGCAAACGATCAAGAAACGCTGTGTCGATGCGCATCTCATCATGTGACTCTGATTTTTGCAGAGATAACGCAATCTCACATTTCCCTCGAGACAGCCGCGAGCGCACCAGATCCCTGACGTCGCCTTCGAGGTAGCGGCAGCTTTCAGGCAGCTTGGGAATAACGTCGAGGTAGCGGTGGTTAACCGTTCTCAACTCCCAGACAAAGCTTCCAAGCTGGGTGTGCCCTTCCGCACGGCCGAAAGCAGTCATGCTCAAACACTGATAATTGTCGCTGGCCGTTTCGCCCATAGTCTTCACTCTTAACGTCTGCCGTGATGTTCGATGTCGCCGATCTTATCGCTCCGGGCCAGCTAATTCGATATAAATAGTAGGCTTATTACAGACACGACATAATCAATTCGGACATAGCCGGTATACTGCGCCGCTCCATTTTTTAATTTGCACTGATAAAGTTCCAAGCCATGAAACGTCCCAGCGGAAGACAAATAGACCAACTGCGACAAGTTCGTTTTGAACGCGCCTATACAACTCATGCCGAGGGCTCTGTTCTGGCCTGTTTTGGCAATACGAAGGTACTCTGTACGGCTTCCGTCGTCGCCGGAGTGCCGCGCTTTCTAAAGGGCAGCAATAGCGGGTGGATAACGGCAGAGTATGGCATGCTGCCACGAAGCACCGGAGAAAGGATGCAGCGCGAAGCCGCACGAGGTAAGCAAGGCGGACGCACGCTGGAAATTCAGCGTCTGATTGGACGCTCACTGCGTTCGGCGATCAAGCTCGACGAGCTGGGTGAAAACACCATAACACTTGATTGCGATGTGATTCAGGCCGATGGCGGCACTCGAACCGCTGCGATATCAGGCGCCTATGTAGCGGTGTGTGATGCCATCAGTTTTATGCAACAGCAGGGCATGATTGAACGCAGCCCCATACAGCATCAGCTTGCGGCAATCTCGGTGGGCATCTATGAAGGCGAGGCTGTTTTAGATTTAGACTACGCCGAGGACTCGAATGCAGAAACCGATATGAACGTTGTCATGACCCGAGAGGGGCGGTTTATTGAAATTCAGGGTACCGCCGAGCAAGAACCCTTTGCGCAGGAAGAGCTGTCAAAACTTCTGTCAGTGGCTGCCAAGGGAATCGCTGAGATTTGCCAAATCCAGACCGCGGCGCTCGAACAAGAACTCCCCAATTAAATGTTCACCCGCGCCGAAGAAAACCGTTGGCTAGCTAGTAGGCCGGCGCATATTCGTCCGGGTTAATCTCGTACTCATAATCCACCGACAGTGGCGCGTGAGAGGAAAACTGCTTGCTTTTGAGGATCGAGCCGTATTCAACGTTCTTTCTGAGGCCCTGTGAGACAATCTGGTAGTCCACGCGCCAGCCGTTTTCACCGATCTTACCCGAAGGCCACCAGGTAAACTCATCCTCGTCGCTAATCGCAAGACGAAATGCATCGGCGTAACCGAGGTTCATTAACATCTGATCCATCCAGCCACGCTCGACCTCGGTAAATCCGACCATCGACTTGGCGTGCTCATAGTCCTGTACATCTTTTTTCTGATGCGCAATCTGGAAGTTTCCAGAGATAACGAACTCACGCCTTTTATGTCTTATTTTTGCGAGATGGTCGTGAAGCTGCTGAAAAAACTGGGTTTTTCTAGCCATGCTCTTCTCATCATCAAGCGTCGCGGATGGCGCAAGCAGCGAGCCAAAGCTAATGCGCTCGAAATCAGCCTGGATATATCTCGCTTCCATGTCGAAATCATTGAAACCTAGACCCGTCATAATTGCCTTGGGTAGATCCTTGCAGTAAATCGCTACCCCGTTGGTTCCTTCGGCGTTATCGAAAAAGTAGGCATTGTAGGCAGGCGGGAAATACTTATCGTGACGTAACTTGTGTTCCTCAGTCTGAATATCCTGAATACAAATGATGTCCGCGTCCTGACTACTCATCCAGTCGTAAAAGCCGCGATCCGCAGCCTGTACAATTCCGTCAGCACAAAAGCTGATAACTCGCATTGGAGGTCCTCACCATTAACCCATTGAAGTAGTGGGACAGGCACATAGGTGCCTATCGATAGCTTTATTTATAGCGTTTAAATGCAACGACTTGCGTGCGAATCTCGATGACACCCACAGTAAGCGCTAGAGTCGAACCGACGGGAGCTTCGACACATGCCCGATCAAAATCAATAACTAAATGCTGTCGGGCTTATGACCATTTGAGTTGCGCTCTTGTTTTGCGACTACCGCTCAACGAATGAAGTCTTAGCGGTTTGCCCACTGACGGACCAGATTCGACTAAGCTGTCCTGCTGGCCGGGCCACGTAGCGCAGATGCTGATGCATCCAATAGAGCTATGTAATAATAGCGATTAAGCAATGCTTACAGAGGCACACCCATTTATAACTGTTTACAGTTGTTTATTGCTGTTTACAGTTCTGAGTACGCGGTACACAGTTACAGCTTTTTACAGCTTCTGCGGTGCGTGCCAGAGCAAAAACTCGTATGGTTCAAATAATTGGAATCTTCATTTAATTGGGTTTGTCAGGCAAATGCAAGCTCAAAAGTGTAAGTAATTGCCAACAAAGTACACGACCGAAGCCAATGGACAAGACATGAAGGCCTTTCAAAATTCATTCATTGAGCTGGCGAGAAAAGCAGACGCTTTATCCTTCGGCAGCTTTGAGCTTAAATCCGGGCGCACCAGCCCCTATTTCTTTAACGCCGGCCGATTTAACAGTGGCGCTCTATTAGCGGGCCTGGCCGACTGCTATGCGCAGAAGATTATTTCCACGCCAGATCTCGAGTTCGACATGCTGTTCGGCCCAGCCTACAAGGGCATACCACTTGTTGCGGCGACCGCAACAGTACTCGCGCAGCGCTATGGTCGAGATGTTCCCTATGCCTTCAACAGAAAAGAACAAAAAGACCACGGAGAGGGGGGACTGATTGTTGGCTCACCACTGAAGGGCAGGGTGTTGATTTTAGACGACGTTATTACCGCTGGCACCGCTATCCGAGAGTCCATCGAGCTGATCCGGGCGTCGGACGACTGCACAGTGGAAGCGGTTGTCATCGGCCTCGATCGTCAGGAAAAAGGGCCTGCAGGCGCCAGTGCGATTCAGCAATTACAACAACAAGAGGGCCTTGCGGTCCATGCGATAGTCAGACTGAACGATCTGATTGATTATTTGTCAAACAATCCAGATGGTATGAGCACTGGCTCACATCAGGATTTGCTAAACTCGATGGGTGAGTATCGAAAAAACTACGGTGTTGGCTAGGCTGACCCAAGCCAAGCTGACGCCAGTACCCCGATCGCTCGGCGACCCGCTGAGCCTGTGAACCAAACCACGTATGCCGCGCAAACAAAAAATGAAGCTAATCGGTAAAAGTAGAGTAACGCCCGCAGTCACGGCCCTTGTGCTTGGACTGCTGTCGGTTAATAGCCAGGCGTCGAACTATTTTCGCATTATCAACGAGTCCGGTCATACGGAGATTAAGGAAACCATCACTCCCGACGAAGCGCGCCGAGGCTACCAGATTGTCTCTGAAAGCGGTCGCATCGTAGAGACTGTGGAGCCTGAACTCAGCGCCGAGGATTTTGCCGCTCTCTCAGAAGCCGAGCAGCAGGCGAGACTCGCGATGGAGCGCAAAGAAGAAGAGGCTCAGTACAACCTGAGCCTGCTGCTGAAATATAGCAGCGTGGACGATCTCGAGGCGGAGCGGAAACGGAAACTGGGCGAGTTCGATATCAACATCAGCATTCTCAACGGCAATCTCACCGTTTTGAGGGAAAATGCTGAAAGACAGCGTGCTCGAGCCGCGGCGATTGAACGAGAGGGGCAGACTGTTCCCGAAAAGCTGCTATCGCACATCGCAGAAATCGAGAAGGAAATGAATGAAACACTTGCGTCAATCAAGACGCGGCAGGCCGAAAAACTCAAAGTCAGCAAACATTACGACTCCGATGCGGTGAAGCTGACTAAACTGCTTGCGCTGCGCCAGTAAAAGCAGCGCCGCGCGCGAAATCGCAAACCTCTGATATACCGCTGATTAGGCGATTGAAGCCGACGAAATAGCACCCTCAGCAATCACCGGTGCGCGCTCACGCGAAGCAGAGTGCTCCGGGCGATGCGCAATCGACTCTCGAAAAAACCCTGTCATGAGCTGACCCCACTGCTCCGGCCAGTACTCGGTCGGAGAGCGCTGGAACTGGCTGCGCACGAACTGGTTTATACGTCCCTCAACGTAACTCACAAGATAATTACTTGCGGCCATTTCCGTCATGTTGGGCCGAATAGCCTCTTTGAGCTCCGCATCACGCAGCATCTGGCGAAGCTGCAACTCAACCTTTTCGTAAAAAGTAGCTACCCGCAATCGCACCCGGTCGCACTCGCTGGCCAATGCATAGCCGTTCAATATGCAGGCTATACCGCGGTTTTTCTCAGCAAAACCCAGCAGCAGAGCGAGCGTGCGTTCAATCTTCACAACTGAGGCCGTATCTTCTTTAGCGATTGAGTTGATGCTCGCAAAAACCGCCTCATCGACGAAGTCGAGTAGCCCATCAAACATCTTTGCTTTACTCGGAAAGTGCCTATAGAGGGCTGCCTCGGATACCCCAACTCGTTCCGCCAGACCTGCGGTAGTAATCTTTTTGCCCGGCTCGTCAGCCAGCATGCCGGCAAGCGACTCCAGAATCTGTTGTCGTCGCGAGTATTTTTTTGCAAGTCTTGGCATCGATTTGAATATAACTATTTAGGCTAAAGTTTCTGGCTTAGCGTTGTGACTTAACTTTGCGTCGAGTTTAAGTCTGGCTCGAGTCTGCGCTTTTTTTGGCTGTGTTGTCGGCTGTATCGTTAACTGTATCGCTAATTAACTGACGTTTTTGTAACCCGCGACACCTGATGGTGAATTTGGAAGCAGCTGATCGCATGGCTCACGGGCACTCGCATAGAACACAGCACTTCGAACGATAAAAAAGAAACCCTTGCGAACACTCGGTTAAGCGGCTCCGACCACCGCAACTAAACTTACAAAAAAAGCACGCTACAACTGATTTCTAATTTCTAATTTCTAATTTCTAATTTCTAATTTCTAATTTCTAATTTAGTGAACCAGATTTTTGAATCAGGTTCGCATGCGGCGTGAAAACTGTAATGGCAACCTTAATTACAACTTTAGCGGCAACTTCAACTTCAGCGCTCGGCTTATTATCTGTACGATACCGAGCAGCCTAAGCCTCGCCGAGCAACATCTCCAAGACCCGGCAATTAAGAGAACCTCACACGCAGAGCAGTTAGCACAGAGCAGTTAGCGCAAAAAAACAGTAAACGCTTACTAGCAACCGTGGGTGCAACGATACTCTCTATTTAAATTATTTTGAAGTGTTTTAAGAAGAATTAAATAAAAAAAATTTCGACTTTAGAAAAAAGAAAAAAATTAAACCGCCAGAGTCAGCTTATCGTGCCAACGAGACCGGCCACAGCACAAAACAAAAAAGTCACGACCTCAATAAGATTTGCTTTTGATTAAGGTGCCAATACCCTGATCGGTAAAGATTTCAAGCAATACCGAGTGAGGAATCGTCCCATCGATGATGTGAGCGCTGTTAACGCCCTGAGCCAAAGCGTCCGTTGCGCAATTGACTTTGGGCAGCATGCCGTCGACTATCGTCCCATCGTCAATCAGTTGCTGAACGCCCTCCGGCTCAAGCCCGGTGAGGACGGTACCTGATTTATCTTTTATACCCTCGACGTTAGTCAACAGCATCAATTTTTCGGCGCCCATAACGGCAGCAACTTTGCCAGCTACCAGATCGGCATTGATATTGTAAGTCTCGCCATCTTTACCGACACCGATAGGTGCGATCACCGGAATAGCACCCGTTTCCAGAAGAGACTTTAAAAAAGGCACGTTAATTCCTGTGACTTCGCCAACATGCCCCACATCGATTATTTCGTCGGTTTGTAAATCCGGCGTCTTACGGGTGACCTTGAATTGTTCGGCAATGATCAAATTGCCGTCTTTGCCCGTGACGCCCAGAGCGTTTCCACCGTGCTGGTTGATCAGACCCACTATTTCTTTATTGACCAACCCGCCAAGAACCATGGATACAACGTCCATGGTTTCAGTGTCGGTGACCCGTAAGCCATCGACAAACTTGGACTCAATATTGAGCTTGTCGAGCATTTGCCCAATCTGGGGACCACCACCGTGCACAACGATAGGGTTCATCCCGACAATCTTCATGAGGACAATGTCGGTGGCAAAGTCATGCTTTAGCGACTCATCAGTCATCGCATTGCCGCCATATTTAACAACGATAGTCTTGCCGATAAATCGTTGTATGTAGGGTAACGACTCGGTAAGAATCGATGCAATCGCGGAAGATCGCTGTTTGTTCATCGCCATTATGCTAGTTTCCAGATTCAAGGCCGCAAAAGCCGGGTGCGGCTGTGCGCAACAATCGAGTTGCCTCTAGCGCACGCCAGAGGGTCACTCTCAGCCTGAGTATGCACCAGCCATCAGGCGCCTACTAGCGAAGTTATACCAGCGAGGTTTGAAAGTTAGCGAATAGATAGAGCGGCCGTGGATTAAACAGGGCCGATACAGAGATGTGCCACTACCACAGCGGCTAAACCTTGATTTCCAGTGACTCGTCCACCCGACTCAGGGCTAGCTGAAAGGCGTCAACGGCACGCTGCAGCGCGTCGCGGTCACTGCCTTCAAATCGACCCGTCAAGAACGGCCCCGTATTCGAAGCCCGCAACAAGCCCCATGCATCATCAAACTCGGCACGTATGCCGTCGATGGTGTTGAGCTGTGCAGACTGGAAGCCATCTGTTTCGAGCAGCCGATCCATAATCGAGAACTTTTCCTCTTCATCGACCGGAATCAAGATTTCATCGGTGCTCTCGAGCATCGGCAAATCGGCGAGCACATCATCCAGTGACGTCGACTCCAGGCTTAGAAGCTCTATCAATCGTGCGCCCGCATAAAGCCCATCATCAAACCCAAACCAGCGCTCATTGAAGAAAAAGTGACCGCTGAACTCGCCGCCCAATAGCGCGCCGGTTTCCTGCAGCTTATGCTTTATCCTGGAGTGCCCGCTTTTCCATATCACCGGTCTGCCACCATAACCTGCGATCGTCGTGCCCAAAGCGCTCGAACACTTGACGTCAAATACGACATCCGCGCCCGGGCTGCGGGTAAGAATATCGCGGGAAAAGAGCATAAGCAGCTGGTCTGCGCTGACAACTCTGCCAGAACTCGACACAGCAACCATTCGATCCGCATCGCCATCGAAAGCCAGACCAAGATCCGCACCCTGTATTTGCACCTCGTCAATCAGCGCTGTGAGGTTCTCGGCGGTGGGATTCGGTGATCTACCGGGAAACTGGCCATCGGGCTCGGCAAAGAGCGGAACCACATCCGCACCCAGCGATGCAAAAAGAATAGGGGCCACCTGACTGGCAGCGCCATTGCCACAGTCAAGCACGACCTTTGCTGGCGATGCGAACACCACATCCTCAACACAGGCATCTACATACTCATCAATGCAGTCCCAGGTAGTGACCTTGCCTTCTCCCTCACAAAAATCGACTCCAGCTGCTCGATGCCGCAACGATTGAATAGCATCGTCGGCGAGTGCGGCGCCCTGCATGACAAACTTAAAACCATTTTGCTCGGCTGGGTTATGACTTCCGGTCACCATGACGCCATTGCCATCGCAGCGCTTTTCGGCAGCGAAGTAAAGGAGCGGGGTCGGTACCATGTCCAACAACAGAACATCGCAACCCGAATCCTTGAGTCCAGACGCCATGCTCTCAATCAGCCGACTAGTGGAAAGCCGGGTGTCGCCGCCAAGAGCGACCCTGACCTGATTCCTGTCTCGCAGTTCGCTTCCAAAAGCACGACCGATGTTATAGACCGCCTCATCACTAAGCTCGGTTTCGGCATCGCCACGGACATCATAAGCCCTGAATATATGGCTTGGGAGCTGGAGTTCCACAGCCCCCCCGGTCTCTTCTACCAGAGGCAGATCAGACGGCGAATCCGCAATTAGCACTTCCTGCGTTTCAACATGCTTACGCAAACTGCCCTTGGCCTGCTTATCCAGCTCGAGCTTTGCCAGCTTTTTCTTCAGCGAAAGGGCGACGTCGCGCACGGCATCCAGCTCAAACGACGGGATCTGCACGTTTTCTTCTGTCAGGCTAGTTGAAACATAGTGGGTCAGGCGCTCAGCATCCTGCTGCACTTTCTCGAGCACCTGGGCCTCCTTGCGACCCGGCAAGGACAGACCAATTAGCCCGATAAATGCGGCTGTCCCGGCCAGCACTAAGCCCATACTGGCCGCGATGACCGAGCGACTCTCGACCGTAACTTCTACCGCCACATTGCTCATCTCCTGCAAGCTTGTGCGAGACTGCTCCTTGGTGCCGGCCGGCAGCTGGTGCGCGAACTCATTAATGACGGTTCGCGGGTGCAGCACAATGAGTCGAACCAGATGCGGCCCGGAAACGCGCTGCTCCTGATCGCCCTGAAAAAGAGAGCCAATCCAGTCAGCCTGTAACTCAACAAACAAAACGCCAATACGCTGATCCTGCGCGTTCTTGACTGCGGCGGCAACCATGAGCATCGGCCCGGACTCAGGCAGGTAGGTATCGGCCACTGCAACATCACTTTTGGCGGCGCGACTGACCAGATCCCGTTCTATGTTGTTATTTAACCCGGACGCGAACTCTCCCATGCCCGCATGCCCCAACGCGTCGTAAGGAAGCACCAGAAACCTGACAGCATTCTGCATTCTGTCAGCCCAATATGCGGCTTTTGATTTAATCGCTGAACTGTCCTGATTTTGCAGTGCGAGTGCAATACCGGGATCATCAGCGATGGTTTCTAACTGTAGTTTGAGACTCGCAATCGCCTGATCGACCCGGCCAGCCTCTGCATAGGCGAGGTCATCTGCTCGTGTCGATTGCTCCTGACGATCGAGCAGTGGCACGGTGACAAAATAATACAGAGCGACAATGAGCGCCGTTGGAACTGCGAGGAGAAAAACTGGCGACTTGTACAGGGGTGTGTTTGCGTCTGACAAGGCTCGATTCCGCTATTTGCTGGAGCTGGATTAATTCAATAAATTTTACTGGCCGAGGGAGACAAGCAACGGCTCACGCAAATGCTGCCAACCGGATAACTCTGCTCTGAAAAGAGCGTCCCCGGTCAAAGCTTGCTCCTCTAGTCGAGTATAGCCACGCCAGCCGATTCGACTTTAAAAAACTGTTTTTTAACGATATTTTTAACACGTACACGCTCATGAAGCGGCGGTTTTGAGTGCTGCGTCACAGCCGGCAGTGCGCTCTGCAATCGCAGCGACGAGCTTACGCGCAATTTGACCCTTACTGCACTTGTCCCAGCGCTCTGAGGAGGGCGCCGTGGGCGCCGAACTATCACGCGAAAGCACAGTAACTTCGTTTAGATCGACCGCAAAACCTATGTCATCTCTGGATATGTCGTTCGCTACAATCATATCGAGCTGCTTGGCAAGCAGCTTCTTTCGCGCATTGTCTTCCAGATTCTCAGATTCAGCCGCAAAGCCAACAACAAAAGCGGGCCGATCATCAGCCGTCGCCACGCTCGCCAGAATATCAACGTTCTTTGCCAGCTCTATCGTCATTGTCTGTTGGTCTTTTTGTTTTTTTATTTTTTGCTCTGAGACTCTGGCCGCCTTAAAGTCAGCTACCGCTGCGGTCGCTATAAATATTGAATCCTTATCAACCGCGCGCTGAACTTCGGCGTACATGTCATCGGCTGTAATGACATCAATCCTTTGGACACGCTCTGGCGTTGCCAGAGACACGGGCCCCGCTACCAGAGTAACCCTCGCTCCAGCTTCCGCGGCTGCCTCAGCAATTGCAAAGCCCATCTTGCCGGTAGAATGGTTGGAGATATAGCGCACTGGATCAATGCCCTCCCGAGTAGGGCCGGCCGTTATCACAACGTGTCGTTGGTCCAGCAGGCCGCTTTCAAATAATCTGGACACTGCTTCCGCTATGGCTTGCGGCTCCTCCATCCGGCCCTGCCCTGTGTCTCCACAAGCCTGTGAACCACTGGCCGGACCAAAAAAGTGATAGCGCTTTTGCTTGAGCTCCGAGACATTTGTCTGGGTTCGTTCGTCAGACCACATGGCTTGATTCATCGCCGGCGAAATCAATACTGGAGCTGTGGAAGCTCTTATCAACGTTGCGAGTAAATCGTCTGCTGCACCAACGGCGAGCCTTGAAAGCGTATCAGCCGTCGCCGGCGCTATGACGATAGCATCGGCCCAGCGCGCCAGCTCTATATGACCCATGGCAGCTTCGGCGTCTTCATCGAGTAAGTCGGTGTGGACGCGATGCCCAGATACGGCCTGCAGTGAAAGCGCGCCAATAAAAGCTTGCGCAGACTGCGTCATGACAACTCTTACCTCGGCACCAAGGTCTCGCATGCGCCGCACAATATCCGGCGATTTATAGGCCGCAATGCCACCTGTGACACCCAGCAAGATACGTTTATTTTGAAGTGACATGCGTTGACTCAAACGAAGCTTAGGTACAGAATCTGTGCTGCGCCTTTGTTTGCAGGAAGCGAGCGATGCGCAATTACGAAGCAAATCAAAGGAAGCAAACGGCTTCCCGGATCCCGATTGCGGGGAAGCGTAACGTCGCCATTATAAGTGCAATTCCATGGAGGGGTATGCAATGTCATTGTCTCATTGGCCGGAAATGGAGCGGCCACGTGAAAAGCTCATTTTTTCTGGTTCAAAAGCTCTTTCCGACAGCGAGTTAATCGCCATACTCGTCGGGTCCGGCGGATCTGGTGAAACCGCAATCGATACCGCTCGCCGATTGCTGTTTGAGGCGGGCGGACTCGCAGGCATAGCGCGCATGGACACAGAAGATCTTTTACAACTCAAAGGACTGGGTCCCGCGTCTGCAACGAGAATCAAGGCCGCAACCGAGCTGGGCTCGCGCATGTTAAGCGCCTCCTTTGCTCGTGGGCAGGCTCTAACCTCTCCGGGCGCCACAAGCCGCTACCTGCGAACCCTGCTTGCACACGAATCACGCGAGATATTCTGGGTGATTATGCTCGACAACCAACATCGCATTATCCGCAGTGAAGCTATTTGCCGGGGCACTATAGATTCGGCAACCGTCTATCCTCGGGAAGTCGTCAAGACCTGCCTAAAATATGACAGCAGCGCTGTCATATTTGCTCACAATCATCCGTCAGGCTCTCTAAAGCCATCGCTTGCAGATGAAAACATCACTAAAAAGCTTCTAAATGCACTAAAAAGTGTCGAAATTCGGGTTTTGGACCACTTTATCGTTAGCGATCAAGGCTCGTGCTCAATGGCTGAACAAGGTTTGATCTGAGCTTGCCAAACCCTTTGCTCCGGTATTGATGGGTGGCGGCCGCCACAATTCACCCTGTCACGGTAAATCTGGTTCAGGCACTCGGCCGGCAGGAGTGCCGTTAGGAATAAAAATGCGGCTAGTCGCGCTTGTTTCTAGACCCTTGTTTTGGTATAAAGCGCGTCCTTTTTTTGCGGCATTCTGTGCCTGATTGGACAGAACAAAGGCCGCGGGCCGATTTGCGCAGCGATTAGCGCGAATTGGAAAGCAGACAGTTAAGTTTCGAGGCAAGAAAATCATGTCAAGAGTGTGCCAGGTAACTGGAAAAAAACCGATGACGGGCAACAACGTTTCTCACGCGAAGAACCGAACCCGACGCCGCTTTTTACCGAACCTTCATAAACATCGATTTTGGCTGGAGAGCGAGAAGCGCTTCGTAAGCCTGCGGGTGTCCTCAAAAGGTATGCGTGTTATCGATAAGAAAGGCATCGAGAGTGTTGTAGCCGACATTCGCGCCCGAGGCGAAACGGTTTAAGCTCGCAAGCAACCGTTGCAACAACAGTAACTACTAGCTAATTCAAAAAGAGACTTGTTATGAGAGAGAAAATTCGCTTGAACTCATCTGCTGGAACAGGGCACTTTTACACAACTGACAAGAACAAACGTAACATGCCAGAAAAGATGGAAATCAAAAAGTACGACCCCGTCGTTCGCAAGCATGTCATGTACAAAGAAGGCAAAATCAAATAGATTGCCACTAGGACATCTATTGCCATCGATTGAGAGGCCCGCACTTAGCGGGCTTTTTAATGCACGCCATCTTTTTTACGAGATCTCTCATCAAAAATAATCATGCCTGAGTTACCCGAAGTTGAAACAACTCGAAGAGGTATCGCACCATTTCTTGAGAATAAAAAAATACTCGGCGTTGACGTCTACAACTCACAATTGCGCTGGCCCGTTTCCGAGCAGATCAACCATACCCTACCGGGCCTGCAGGTTCGCACGGTTCGTCGTCGCGCCAAGTACCTGATAGTTGAAACGGCAGCCGGATATATGCTTATGCACCTTGGAATGTCTGGCAGCCTGAGAATCACAGCGAATAGCGAAAGCAGGCTCAAGCACGATCACGTGGTATTCCAGCTATCTGGCAAGCGCCAGTTGCGCTATAACGATCCCAGGCGCTTTGGTTGCCTGCTATGGACCGACCAGAGCCCGGACATACACCCGCTAATAGCCAGGCTGGGTGTTGAACCCCTCTCTGATGAAGCGTGCGCAACTTGCTTCTTCCAACAATCTCGCAAACGAAAAACACCGGTGAAAAACTTTATTATGGATAACCACGTCATCGTCGGCGTTGGCAACATCTACGCGAATGAAGCGCTCTTTAGAAGTGGTATTCGACCCGGCCGGGCAGCAAACCGGGTAACGAAGCAGGAATATGTGGCCTTACTTGAGAACATACAAATTATTTTGCGTCAGGCCATTGAAAAAGGGGGGAGCACGCTACGCGACTTTGTCGGCGGAGATGGCAAGCCAGGCTATTTCCAGCAAACACTAGCTGTTTATGGGCGAGCTGGACAAGCATGCAGCGTTTGCAACTCCGAGATCCAGTCGAAAGTGATTGGCCAACGAAACAGTTTTTACTGCCGGCGCTGCCAGCAATAGTACACGTGCTACTGGCCCGCGACAGTGCCCTCACGCCGTGAGTCAGCAACCGCTAGCCAAGCTGCATCTGCAGCATCGCGTTCAGACTGATTGAGCCTGGAAACTGCATGCAAGCCACTCGCCTGTGGTCTCAATTTAGGCTCATGACCGATACGCTTTAGCGCTTCAAGCGTATCGGAGTCAAACCCCTCTTCTAACACTAGCCCTCTGTCCGTTGACACAAGCTGGCTATCGTCAATGCTCTCCTGTAATGGGCGACGCAATGCCAGAACTTCATAGAGCACTCGCGCCACGTACGGAATAATGCTTTTACCGCCAGGGGAGCCAATGGCTAATACCGGTCGACTATTACTGTCAAATACTAAGATCGGTGACATAGAGCTTAACGGCCGCTTGCCCGCCTGCACTCGATTCGCCACGCGCTCCTGCGCTTCCGTTAGAGGAAGAAAGGAAAAATCCGTGAGCTGATTATTGAGAAGGAATCCGTTCGCCATCACTCTCGAACCAAAAGCAGCTTCAATGCTCGTCGTCATACTCACCACGTTTCCATAACTGTCGACGATACTCAGATGGGTAGTGGACGCCTGCTCAGAACTCGGCGCCTGAACTCTCGCCACAGGGTCGCCTGCATCAAGATCTCCCGCAGTGGCCGCACTTATCACAGCATCCCTTTTTATGAGGCTCGCTCGCTGATTCAAGTAGTTCTTCTCGAGCATCGCCTTCAGAGGCACGGCGACAAAATCTGGATCAGCTAGATAAGTGTTGCGATCGGCAAACGCTAGCTTGGAGGCCTCAATAAAAAAATGACTAAGGAATGCACTCGAGGATATACCCTCGCCCAGCGACCGAGCCTCTTCTGCTGAAACGAGTGCCTCCATCATCCCAAGTATCGCGAACACAGTGGTCGGGCCAGACGAAGGCGGCGCCATGCCGCACAGCTTATGCGCAAACAGGTCAACGCAAACCGGGTCTCGCCTGATCGCCTGATAATGCTCAAAGTCGCGCAAAGATAATTCGCCCGGATTAGTATCATTGCCAACGGCAGCAACTATCGTTGTCGCTAATTCGCGGTAAAAGAAATCCGGGCCTCCCTCGGCTAGCCCATTCAGAACTGCAGCATAGTCGGCATTACGCAGCGTATCGCCAGGCAGCAGCGGCTCTCCATCTGGAAAAAAATAGGTGCTTATGTCATCACGAACCTTGACTGCAGGAACACGGATTAATAGCTCGTGCAATCTGTGTGAGACAGTGAAACCACTGGTCGCAAGCTCTTTGGCGTCATTAAACAGGGTTGGCCACGAAAGTACCCCGTGATCTGCATGCGCAAGCGCTAGCATTTTAACCAGGCCGGGTACGCCGACACTTCGCCCGCCGACAACGGCGTTGAACATATTGAGAGGCTTTTCGCCATCGAGAAAAAGTCGTTCGTCAGCCAGCATTGGCGCTGTTTCACGGCCATCATAGCTGTGAAGTTCGCCTTTCTCCTGATCCCAGTAAACCATAAAACCGCCGCCACCAAGACCTGAAGACTGCGGCTCTACCAGACCGAGAACCATCTGAGCCGCTATCGCAGCATCAACCGCGTTGCCACCTGCCGCTAGAATATTGGCAGCCGCCTGAGTGGCGTAGGGATTTGCAGTTACCGCGACGAAATCATTGGCTCGCATACTCTTTCGCACTTCGTCGCCAATGCTTAACGCGACAGCGGGCTCTGGCTCAAAACGATTCAGGCTATCCGGCAAAACGGCAGCATCATTTCCATCGTGTAGAAAAGAGCATGCCGCTGTCGACAAAGAGAGGGTTACGAGCAGAATATTGCGGTAATTCATGAGCAGGCCCGGATGGAGTGCTTCAAGATCACCCTAATCGGAAAGGTCCAATCGGTGGCGATCCATTCTGCGGAGTGGAGGAGGGCATGGCCTTGTGCTGACGCGTGTTGTAACTAGCTGTCCTTAACCTTGGCATTGATCGCAGTGAGCACGGAAGAGGGGACGAATTTGGAAACATCACCGTCCAGCAATGCGATTTCGCGCACCAGCGAAGAAGATATATACGTTAGATCGTCAGCTGGCGTAAGAAATACCGTTTCGAAATCACTCTTAATTGCGCGGTTCATGTTAGCCAGCTGAAATTCATATTCAAAGTCTGAGACTGCGCGCAAGCCTCGAAGCACAACACACTCGCCAAGCTCATCGAGATAGGTGGTCAGCAATTTGTCGAATCCGACGACCTCTACATTGGCGATGCCAGACAGAGCCTCTGCTGCCATCGATACCCTTTCCTCAAGCGTGAACATGGGGTTTTTCTTGCTGCTTGCGGCCACTGCCACGTGCACTGAATCGAACAGACGTGAAGCCCGCTGCACCAGATCGACGTGTCCATTTGTAATCGGATCAAATGTGCCTGGATAAACAACCGCCATGACTTGTTACCTTCTCGCTAATTCCCGCTGCCGACAACTATGGGGAGCAGCTTTACCGCTGATCAAGATGCCGCGATAGTAGCGGCAAACGCCGCTGCACTCAAGCAATTGCTCAAAGATTGCCTTGCTCCGATGCGCTTGGAATGTATTGCAACAAGGCAAACCAGACCGCCCCTGCGGTTTTCGACTTTTTTATATGCCAGTGCTCTGACAAACTCTGGGCGGCTTGCTCGGCAGGCATCTCAAGATAAACGAGAGCACGCTCAGCTAGCAGTTTATGCTGGATCAAATAGTCGAGCGCCATCGTATGCAGGTCCTGAGCAAAAGGCGGGTCGATGAAAACGATGTCAAAGGGCTCACCCGCATACCCATGCTCAACAAAAAAGCTCTGCTGTTGCAGATGAAAATCGTCAGCACCCAGGCGGCTTATCGTGTCGCGTATCGCATTGGCGGCGGTCGCCGCAGACTCAAAGGCAAGGATTTCACGAGCCCCTCTCGACAGCGCCTCAAAGCCCAGCACGCCAGAGCCCGAAAACGCGTCGAGACACCGCGCCCCTGCGATATCTGCCATCAGCCAGTTAAACAGCGTTTCCCGAACCCTGT
>CAZDEW010000001.1:17229-26242 GCA_964504585.1 uncultured Pseudomonadales bacterium | reverse complement strand
CGCGCCCCTGCGATATCTGCCATCAGCCAGTTAAACAGCGTTTCCCGAACCCTGTCTCCCGTGGGCCTGAGTCCGGGCAGGTCAGCGACACTGATTCGCGATCCACGCCACTTGCCGCCAATCACACGGATTCTATTTGCTGGCTTTGTCATAAATGCTCTGATTTAGCCTCGAAACAGGGGCTTCGAAGCCGCTCTCACTGGCGAATAAAGCTTGGAAACACTGCATTCTCAATACTAATCGGGCTCTCATCTTACAATAAATTGCGCATATAATTCGGCAAGCTCATCACTCTGTCGACTCGACCAGACCAATTGCTCCGATCAGTAAGTAAGGCTATTTATGCTGCAGTTTATTCGCCGTAAAAAACAGAAATCAGCGCAGGAATCTAATCCGGGCAGCGCAAGCGACGGTGCGCAGGAGAACGGCGCCACCCAGACTGAGGAACCCGTGAGCTCCCTCGAGAGCACGGTAGCGGAAACTGAAACGGTCAGCGGCGAGGATTCAGGATTCTTTGGCAAGTTGGCTGGCAAAATCGCTAGAACATCATCCAACCTTGGCGATGGTATTGGCCAAATCCTCCTGGGCAAAAAAGAGATTGATGACGAGCTACTGGAAGACATCGAGATGCAGCTGCTCACAGCGGATGTTGGCGTTGACACCACGCGCAGAGTTATCGACTCTCTAACCAATGCTATTGAGCGAGATGCTCTAACCGATCCACGCGCACTTCTGAAACAATTAAAGGTAGAGCTCAGAAAGAGTCTGCGCGGACAATCTGACCTGATTGTCGATAGCCGCTTTGAACCGTTTGTTATTTTGGTTGTAGGCGTAAATGGCGCTGGTAAAACCACTACCATCGGCAAGCTCGCCAAGCACTTACAGCGCGCAAGTCTCGATGTGGTGCTTGCGGCCGGCGATACCTTTAGAGCCGCTGCGGTTGAACAACTTCAGGTCTGGGGCGAACGCAATCAGGTGCCGGTCATCGCACAGCAAACTGGTTCAGATAGCGCCTCCGTAATCTTCGATGCACAGCAGTCAGCCCGCTCAAAAAAAGCCGATGTATTGATTGCAGATACCGCTGGCCGCCTGCATAACAAAGACAATCTGATGGAAGAGCTGAGGAAGGTCGTGCGGGTTATAAGGAAAAATGATGAGACCGCTCCGCATGAGATCCTGCTGGTGCTCGACGCAACCACCGGTCAGAACGCAGTAGCTCAGGCGATGAAGTTCAAAGAGGCCGTTGGTGTTACGGGGCTTGTGATAACAAAGCTCGATGGAACTGCTAAGGGCGGTGTGGTTTTTGCGATTGCCGAGCAACTCGAATTACCGATCCGCTTCATTGGTGTGGGAGAAAAAATAGAAGATCTCCGGCCGTTTGAAGCAGATGAGTTTATCGAAGCCATCTTCGCTGACATCGACGGCCTGCATTAGGCAAAAGCAATCGGCGGGCAACTCGGTGATTAAGTTTCAGAATGTAAGTAAGCAGTACGGCGATCAGGCTGCGCTATCAAGCATTAGCTTCGAGCTAGCAAAGGGCGAAATGGCCTTCCTCACGGGGCATTCCGGCGCGGGAAAAAGTACCCTGCTGAAGCTTATCATGATGATAGAGCGGCCGAGCCTGGGTGAAGTTTGGGTGAACGACATCCCTCTCAGCGAGCTCGGTCATTCACGTATACCCTATCACCGCAGAAAGATAGGTTTTGTCCATCAATCTCATCACCTGCTCTTTGATAGAACCGTTTTCGATAACGTTGCTCTGCCATTGCGCGTCGTTGGCGAAAGCGCAGAAAAAATTAGCTCTAGAGTCGACGCGGCCTTAGAGAAAGTCGGCTTGTTGGACAAAAGGGATAACTTCCCCTTACAGCTTTCGGGGGGCGAACAGCAGCGAGTCGGGATTGCTCGTGCTGTTGTCAACAGACCCGCAGTAATCATCGCCGATGAGCCTACCGGAAACCTGGACCCCGCGCTGAGCACAGAGATTATGGAGCTTTTCGAAGCCTTTAACCGGGTTGGGGTGACCGTTCTTGTGGCAACTCACGATATCTCCCTAATAGCCAAGATGGCCTACCCATCGATTACACTGCGCGCCGGGCAGCTAATTGGCACCTCAACAGAGGCGCCAGATGGCGACTCGCCGATAGTCGCCGACTCCTAGAGGGCCTCTTATTTGAACGGAACACGTAAAATTCGATCGCAGAAAAAAAGCAGCTACTCAATTAGGTCTGTGGCCGCAGACAGCCTCAAGCAGCTGCTAAAAACACCATTCAATTTTTTGCTCAATGTTATTTTGATTGCTGTTGCAGTATCGCTACCCGTGCTACTGGGTTTGGGGGTTGAAAACGTTAAGCGTTGGGCGGGATACGGCGAGGACGGCCTTGAAATTACGCTCTACCTGAAACCACAGACCAGCGAATCCGAGGCACGCTCGCTCACTGCGAAGGTCAGGAGCTGGCCGGGTGTTGATTCCGTTGAGTACGTCTCCAGAGAACGTGCCTTAGCCGCATTACAGTCGCTTGATCTAGTGGGTAACGCGCTATTGGCCATTGACGATAATCCATTACCTGCAAGTATCATCATTGCCTTGCCGCACGACTCGTCTATTCAATCGCTAGCGGAAGACCTTGTACGCAAAGCCGAGCAGGAAGAGCAGGTAGAGTGGGTACTCTTTGATTCAGACTGGTTTGAGAAAGCGTCAGCGATTATCAACACAGGAGAGAAAGTCATCGTTGTTCTCACCGCGTTTCTATCATTGAGCGTCTGTCTGGTGATTGGCAACTGCGTTCGCCTGACGATCAACAACAAACGCGAGGAGATTCTAGTCAATAAGCTTGTTGGAGCAACCGATGCCTATGTTCGTAAGCCCTTCCTGTTAATGGGGATGTGGGTCGGTGTTTTGGGGTCCATTATCGGACTGGGCTTCTGCCTGGTCGGCTGGTGGATGCTGCGAAACAATATGGGAGATTTGAACATAGCCTATGGAGGGAGTATCGAGCTCGTGGGGATCCAACCGGCGCAGGCACTGCTTACGGTCTTGGGCTGTGCAATATTTGGCCTATTTGGGGCCTGGCTAATATGCAATCGCCACCTTAAAGATATCACGCCTGCTTGATAGAAATTTCTAACATACTGATTTCTATTGATAATTTCTTAGCTTCTGCCCTTCGCCCCAATTCTGGCAGAAAGTGGCATTGAACTAGTTTGCGGATTAGCACTCTATACGCTGGAGTGCTAAAATAGTGCTAGTGGACTGCAGACAAATTGCGCCTGTAGGGGTTGAAATCCATTCTTCAGCCCCAACCAATATAGGCTGAGACGTTAGTCAGTACACACTGACTCAATCAAAACTGACAGAGGCCAAAGCCAAACAGCATCAGACTCATGGCAAACTCAACCGCATTACAGACCATACCGACGCTTTCACCAGGTGAGAATATAAACGCCTACATGTCAGCGATAGGTAACTTTGATGTCCTCTCCAAAGAAAGAGAACAGGAACTCGGTCGTAAACTCGTGTTGGACGGCGATCTGGATGCAGCCAGAGAGTTGGTTTTGTCGCACCTCAGATTCGTTGTCCACATCGCTAAATCATACAACGGCTATGGTCTGGGATTGGGCGACCTCATTCAGGAAGGCAACGTCGGTCTGATGAAAGCTGTTAAGCGGTTTGACCCGGAAAAAGGTGTCAGACTGGTTTCCTTTGCGGTGCACTGGATTAAGGCCGAAATTCACGAGTTCATACTTAAGAACTGGCGTATCGTTAAAATCGCAACAACTAAAGCCCAGCGCAAACTATTCTTTAATTTACGCGGCGCCAAGAAGCATCTTGGGTGGCTCAGCAACAACGAGGCTGGAGCCATAGCCGATGACCTGGGTGTAAAAGTTGATGAAGTATTGCAAATGGAGGGGCGTCTTAGTTCGAGTGATGTCGGTTTCGATGCACCGACGAATGCCGATGACGATGATGCAAGCTATGCACCTGCACATTACCTCGAGTCGGATGAAGCCGATCCTGCGCTGCATAGCGAAAACGCCCAATGGCAGAATCTCCAGTTAGAAAAACTGACCCATGCGATGAGCACCCTCGATGAGAAGAGCCAGGATATTCTCCGTGCAAGATGGCTTGATGAGGGAAGCAAGTCAACACTGCAACAACTTGCCACCAAATATGGCGTGTCCGCTGAGCGTATCAGGCAGATCGAAAAAGCTGCTATGCAAAAACTTAAATCAGCTATCGCCAGCTAACTCGATTCGCTACTTCCCCGGCGCGTGGGATTGCAACCACCGCATACATTCTTTAGCATGAGTCTTAATGTCTCATTCGACTAAAGTCACACTTGCCTGGCTAATCGAGAGCTACCTGGCGCACCTCGCTACGGTACGCCGCCTATCAGCCCATACTGTTAAAGCCTATCGGCGAGACCTCAATGTGTTCTTGAGCTTCTGCGATAGCGCCGGTCTTGCCGAACCAGAATCAGTCTCAGAGTCCCATATGAGACACTTCGTGGCCAGTCTTAACGCTCGCGGCCTGAGTGCAAAAACCTTGCAGAGGAAGATGTCTAGCGTCAGAGGTTTATACCGCTTTCACGCCGAGCATATAGCGCTGGTAGATTCAAAACGATTGAACCCGGCGCTCAGTGTTCAAGCTCCAAAATCTGCACGTAAACTGCCTGCTCCGATAGACGTCGACCAGCTCAAGCAATTACTTGATAACTTCCGAGAAAAAGCCACAGCAGGCACGGGAAAAGGCCACAAACAAGTTTTACAGCTGAGAAACTACGCCATACTGGAGCTATTTTATGGCAGTGGTATGCGGCTATCCGAGCTAGTCAATTTGAACATCTCAGACTTCGATTTTAAAAGTCAAATTGCAACGGTAGTCGGCAAGGGCAATAAAACACGGGTTTTGCCGCTTGGATCGCATTGTGTGGCCGCATGTCGGCAATGGTATGCAAGGCGCTTTGAGCTGGACGAACAGTCTTGCGATGAAGGCGAAAAAGCGTCATCGCCGTTTTTTCTATCTAGAGACGGGAAGAGATTAAGCGGCCGCTCGGTGCAAGCAATCGTCGCGAAAGCCGCACAGCAACTACCCAATCAACAAAAATTACACCCACATAAACTTAGGCACTCGTACGCTTCGCACCTGCTTGAATCCAGTCAGGACCTGCGTGCCGTTCAGGAACTGCTGGGTCACAGCAATATTTCGACGACTCAGATCTATACACACCTGGATTTCCAGCAGTTATCAAGCGCCTACGACGACTATCATCCGCGCGCGCAGAAGAAGCCCTAATGCAGGAAAGCCTACAACAAATTAAATGCTTAACCTTTGATCTCGACGACACGCTTTGGCCTCTCAGGGAAACCATCATAAACGCAGAAAGAGAAGCTAATAGTTTTCTCTCGCAAAGAGCACCCGGATTAGCGGAGCAACTGGAACCAAACCAGCTCTATTATTCTCGCGATCGTTTGATTAAAGACAACCCTGGGTTATCTCACCAATTGACGCTTCTGCGAAAAAGGGTTTACTCCGCAACGCTACAAGAGCTTGGTGCTAAGGAAGCGGAAGCGGATACGCTTGCAGACGGTATGCTCGAGACATTTTTGAAGCACCGATCGGAGGTTAAGCTTTTTGGGGGCGTGGTCGAGACACTCACCGCACTGGAGCGCGTTTATACCCTGGGAGCGATTACCAATGGCAATGTCCAGTTTCAACAGCTACCCTGCGCAAATTTATTTAAGTTTTGTATTAGCGCAGAATCCGCTGGATGCGCCAAACCCGATCGGCACATTTTTGAACTGGCATTGAACGAGCTACGCAAACATGCAGGCGGTGAACTGGAAGCACACGAAATACTGCACGTTGGCGATGACCTGATTAGCGATGTCGAGGGCGCCAACAATGCGGAATTTTTAAGTTGCTGGGTTGATCATGGCAGCGCAGGCGAAAAAGAACATACTGCTAAGATCACGGTGCAATCGGTTAACGAACTGCGAAGGGTTTTATTAGGGGAATAAAAAAGATCCGCCCTCAAAAGCCAAGCTTAACCCGTGATGTTAGATTGGCCGGCTACCGTAATTACTCTCAGGCTTTTTAGGAGGATCGGCCATTACATTCGGTTCGATCTCAGCGATCTGGCCACCGCCACTTAGAAAAGCCTCGATCTCCGACTGTAGGCTGGAGCGAACCCGCTCTCTGCTAGCGACGTTACGAGACTCGGCACTTTCATCTTTCGAGCCAATATAAACGAGATCGAGTTTAGCAACATCGCCCGTTCGATCACCCACAGCGGAAAGCTTTCGCTGCTTGACCTGTGGCGCTGCGCTATTGGCATTGGGTTTATCAACTACATCTAGATTCACTACTTTTTTCTTCCTGTTGATTGGTTTACCGCTTTGCGCCGAAGGAGTGTTTTCCTTATTTTGCGCCCGCTTTTTGGCAAGTACGGGCTTTGAAGTATCGACCACTTTTTTAGCGGTCGAGGTTTTGGCAGCGACTTTTTTAGCCGCTACTTTTTTGCTTGACACTTTTTTAGCAGCTGTCTTTTTGCGCGCCGCCACAGCCTTTGTCTTCGTAGCTGCTTTCGCTTTAACAGCCGCCTTTCCAGACGCTCTGGTTTTCGTTTTGGCCGGACTGGTATCAGTCGACTTTTTGGTGCTTGGCTTCACTGCCTTCTTCGCGACTTTTTTCAGCGCCGTGCTAGACGTGGCTTTTTTCGCGCTAGATTTCTTGAGCGGAGTTTTTTTCTTGGCAGCAGCTTTTTTCGGTGTGGCCTTTTTAGCCGCAGCTTTCTTTGCAGGGGCTCGTTTTGGCGCCGGTTTTTTAGATGCAGTAGCCATATCTCCCTCACTTTTCGATACCAGAACGCTGTCAGATCCAGGATTGGGTTGCCCGTTATCGCGTAGGCCTAAATTGAGCGTGTCTTTAGTTATAGCCGAAAAGCAGGCAAAAACCAGAAGTGCCTGACGCTAAAAAAGTGATTTTTAGCTTTGCGAATTCAGCTGTTTGCGCTTGTAGGGTTCAAAAACTATATCTTGTGGTTAACACGAATTCGTACCACGATGCTTCATTGATCAAAGTTGAATAAGAAGTAAGACCTTGAAGCCTGATAATGGAAAAACAGGGGGGATGTATTACAGCGGGCTGAAAAGCAGTGCCGCCAGAGGGACGGCACGCTTAGAAAAACAATGTGTTCAGTAGTCAGACAAGTCAGATTTAGACGGCCTCGTCGCCCGTTTCGCCAGTGCGAATGCGTACAACCTGCTCTAGATCCGAAACGAAAATCTTGCCATCACCGATTTTGCCAGTCTTGGCGGCCTCGGTTATTGCTTCAATTACACCATCGAGCGCACTTTCGCTCACTGCTATTTCCAGCTTCACCTTTGGCAGAAAATCGACGACGTACTCCGCACCACGATAAAGCTCTGTGTGACCTTTTTGTCTACCAAACCCCTTAACTTCGGTTGCAGTGACGCCCTGTACACCGACATTGGATAGTGCCTGACGAACATCATCGAGCTTAAAAGGTTTGATAATAGCCGTTACGAGTTTCATGATTTGGAAATCCTCATTAATTTTATGAATGTTATAGCGCCCAGTTAATAGCCTTGTAGGCTCTCTTTCTAGCGCTCAGCTCTAAGAGCACCCGGTTGGAGGCATCTCCACCTTGGCAAAAACCGTGGCATAGGAAGAGCCTGGCAGTAACGAGAACTGGGTCGTTCACCCGAAGCGCGATTGTATCCAGCCTGCAAGCCAAGTTTCAAGCGGAACCGACAGGACCATGCAAAGCATAGCAGCGGTTAAAAATTATGCTGCCGCTACCACTTTTTGACGGCCATAAAAAAGGGCGCCCCTGAGGGCGCCCCGTGCCAGCGAGAATCTCGCCGGGTTCAAAGCCTATTAAGCTTTGTTGCTGACGAACTCTGGGTACGCTTCCATACCACACTCAGAGATGTCAACGCCCTGAACTTCATCTTCTTCAGAAACTCTCAGACCAATGATCGCCTTGATGATGAACCAGGTGATCATGCTGGTAACGAATACCCAAACGAAGATAGTAGCGAGGCCGACCAGCTGGCCGCCCACACTTGCGCCACCAGTGGCGCATACAGCCATTACACCAAAGATACCAACGGTGCCGTGAACAGAGATTGCACCCACAGGGTCATCGATTTTCAGCTTGTCGAGGAAGACAATGCTGAAGACTACGAGGATACCACCGATGCCACCAACGATTGTCGCTGCCAAAGGTGAGGGTGAAGCTGGGTCTGCGGTGATAGCAACGAGACCCGCAAGCGCGCCATTCAACGCCATGGTAAGGTCAGCTTTACCGAACAGAATGCGAGCGACGATAAGTGCTGCAATCAAACCGCCAGAAGCTGCTGCGTTAGTATTCAAGAAGACGTTAGCCACTTCGTTCGCAACGTCAATACCGCCGAGCTTAAGCGTTGATCCGCCGTTGAAGCCGAACCATCCCATCCACAGAATGAATGTGCCAAGCGTTGCCAGAGGAAGGTTTGCACCAGGGATCGCCTGTACAGAACCGTCAGCGGCATACTTGCCTTTACGAGGACCAAGGATAAGAACACCAGCCAAAGCTGCTGCTGCACCGGCCATGTGAACGATACCGGAACCCGCGTAGTCGCTGTAGTTCAGCTCGTACAGGCCGAAGACTGAATCGCCGTTCCAGGTCCAAGATCCTTCCATTGGGTAGATCAGGCCACACATAACAACAGCAAAAGACAGGAATGCCCAGAGTTTCATGCGCTCAGCAACTGCACCAGAAACGATAGACATCGCTGTCGCGACAAACACAACCTGGAAGAAAAAGTCTGATGCACCAGAGTACTCTCCCATGTCAGCAAAGCCAGCTTCAGCTGAAGCCGCCAGTACAGCCGCTGCATCTGCAGCACCTGCGGTGCCGGCGAGGAAAATGCCGCCGTCGTACATAATTTGATAACCGCAAATCATGTACATGGTGCTCGCTATCGCGAACAGCGCAACGTTTTTGGT
>CAZDEW010000001.1:0-17219 GCA_964504585.1 uncultured Pseudomonadales bacterium | reverse complement strand
AGGATTTCAGTTGTGTTCTTAGCCCTTACCAGACCGGATTCCAGCATGGCAAAGCCCGCCGCCATCCACATAACCAGCGCGCCGCAGATAAGGAAGTAAAACGTATCCATTGCGTACTGGAGCTCAAAAATATGGTTTTCCATTGTTAACGTACCTCGTTTTTCAAACCGTTTAATTTGTAATGCACTCTCGTGTACATCGGTCAGAGCTCATTTGACCAGATCACGACGAGAGCGCCGTTAGATTTAATAGTTTGAGCTAGTCGCCTATAACGCGAGAACCCTCGCTCAGCGGTAGCTGCAAACCATACGGTATGTCGGCTAGAGTGCCTCCTCACCAGTTTCGCCGGTTCGGATGCGAACCACTTGCTCGATGGAGGTAACGAAAATCTTTCCATCACCTATCTTGCCCGTATTTGCCGCATTGCTAATTGCTTCTACCGCCTGATCAGCAACGCTGTCGGCTACTGCGGCTTCCACTTTCACTTTTGGCAAGAAATCGACGACGTACTCTGCGCCTCGATATAATTCTGTATGACCCTTTTGTCGACCGAAGCCTTTCACTTCGGTAACTGTGACCCCTTGTACACCGATATCTGAAAGGGCCTGTCTGACATCATCGAGCTTGAAAGGCTTGATGATTGCGGTGACTAACTTCATGTGAACTCCCGTCTATATTTAATCTTTAAGAATTGTGCCGTGCGCCATGACCCAGCGTTACTCGGCTTGATAGTTATAGGCAGACCGCTGAAGTCAGATCAACGGAGCCGGAACTGCACGCTATGGTGAAGCAGCCAATATGCCAAAACGAATTTCCATATAAAAAACATGTACTTGCCATTGAAGTGTCAAATATGAATCAATTTGTGGCGTCAACGATCTTCAAAATATGCCCTCTTGGTGCGATAAAGCGCTATTTTGGTGCGCGCGTTCCACTTTGCACCATGGCGGCCTCTTATAAACCCAATCAATGCGCACTACAGGTACTGACTGGCGAGAAAAAGCATGCGCCGTTTGGGGCTCGAGCACGACCCCATGTAAAATGCAGCGATTTGTAACTGAATGAGGTACCCGTGTCAGAGTCCACGCTACAGAAAGTGCTTACTGAAGTGATACAGCAGTTCACCAAATCGATGCCTCAGCTACTCCCCGATTCTGCGCCCGCTGACCTTGAGAGACTGGGCGACGCCCTTCAAACGCTATTAAAAAAGCAGCTGGACAGTCGCCTTGCCACGCTGGATGTGGTTTCAAAAGAGGAGTTTGCCGCTCACACGCAGTTGCTGAATCGCTTAAAGGAGAGAGTGATAGAGCTAGAGGAGCGCCTGCAAAAGCTCGATTAGCCACTCCGTCTCGGAAGAAAACGAGCTAGTGTCGAGCATACGCGTAATCACCCAGGCTCCGCAGGCATTGACGCTGTTCACCCGCATACTGCTCGGAGTCCACAGCCAGGGGTATTCGCACCACGAAGGTGCCTGCCTCGCTTTTCACGCGACTTAATTTCGCGCTTTCTGGATAGTTCCCCCCGGGTGGATTCGCTGAAAAAACAGAACTTTGCGCGCAAAGCTCGCCAATGACGTTTTATTGACAGAGCGGTTTTTACAGCGCAGGTCTAGGCGCGATGCTAAACCTTTAGACAAACGATGGGCGGTTGATTACTATCCTGCTGACGAGGCGAAGGAATCGCATTGTCTGACCACTGGGCCGAGCCCGCCCAGATCGTAAAGCTAATTTATCAAGGAAGGTATTGTCATGTCACTGGCCGTCACCTATTCCCGGGCCGCTCTGGGAATTGAAGCTCCTCTCATCACCATAGAAACCCATCTCTCTAACGGCTTACCGGCCTTCACAATCGTTGGATTGCCGGAAACAGCCGTCAAGGAGAGCCGGGATCGCGTTCGCAGTGCAATTATTAACTCCCACTTTGATTTTCCGGACAGGCGGATCACTATTAACCTTGCGCCGGCGGAGCTGCCCAAGGAGGGCAGCCGCTTTGACCTGGCGATAGCGATTGGGATTCTGGCTGCATCTAAACAAATATCGCCAAACAATCTGGAGCAATTCGAGTTCATTGGGGAGCTTGCTCTCTCGGGCGAAGTGCGTCATGTCAGCGGACTGCTATCAGCGCTAATACACCACGACAAAATTCGCCGAGTGAAAACAGCAACAGCAAAACCACTAGGGCAAATTAATGAATCAAGGGACCTGATGCTCTCCAAAGAGAACGCGAGCGAGGCACGACTGCCCATTATGGCCAAGAGCTTCCTCTTCGGACACATCCTGGAAGTATGCGCTCATTTGAATGGTAGCCATCTCGTGGATGCAACGCGTGCTGACAACAATAACTGTTGCAGCATAAACACGCTCGATATGTGCGATGTGAAAGGCCAGCTTAAAGCCAGGCGCGCGCTAGAGCTTGCCGCTGCGGGCGGGCACAATCTGCTGCTGGTGGGCCCTCCTGGAACGGGTAAGACAATGCTGGCGAGTCGATTACCAACCATACTGCCGCCCATAAAAGAATCGACAGCGGTTGAAGTCGCCGCGATCCAGTCTCGCGCCGGGATTAAGGTTAGCAGCGATCGCTGGCGGCAACGGCCCTTCCGCAGCCCCCATCATACAGCCTCGGCGATCGCGCTGGTCGGTGGTGGTACAAACCCAAAGCCGGGGGAAATTTCGCTCGCCCACGGCGGCGTGCTATTTTTAGACGAGCTGCCTGAATTCGATCGCCGGGTACTCGAAGTTTTAAGAGAGCCGCTTGAGTCTGGCACGGTTACCATATCTCGAGCCGCGAGGCAGGTTGAATACCCTGCACGGTTTCAATTGGTCGCCGCAATGAACCCATGCCCCTGCGGCTATTATGGCGACAGGAAACAGGCATGCCGTTGTTCTCCTGCGCAAATACAGCGTTACCGCAATAAAATCTCGGGCCCGCTGCTCGATCGCATTGATATGCACGTTAACGTCGCACGCATGACAACAAAAGAACTGCTGGGAGATCGCGTTCAAGCACGAGATACAGAAACAAATTGTCAGGCGGAGTCGAGCGCCGTGATAGCTTCACGCGTTTTACGCGCGCAAGAATCACAATTTAAGCGACAGCAAACCTTGAACTCGGGCCTTCAGATAGCGAAGCTCACTTCACCAGCCATTATTTCGCCTGATGCGATAACATGGTTGGAACAAGCCACCGAAAAATTATCGATATCCGCGCGAGCATTTCATCGGACAATCAAAATCGCTAGAACCATCGCAGATCTAGAGAGCGATGAGGCCGGATCAACGGCGCCTATCGAGACAAGGCACGCGAAAGAAGCTTTGTCTTTTCGTCAAATAAATCTGCAGAAACATTAATATACAGCCATTTGGTATAAATGCTTAGGGGCTTATAGTGAATTACGACTTCCAGAAGCTTGCTCACGCTTACAGGAATCAACCGTTTAATTTTAAAATAAAGCAGCAAGCAGAAGATTTTATTGTGAGCGAGAATCTTGGCTTCGAGCCAAGCGGTTCTGGTGAGCACGCATATCTTTACCTTGAAAAAATAAGCTGCTCTACACCTCACGCTCGGGAAGTGTTAGCCAGATACTTCAAGATCAAACCGTTGGACGTCGGTTACTCAGGCCTAAAAGATAAACACGCGGTTACAAGACAATGGTTCAGTATTAAAACCAACGCACGATGTGAGGAACTTTGCGGGAAATTTGTTCTGGGTCATGATGGCTCAACGCCATCAATAAAGATTCTGACGGTCACGAGAAACGCGCGAAAGTTAAAAATAGGTTCGCACAAGACTAATCACTTCGAGCTTGTTCTACGCGATGTATCAAGCCCTGATTGCGCTTCAGATTGCGACACTATCGCAAATAGCTTCGACAAGACGCTAGATAAAATAATTCATAGCGGTTTTCCAAACTACTTTGGCAATCAGCGCTTTGGTCTGGACGCTTCTAATTTGGATAAGGCTATGGCGATGTTTGTTCAGGGGAGCAAGTGCTCCAGGGATAAGAGGGGTATCTATCTGTCTACCGCACAAAGCTACCTTTTCAACGCACAACTTGATTCACGAGTCGCGGAAGACACTTGGCGAAGCTATAAGAATGGCGATCGGTTCGTGCTAGCGGGAAGTAAAAGCTACTTTAGTATTGACGGCTCAAGTCAACGGGAAACACTGGAGGCTTCACAAAGAATTGCAGCAAACGATATCGCTGTGGCCAGCGATTTATCGAAACTAGACCCTTCAATAGACCCCATGCTAGAAGTTTTTCAACAAGGTCTGAGGAATGCCAAGGTAAGAGAAATGGTACGACCGTTTTCCGTGGTGCCGACTAAGCTTGAAGCAACATGGGACTTTGATCAAGGAAAACCCAGACTATCTATGGCCTTCTATCTGCCAACTGGCAGCTATGCCACGGCGCTTATCAAAGAGCTTGGTGACATCCATCACCGCTAAACCGCTATGCAGGTAAACTGTGCGCTCTCTGGTTCTTTGCAACTATCAGCCATTTTTCTGTGCTAGCCATTTTTTGTACCGTTTGCTTTGAGCGCTGCGTTTAATCTGCATCTTGATTACTGAGAGAAGGGGACTCATTTTTTGCTTAGGCGCCTTGCCCTTGCCCATGGCTATTAGATTTAGCTTGGTCATGCTCATACTTGCAAGAGCACGAAACGTCTTGTTCTTTGACTTCACTTCTGGCAGCGTTACGCTGGTGTTGATTCCCTGCTTCCAGTCATTGGGAATTAGCGGGTTGAAGCCAAAACATCGCGCGATACCCACCATTTCGACGCCGCCATCGGCGATAGCCTGATTCGCAGTCCGCATACTCGAAATACCGCCGGTTACCATGAGGGGCATCTTCGCGACTGACTGCAGCTGTTTGGCGAACTCGATAAAATAGATCTCGCGCAATAGTGTGGATGAAGCATTGTCTTCCTGCGCAGCGCCAGTCATGGCGGCACTTTCGAAGGAACCGCCAGAAATTTCGACAAAATCCACGCTTTCTTCATTCAGCCACTGAACGACACGCTTGGCATCCTCGAGATCAAAACCACCCTTTTGAAAGTCAGCGGAGTTAAGTTTGACCGCAACACCAAACTCGGGAGAGGTTCTTTGCTTAACACGACGAATAATTTCCATAAGCAGGCGCGCGCGATTTTCTAAATCGCCGCCCCAGCGGTCCTGTCTTCGATTTGTCAGCGGCGATAGAAACTGCGCCAACATATAACCATGAGCTGCGTGAATCTCAACGCCGTCGAAACCGGTTTCCTCGGCAGCCACAGCGGTATCAGCGAAACGGTCAATAAGTGATTCGATCTCTGCATCAGTCAATGCTCTGGCTTCAGTAAATAGCTTGCCTGCCGAGCCACTCATATTGACGCGCGTTTCGGACGCCGAAACCACGTCGGTGCCGAGGTCGGCATAGACCTGCCTGCCGGGGTGGCTGATTTGCATATAAACCACCGATCCTACCGATTTTGCAGCAGCGGACCAGGTCTCAAAACGGGCTCTTGCGCCCTCTATTTGAAAAGTATCACGCCCAAGATAGACGCCTCCAGGCCCAGTCATCGCATCAGGCGAAACCATAACATTTCCCGTTAAAATCAGTCCCGGCTCTCCGCCCGCCCATCGCCTGTAGAGTTCGAACAATGCCTCGCCAGGCAGCTGTCCATCGTCAGCCATATTTTCTTCCATCGACGCTTTAACAATCCGATTTGGCAGGGTGTTTCCTGATAAAAGCGTTAGCGGTGAAAATAGTTTAGAGGCTTCGTTCATCATTTAGTGGAGGGGCTCATGTTGCATGGAGTGGATTTGATAATCACTTTCGAAGATCCGGGCAAAAAGGCCCTTCAGGGAGAAGCTAGGCGCTGTCAATCTGGACTGCGGAAACGATAATGTTTGACTCTCGAACTTCAAAGACGATGCGGTAAAGGCCAAGGCGCATACGGCTGCAATCTGGCCCGGTAATCGGGCTGCAAGCGCTACTGTAGGGGTCTTCTGCAAGCTCCTCGAGCCGCGTCAGCAAACGTCGCACCGCCCCTTTTGGAAGTTTTCGCAAGTCTTTACGAACCGACTTGCGAAAAGAGAGCTTATATTTGGCCATGCTTCCTCAGATCAGTTAACAAATCTTCGTAGCTTATTTGCTTTTCTGTCTCGCGGTCTTTGTGCGCAGCGATGTCTTGCTGGTCCTGACGCATGAGGTGGCGCACTGCCTCGTCGACCAGCTCTGAAATAGAAATGTTGGCTGCCGCCGCTCGCATTTTAAGCGCCTGATGAATGCCGGGCTCAAAGTAAATGGTCGATCGTTTGGATAATTCGCTCATCATTCCACATGTAATCATTAGTATGTCTAAACATTATGACGTTTTGGTGTGTTAACGTCTAGCTGTCAGGTTGATACGACACTTAAGCTGTTAGCGGAGCGCTGCGCTAGTCGGGCCATAGCGGTTGCTCTCCGCTGCCATCGAAAGCAGGAAACAAGGAGACATTGATTACTTTGTCATCAACAAGCCAAACGGAAAGCTCCCGCTCAAGGCAAATATAATCTTTGCCATTGTTTTCAGCCTCGGGCGCTTCTGGGTCAGAATCAAGAGTTAGAAAAGGGAAGGCCTCTACCAGCGCCTCCTCACTCAATCCAATTACCGCCTTTCCATCGAGGCTCGCGTTCTGGTTACTCACAGTAATGCAGCTGAGCCGGTAATCGACCTCAGCACTAAATGTCAGTTCAAGAGTTTCGTCATAGCGCCAGACTTCCAGCTCTGCCTGCAGCTCTATCTCATCTGGAAGCCGCAACAGCTTTTCTACAGCGTCTCTTGATGCCCCCAGCTTGATATTGCCGAAACCCACTTTGGGCAGAATACTCAAACGTTCAGACATAGTAAGACTTACGCAAGGGAGTTATCGACATAGACGCGAGGGTTTTGCCCGGGAAAGACAGCGACACGTCAACTAAAAGCAAAGGGTGCACTCGAGGGCTAGACGATTGTGCGTGGCAAATCAGGCCTGAGAAACCAGGATTCAAACAGCAATCTTCTTTAGATGATCAATACAGTCCTGGCAGGATAGCATGCAGTCCTCGCACTCTTTGTGCATCGCCCTGTGCTTACGACACTCCTCCTCACAATCTTTACAGACATCAATACATACCGTTGCATATTTGGCTAGATGAGGGCTATCAGAGGCCGCTAGCTGGACCAGAGTTTCGCAAATGGCAATCGTGTCGTTCACAACGTCGAGGCAATCGACAAGCGAATTATCGCCCGAGCGTATAACAAGCAGACAGTGCTCTCGGCAAAGCTGGGCAGTTCCAATGCAATCCAGCGCCGACTCTATCAGCAGCTTGTGTTTGACCGGATGGTGATGGTGGTGATCTTCCGCAGCCTCGCTGGAAGCTGGGGCCGCGAGAGCAAGCGCCAAGCCCAGCGAGCTCGATAGCAACGCTCGCCTGGAGAGACTTACACTGTCCTCCCGGCAAGCCACCTTCGTAGAATGACATGGAGTGCTGGGGCGTTGCCAACTGTTCATATCGTTACCTCTCGCTATTAAATGCCCCTAGCCGATTTAGCGCCAATGCGCCGGCAGAAGCCTTGATCGTATTAAATCATTAATCGGAACAAAATCAACGAGGCCTTGTGTCAGTGCGGATTTTCGAATAATCTGGAATAAGTATCGGCGCGAGCGAGTTCGTCTTAGAACTCAACTTAATGCTTTTCATCGTCGATCAACTTTTTCGGGACGACCCGATCGGCTGCGGTGCCGCAGTCGCACTACCTGGACGACCAGCAAAACGTCTTGCGAGGCGCAACGCCTTGTGCTTGATAGAGGTCACCAGTGAAGAATTCTAAACACACCGCGTTTACTGAAATTCCAGTCGTCGACGTTTCAAGACTTTTCTCCTCAGATAAGACCGCGCGAATCGAGGCCGCTCGAGATATTGACCGAGCAGCACGAGACGTTGGCTTCCTGTATATCGAAGGGCACGGCGTTAGCCAGCAAAGTATCGACGCGCTAATCGAGGTCTCGCGCAACTATTTTTCGCAAAGTCTTGAGGCGAAAATGGAAAACTATATTGGCTTCTCCGAAAATCATAGTGGCTATGTTCCTCGCGGAGAGGAAGAGTTTTCTAACGACAGCACTTACCCGCAAAAGGACGATCTCAAGGAGGGTTACGATATCGGGCCTCGCAGCGGAAGTTTGATGCAACGCTTTTACCCTCCCAGCGATGGCGTTTGGCCAGAAAACGATGAATTTAAGAAAACGGTGACCGCCTACTACAAGCAAATGGTTTCTTTGAGCAGGGTGCTGTTTCGGGGCTTTGCTCTGGGCCTAAATTTGGATGAGGAGCACTTTACAAATCAGCTCAATGATCCGCCGAGCCAACTGAGACTCCTGCACTATTTCGAAGACCCCTTAGCCAATGAGAGCAACATTGGAATCGCTGCGCACACGGACTATGAGTTTTTTACCATACTACTGCCAACGGCGCCGGGGCTACAGGTAGTCAATGGGCAAGGTGACTGGATCGATGTCCCGGTTAAAACTAATTGTTTTGTAGTAAACATAGGGGATATGGTCGAGAAATTGACGAATGGCGCATACAAAGCCACCTCGCATAGAGTTCAGCAAGTTAAGGAGGAGCGCTTTTCCTTCCCTTTTTTCGCTTCCCTTGATTATGAAACCTTAGTAGAGCCGTTAGAAAACTTTGTAGGAGAAGATACTCGGATCGATGCGTCACCTGTTAGCTGTGGAGATCATTTGTTTCTTAAAACCCTACAAACTTTTCGTTACCTCAAAAAGCGATGGGCAGAAGGCGAGATCCATCTTCCGGAAAAACTGATGGAATCGGCGAGCTCTAACTCGAGCAAATAGAAATCGGAGCAAACTAGGCATGCATATCCAGGAGCTTCTGCAAGCTCACAGAAACGAGGGTGGTAAGTCCGTACCAGAGTGGATGCTGGGGGCTTTTGAACGCACAAACATTACTTTTGCAAATGGGCTAAGCGACAGGCAAACGCAAGTCTTCTGGCTCCAAGGTCGCAACCTGACCATCGATTTGCGTTTGCCGATAGCGATAGACCTCGTAAAGAAGCCCCTGTCAGATTGTAGTCAGGAAGAATTACTAGCACTGGCAGATTATGAAGGCTGGTGCGCGCAGTCCAGCTGGGATGGCCAACAGCTTAGCTGGAGTGGGGGCACCTCATTCCAGCTACACAATCGATGGCCAGAGCCCGGCTGGTTGCGACGCGTGGGAGACTGTATGATCGAATTCGCTCCCAGCGGCGCTTATGTCGAGGATTGGAGAATTCGCTCGCAAGCGAGTGGCCCGTTGCTAAGCCTCGAGATTATTGACGAGCATGAGCAGGAGAGCGGTCTGTTAGTATCAACCGGGGGGGCCTTGATCATCGCTGGAAACTGGGCCGCACAGGTCACAGGCCGTAAGAGAGCGATCGAGGGCCCTCGCTCATTGCTGGAGCATCTGCAAGATTCGCTTCTAAAACAGGGTGATCGAGAAGCCAACATACGCGACACATTTGACTTCGAAACATCGGTTGCTACAGGCAGTGTAGACGCCGGATACACAGTCAGATACTCGACGAACTACGAAAGGCTAGGCGACGAGCTGGTTAATCTGGATGGGTTTGAACAGGGAGAAAGCAGCGGTGAGCTATCACAAGTTCTGGTAAAGAATGGTGTGGCGATTAAGCGACGCTATAAAGTAGATTCTCTGGAAAAAGAGTTCTGTTTCTCTCGAGAGACACCGTGGACGCAGGCCGCGTCAAATTGGTACAGCCAGGAGAATAGCACCCTCGGCCGCTATCTAGAAAACCAATAAACCCATCTATCGTTGAGCTCAATCTTCCCCGAAAGCGTATCTCAACGGGCTATGCGTCTAATAATGGAGATCCTATGAACGATAGAATCTATGATCTAGTGCTTTATGGCGCGACGGGCTTTACGGGCAAACTCACTGCAGCCTATTTGGACGAGCACCCCGACTTAATCGGTAAGCGCTGGGCCATTGCTGGTCGTAATGGTGCGGGTCTGCAACAGCTGCAAAGTACGCTCCGCGCCAGCAACGTCGACGTGGTTGTTTGTCCACTGACGGATGAGTCAGCTGTCGAGAGTCTTGTCCTGTCTACACGTGCAATTATCACTACTGCCGGGCCGTTTTCCGCCTATGACGGAGACAAGCTTCTTGGTGCCTGTGCCAGAGCGGGTACCCATTATTCCGACTTATCCGGCGAAGGCTTTTGGCAGCGTGAGATGATTGACCAGTTTCACGATACGGCCGTAGCTAGTGGCGCAAAGATTGTTTTGGGCGGCGGCGTTGACTCTATACCCAGCGATTTAGGCACGCTCATTGCTCTGCAAGGATTGAAGCGCAAGCCGGACGAGTATGCCAAAGTCACCGGCGTATACACCGAATACAGTGGTTCATTTTCCGGAGGCACCATAGCTTCTGGAAAAGCGCGTCTGAAGGCGATGAGAACCGGCCGTCTCACCAAAGAGGCCACAGATGACCCCTATATTCTCGCTCCGGACGTAATAGGCTGCGTTAACGAGGCCGGAACTGCTGACGGTATGCCGAAGAAGTTTCTCAGCAAACTGGACCCAAAGCGCGGAATGCTATTTTCGTTCTTTATGGGAAAGATCAACGCGCCAATCGTAAGGCGCTCGCTCGCGCTCAGCGGCATCGCAGAGTCCACCAGTTATCAGGAGTGTTGCTCACTCGGGACGTGGACGAGAGTTGGCTGGCTTTACGCCAGCAGAGGTATGGGCTACCCACTGGGCGATCCAATCAAAATGAACCCCAAGCCGGGTGAGGGCCCTCCAGCCTGGATGATCAAGCAGGGCGCTTTTACCATTCATGTGACTGCTGAAACTGAGAGCCGAAAATACGCACGCGCAGTAGTTACCGGCAAAGGAGACCCTGGCTATGGGGCCACCTCAAAAATGCTTGCGGAGCTTGGGCTTTGCCTTGGTCAGAAGTGCCTGCCGGGTAACGCCGATGTCCCGCAAGGAGGTGGTGTACTGACGCCCGCGACAGGATTAGGAGACGCGCTCATTAAGCAATTATCAAATGCTGAATCAGGCGGCTTTATGTCGCTTGAACTCGTGGAAACCGGTTAACCGGGCGCTCCCTTAATCACGAGCGCCTGCTCAGCCTTATAACGGTATTTTCTTAGACCGCGAGTCGGCAAAAATCTGCCTACAAATCACGTGAATACAAATACAGGCTAGGCAGTCAATCGGTTCTATTTGGATTCATTTCTGCGCTTGACTCTTTGCACAGTCAGGACGAGGCCTGTTGCTAGCAGCGCAAGATAGGCAAATGGCGCCGCTGGTACAAAAATTGGAGCCACCGGTGGCTGCGGATCGCCGAGCGCATAGTTAACCGGCGAATGCAGTACATTGCCATTCAAGTCCGTCAGGCGAACCCTGTCCGTATTCGCAAGGACCGAGATCCACTGGCTCTGATCGACCCATACCCCTCCAGCTTCAGCTTCATCACTTCGGTCATCCGCTGTAGTGTTGTCAACGCCATTTAGGCTCCATTGCAAGTGGTCAGCAATGGTATTGCCATTGCCAAAACTAACTGGACTAAAGTAAATCTGCAGTCCATAAGCGTCCCGCTCAAGCGGTGCGAAATTGCCACCAATCGTCGAGATATTAATTTCATTGGACTGAGATGCATCGTTGTTGTAGTGAATAAACAAGGATTCATCCGGAGCAAGGCTAATGCCGTTTAGGCCGGCACTACCGCTATATCGGCGTACAAATGAAGTGTTATGAGAACAAAACCGCCAACCCGACAGGGATTCCGTTGTAGTGCCCAGATTTCTCAGCTCAACAACGCCAGAATCGAAATCCACATTTGTTATCTGCACATCCCTCGGCGCCGCGTTGGCAGCGATTGATAGTGAGAGTGAGAGTGAGGCTGCTAAAACTACCGCAGAATGAATATAATTTATTGATTTCATGAGTATTCCCCGTTTTATTATCGTGACAATATGATGAGCGCTGGTTTACGTTCGCTCTTATTAATGCGCATTGATGCGTAAAGCGAGATCCGAGCTCACAACTGTGTGATCGCTATGATCGACGGCGTGATTCGCTCTAAAACTACCATCAGAACGGCCATCGACACCATCGACAAACCCACTACTTTTATTGGATTAGTGTCAACACGGTGGAAAAAGGTTCAGCGGCAAAGATGAAAGTTTGGCAATGAACTATGCTGGGGCTCAAAACCGTGAAGGAAAGCAGCTCAACCGGTAGGTCGATTACTCATATACGCGCGCCAACCGCCAAATTCCGTAATCTCTTCAGCACCATCAACGCCATTTTGTTCACAGATAAAACCCGGCAGCTCACGACCATCTTCCAGTTTTAGCTTACCGATGCCCAACGGGGAGGGGATTCCAGCGACAAAGCTGCCAAAATGTTCGGCAGGAACCGACCAAACCTCCACCTCAATAGCGGCACCGGCTTCACTGTCGTAAACCATTGCAGGCCTGTAAGGAGGCCCTCCAGCAAGAGCAAACAAGCGATAGCAGGCAGCCGATTGTGTCTTGCTCTGCAAAATAGCCCCTCGCTCTACGAGTTGCCAGTTCAGCGGCATCCCCTCGAGGTGTGCACCACAAACAACAACGTCAATACGCTTGTGATATGCCAGACGGGCTTCTTCACTACTATCAATTGCGTATTCGGTAGCGCCGAGCCGATGCCCAAACTGAGATTCCTGCCAAAGCTTGGCATAGCCGAGGAGTTTCTGTTCCTGGAATTTACTGTCAATCAATGTGATACCGAATTTTTGCTTATCGCCCAGGTCGCCCGCGGGTACAGCAACACCGCAGAGATCAAGCAGGTTCATATAGTTGGTGTAATAACCCATATTGCTGTTGAGTGAGATTGGATCATCTAACATTTCTTTAATGGTGTAAGTTCTAGGCGCCGTTGGCGTCATTAGAAAATCAACATCTTTGAGCAGCTCGATCGCCAGACGGCGATAGCCCTGCATGGCATACTCATTTTCAAAACCTTCGACCGCGCTTTTATTCTCGCCTTCCGAAATAATTTGCCTCACAACCGGATGAATAGCTTCAGGCTGGCTCTGGATCATTGACTTGGCAGCAATATAGCGTTCTGCGACCCACGCGCCCTCATAGAGTAAGCGTGCGGCATCAAGCATTGGACTAATATCAACGCGATGTATTTCTGCGCCCATGGCCTGCCATAATGCAACAGCTTGACTAAAGGCATGTTCTGCACAGTCGTCGCCGAAAAACTTCAAGTTGTCCTTAACGGGGATCGCTATACGCGGCATACGAGATGGCAAGCCGGTGGATCGCGCCGTGTTTGGAAAGGGGTTAGCGCGACTGAAAACATCTTGCTCATCATAGTTGGCTACGACATTAAAGACCTGATTTGCATCGCTCGCAGTTAGCGCAAATATAGAGGGGCAGTCGAGCGTTCGACAGGCCGGGACGACACCCGTCATGCTGAGCAAGCCACGACTTGGCTTAAGTCCAACCAGATTGTTTAACATGGCGGGTACGCGACCCGACCCCGCTGTGTCGGTGCCCAGAGCAAAACTAACCTGCCCAACAGCAGTAGCAACGGCAGATCCAGAGCTTGAGCCACCGGATATATAGTCAGTGTTAAAGGGGTTTTTACAGGCCCCCCAGGGCGATCTCGTGCCGACTAGACCCGTTGCAAACTGATCCATGTTTGTTTTCCCCATGGGGATGGCGCCCGCCGCAACCAAGGCCTGAACAATAAACGCTGAGCGATCAGGCGTGTAGCTAAACTCCTTACACGCTGCCGTGGTCGGAACGTTGATCAGATCTATATTGTCTTTAATGGCAAACGGTATGCCGAAAAGCGGCAACTCTTCTACCGTTTTATACTCGAGGGCAGCCAGATAGCTAGCGTGCTCCTCCTTGCTAAGGACGTATATCCAGGCGTTGTGATCATCCTGTTCAATTTGCTTTCTTAGTTGATCGAGCAAACTTTTGGGGGTCAAAGCACCAGATCGATAGGCCTGATACAAACTGGAAATGGTTAAACTCTGGTTCATCTGTTTTCTTGCTTTAACTCGCCCGTCTGGATCCACGACTGTTTTTCAGCGTCAAATGCCGCCTGCTGTTTTTGCTTGAAGGCTTTAAGCGATTGCTCATTCTCTTTCAGGAAGCGTCGATAATCGCCCAGGGAAAACTGGTCATCTTCGATCCGCAGCGGATACTTGCCTTTGGGAAAGTCTTCTCGAATAACGCCTAGCTCTTCAGTGGAAACAGGATAAAAATGGATTTGATCGAAAAATCGAAGTAACCACGGTTTGCCTTCCTCAAAATCCTGGCGATTTCCACCGCGGTTCCACATTTGTAGAGTGCGGCCCACAAACTGATAGCCACCCGGGCCCTCCATGCCATAGATACATAGATAGGCTCCGCCTATCCCTACGGCGTTTTCCGGGGTCCAGGTTCTGGCGGGGTTGTATTTGGTCGTCACCAATCGATGCCTTGGATCCAGAGGCGTAGCGACAGGGGCGCCGAGGTAAACATCGCCCAGACCCATGACGAGATAGGAGGCTGCGAATAATATTTTCTTAACTTCTTCTGCGCTGTTCAGTCCATTGATACGGCGAATAAACTCAATGTTGCTCGGGCACCAGGGCGCATCATCGCGTACCGACTGGCTGTAGATGTCTATCGCTTTTTGCGTTGAAGCATCGTCCCAGCTTAGCGGTAGATATACATGCCTCGAGGGGATAGAAATATCATCAACGCTCGTGAGTTCCGACTCTGCCTGCTCTATCTTATTGAGCAAATCATCCAGTTCGATTTTACGGGCATCATAGTGCACTTGAAGGCTACGAATCCCCGGGGTCAGATTAATCACGCAGTCCAACAACTCTTTCTCTATCCAGCGCATTAGGCAATGCACACGCAATCGATATTCGATGTCCAACAACATCTCACCGAACTCGATCAGGATATTCGCATCACCTGCTATGCGGTAGACAACATCCGGACGCCCTCCTGCGTAATTGGAACGACGCAAAACGGGATCACGATAGTTAGTCTGGGGCAGGCTAATACAAGGCGCCGGAGTATTCTCAACGGCGAAGTAGCGCGACTGCTGTGACTCCAGCTTTCTGGCCTGATGCAAATCAACTTGAACGAAGCGAACCTGATCGCCCGCTCTCAGCTGACCAAGCTTCCACAAATCTGCGTTGATAACAGTCGCTGGACAAACAAACCCGCCCAGACTTGGGCCGTCCGGCCCAAGAATCACCGGCATATCTCCGGTAAAGTCGACGCTCCCAATCGCGTAAGCATTGTCATGCAAATTGGAGGGGTGCAAACCCGCCTCGCCGCCATCGGGTCTGGCCCAGTCAGGCTTGGGGCCAATCAAGCGAATCCCAGTGCGGTTAGAATTATGGTGAACCGACCACGACGCCGAGAAAAATTGCTCGATATCCTTTGCTGTAAGAAAGTCTGGCGAACCCTGCGGCCCGTAAAGCACTCGTAGTTCCCAGTTGCTCGTGTATTGGGGAATATAATCTCGATTGATGTGTCGACAGGCTGACACCTCTGCGCTATCGGCGGCAACAAAAAGCTCGTCGCCTGCCTGTAGCGCTCTTCCATCTATGCCACCGAATCCGCCAAGCGTAAATGTGCTCGCACTACCTAGATAGTCTTCGGAGGCCAGACCTTTTTGCACGCACAGATAGGCGCGAACACCACTCTTCACAAAGCCTATCGACAAGCGACTACCGGCTTTGACTTTCACAGCGTTCCACTGTGGCATTGCCGCTCCGTTAAGGCGGGCTAATACGGGCGCCCCCGTCAAAGCAATAACTAGTTCTTGATGAAAAACCAGTTCGGGTCCAGAAAGCGTTATTTCTAGCCCAGCGGCGGATTCCGTATTACCCAGTATCCAATTGCCGAAGCGAAACGCGAGGCTATCCATGGGGCCAGAAGGTGGGACACCAACCTGCCAGTACCCGACGCGGCCGGGAAAATCCTGAAATGTGGTTTGTGTGCCTGGCTGTACGACCTCAATCCGAGAGCCTTTGCGAGACTGCTTCACTCCCATACGACCAGCTCTATTGGCGTGGGGTTGTAGCCATTACAGGGATTGTTGAGCTGAGGACAGTTTGAAACCAGTACTAGCACGTCCACTAATGCTTTTAGCTCAACGTACTTACCAGGTGCGGAAATGCCATCTTCAAACGTCAAACCGCCCTCTGGAGTGACAGGTACGTTCATGAAGAAATTGATGTTATGAGTAACGTCTATCTTGCTTAAGCCGAACTCTGGCCTCTCTTGCAAAGCAAGCATCCAGCTGTCTCTGCAAGCGTGCATACAGCGCTTTTCCAGGTCGTAGCGAACGGTATTGGATTCCGTCGCACATGCCCCTCCCAGAGTATCGTGACGCCCACAGGTATCGGCAATAACTTCAAGCAAGTCTCGATTGAAGTTGCTCTTTAAGATAGAGCCGGCGGTGAGGTAAATGTTTCCCTGCTCACGCACTGTGTCCATTGCACTGTAGCGCTCGGAGGTGTCATCAGCTTTATAAAATAAGGTATCAGCAGCCTGATTTCCCTCAAGATCGATAATTCGCAACACGCTGCCTGCGGCAATACGCTGTAGAAAATAATCGCCCGCCGGGACTATAAACCGGCGCGATGCCTCTTGCACTGTCAGTTCGCTCTCTACAATCATTGCTACACCCCCCGAGCTTCTGCGTGTTGGCTTAGGCCCATATGGTACAAAGCGTTATTTTCAAATCCACGCTGATTTTCGGGCCGAAAATTTTTGCAGAAATCGTCTTCCGCCACCGCTTGAGCGGGCTCTAGAAGAATATCCACCGGCTTGCGTGGATACTCCGTTGTTTGTGATAGTGGATGCGGACAGCTATGCATAACCACGAGCGTGTCCATTTCAAAACGCAGCGTTACAGAATCACCAGGCTCTGACGGGCTGGCCAGACTCAAATCACCAGATTCATTAACCTCCACAGCGCTAAAGAAGTTTACATTGGACGCCATTGAGCGATCGTCTAGCTCGTACTTGGCTAGCTCCACTAAAAAACTATCGTATCCGTTCTGTTTCCAGTTATTACGATCAGCTTGATAGTCTCGCACTCCAAAATTTTTATCGATATGCTCTTTGTGGCTATTGCCACAGACTGTCTCGTGCCAACCAAAAGAGTCTTCGATG